>JBBSDH010000224.1:0-6798 GCA_038249605.1 Chitinophagales bacterium | reverse complement strand
TAACCCCAAAAAAGGTAATAAGCGGGTGGGTATCGCCGATTTTTTTTTGCAGCCACATGCGTGCAATATTGTCGGCTGAGCCGATGATGAAAAAACCGTAAAGCAAAAGTATCAGCGCTTTTACCGGATCGCCTGCGCTGTAGGTAACCACGGCGAGTGGAACATAAGCAAAAGCGACGCCGATAACCGGTAACATTCCTGAAATGCAGGTTATGGCAAACCACAGCCACATATCCGGTACGCCTGCAATCCAATAAGCAATCAGGCCTGCCAATCCCTGGAGTATGCCCAACATGGGGATTCCCACTGCATTGGACAACACCAGCCCATTCACCTGCTTTTTTACAAACAAGGCATTGTCGTCGCGCAAGGGCAAAAGCAGATTGAACGCTTCGTCCAATCGATCCTGGTTGATGAGGAAAAAGAACAACAACAGGTAAGCCAGCAGCAGGGTAAGCAATCCTCCAAGGGTCGCCTGAACAAGATTCCTCACCTCGTTAACGACCCATTGGTTGAAATTTTGCTGGTTTTCGACCGTAAGCAACTCTACATTGAACTTACCTTCCAAACGTTGTACAAACAAAAGCAAGTTTTCCAGCAAAGCAGGCGTTTTCAACACGGTTTCACTGAGCTTGCTTTGGATAATATGGTAAATAAAGCCCATTGGGATGGCCAATACCACAAAAGAAAGTAAAATTAGGGCCAGTGCAGCCGCCACCACAGGCCATCGCTTTTGGTAGGTCAACCATTTCATCGGACGCGACAAAATAACGTACAAAGTGTAAGCGCCCATCAATGCAGGTATGTATGGATACAACGGGTAAACCAATACAACCGCAAGAAGAAAGATGAGCAGCAAAAACAACAGCTGGCGCAGCAGGTGTGGAGGTATTCGATTCATGGCCTAAAATTAAACAAGCGTCTCGTTATGGCAACATTGAACTACTTTTGTGCAAAATTTTATTTACCTTGAACGTCCGAATCATCAACCAGTCTTCATTCGACCTGCCGCAATACGAAACATCAGGCAGCGCGGGCATGGACTTGCGTGCCAACCTCACCCACCCCATTTCCTTGCCGCCACTTGGCCGTACCCTGATCCCAACAGGCTTGTTTATCGAACTTCCCGAGGGCTTTGAAGCACAAATCCGACCGCGCAGCGGACTGGCCATCAAACGCGGCATCAGCCTCGTGAATACACCCGGTACCATCGACAGCGATTATCGTGGAGAAATCAAATGCATCCTCATCAATTTGTCCGATGAAATCCAAACCATCGAACACGGAGAACGCATCGCTCAAATGGTCATTGCCCGATACGAACGCATCGAATGGCAACCCGTGGATGAACTCAACGACTCCTCCCGCGGCGCAGGCGGTTTCGGAAGCACAGGGGTTCAATAATCGCAAAAAACATCTCTTAAAACCTCTAAATCGAAAATTATGAAAATTATAATCCCCATGGCCGGCAAAGGAACACGCTTGCGCCCGCATACGCTTACCGTTCCCAAACCACTTATTCCTGTCGCCGGCAAACCCATCATCCAAAGACTGGTGGAATCGCTGGCCACATCTTACGAAGGTCCTATTGAGGAAATCGCTTTCATCATCGGCGACTTCGGCCCGGAAGTGGAACGCGAACTGATCTACATAGCCGAAAAACTGGGCGCCAAAGGCAAACTGTACCACCAGGAAAAAGCCTTGGGCGTAGGTCATGCCATTTATTGTGCCCGCGAAAGTTTGAATGGCCCCTGCATGCTCGCTTTTGCAGATACCCTTTTCAAAGCCGATTTCACCTTCGATCCCGAGGACGACGGCGTCATCTGGGTGCAAAAAGTGAAGGATCCTTCATCGTTCGGTGTAGTGAAACTCAACAACGAAGGCATCATCGTTGAATTGGTGGAAAAACCCACAACCTTCGTCTCCGATATGGCCATCGTGGGTATCTATTATTTTCGGGAAGGAGAAAGATTGCGCGATACACTGCAACACATCATCACCAACGAAATTAAGGAAAAAAACGAATTCCAGCTTACTACCGCCCTCGAAATGCTTAAAAATGAAGGCATGCAATTCCGTACAGGCGACATCGAGGAGTGGCTGGACTGTGGCAACAAAGACGCAATCCTGTACTCCAACGAACGTATGCTCGAATTTCACCGCGATACCGACCTGGTCTCAAAATCAGCCACGGTGGAAAACAGCGTCATCATTCCGCCTTGTTTCGTAGGCGACAATGCCGTGATTCGCAATGCGGTCATCGGGCCACATGTCAGCGTCGGACACAACTCTACCGTGGAAAATACTGTTATCAGCAACAGCATCATCCAGAACAAATCTGTTATCCGCAACGCCGTACTCGAACACACCATGATCGGCAATGCAAGCCGCTACATCGGTTCAAAATACGAGCTTAATCTGGGCGATTATTCCAATTTTTCGAAACGCTGAAACATGAAAAAGTCCGAAATCCAAAGTCCGAAGTCCGAAGTGGCCGGCGCTTTTGTTGAGGTGTCATCTGCGAGGCACGAGCAGGTGACACCTCAACAAAAGAAACGTAGTGAAAAAAATGGCTTTGAAAAACAATGCCTGTTAGGGCTGCTGGTTATTTTAGTAACAGTTTTGCCATTTTCTGCTTTTACCCAAAATACCATCGGCGGACAGGCTAAAATAGTACCCGAAGCCGAAGTGGAACGCCAAAGCCTTTTCGTGAATGCCGAAAGGGAACGCATGCTGGGCAAAAATGAAAAGGCAACCGAACTTTTCCAGAAATTCCTGTACGACAACCCTTCGAACGATGCGGCATGGTACAGCCTTTCTCGTACCCAATACCTGGTTAAAGACCTTATGGGAGCACAGGAAAGCATCGCCAAAGCCGTTAAACTCCAGCCGGCCAACGAGTGGTATGCCATCTTTCAGGCCGATTTGTTTGAACAAACCGGGCGCACCGAAGATGCCGTCCGGATTTACGAAGATCTCACCAAACGTTATCCGAAAATACCAGAATTTTACCAGCGCCTTGCTTACCTCGACGTGCTTTCTGGCGACCCCAAAGGAGGCCTTAAAGCCCTCGACAGGCTCGAAAAGCTTACCGGTGTTACGGAAGAAACAGCCAGCAAAAAACACGTGATTTATATCGGTATGGGTGACATGAAAAAAGCTGCTGCTGAACTGGTGCGCCTTTGTGAAGCCTACCCGGCCGAAACCGAATACAAGCACCGTTTGGCCGAATTTTACAAATCCATCGGCAACCAAGTGGCTGCACGGCAAACCTACGAACAAATCCTTCGCATGGACCCTTACGATCCTGTGGCCAAACTCGCCGCCGTAACCAAATCCAGCAATTCCACCGATGCGGCTTACCTCAATACGTTGAAACCACTTTTCGCCGATCCCAATGTTGACCTCGATGCCAAAATCAAGGAGATTTTACCCTATTTTGAAAAATTGGAAAAAACCAGCGATGCCGATTTGGTTGAAAATTTGCTCGAACTTGGCGAACTGCTCGAAAAAGCCCACCCCGACGATGCCAAAGCATGGAGCCTTTCCGGCGACCTGTACTTTTATGCCAACCAACCCGATGCAGCACTGGCCAAATACCAGCAGTGCATCAAGCTCAATCCCGGTGTTTTCAGCGTTTGGGAAAACACACTCGACATCCTCGACAACCAGGGCAAAACAGATGAACTTTTGCAAACCGGCGAACTAGCCATAGACGCTTTCCCCAACCAGCCTCGCGCCTATTTTTTTTACGCCAAAGCCGCCAATACCAAAGGCCGTTACGACGATGCCCTCAACCAACTCGAACAAGCGATGCTCATGAGCGCCAACCAACCGGCACTTCGGCTTGATCTGGTGGACCAAATAGCCGTCTCACGCATCGGAAAAAAAGATTTCGAAGGCGCCAAAAGCCGCATGGATGCCGTAATGAACAAAGGCGGCATGCAACATGCCGGTCTGCTCGAACATTACGGCGATGCCATTTTCTACCTCGGTGAACGCGACAAAGCCAGGGATTACTGGCAAAAAGCACAATCCATCAGTCCATCAAAAACACTGGAACAAAAAATTACCTCGGGAAAACTGTGAACCATTATTACCTCCTCGCCAAAACCCAGGCCGGACTCGAAGGCGTTCTCGCCGACGAATTGCGCCAACTCGGCGCCACGGGCATCCGTGAACTTAAACGCGCCGTGGCCTTTGAAGGCGACAAACGTTTGTTGTACCGCGCAAACTACGAATTGCGCACAGCACTGCGTATTTTGGTTCACCTCCACGAATTCGACGCATTCAGCGAACGCGATTTGTATGATGCCGTACGCGATGTAGACTGGAGCCTTTACATGGGCATCAAAGATACCCTTGCTGTTGATGCCGTGATCTCTGGTGAAGTGTTCCGCCATTCCAAATATGCCTCCTTACTCGCCAAAGACGCGGTGGTGGATCAGTTTCGCGACCGCTACAACAGCAGGCCGAACGTACAACAACTTTCCCCCAACCTGCGCATCCACATCCACATACAGGGAACCAGCGGGAACATCCTGCTCGACGCCAGCGACGAGCCATTGTTCAAACGTGGTTACCGCAAGGAAACGGTAGATGCACCCATGAATGAAGTTTTGGCAGCAGGATTGGTCAAACTAAGCGGTTGGAATGGCCTCGGCCCGTTTGTTGACCCCATGTGTGGCAGCGGTACCATTCCCATCGAAGCTGCATTGATTGCCCGCAACATTCCCGTGCAGTTTAAACGAAATCATTTCGGTTTCCTGCGATGGCCCGACGCCGATACCGATCTGTGGAAAGACATTAAGGAAGAAGCCGAAAAGCGCATTGCACCTTTCGAACACACCATCCTCGCTTCCGACATCGATGGTCGCGCACGCAATACCACAGCCATGAATGTGGTGTCGGCCGGACTTGAAAACGACATACGCATTGAAAAAATAGCTTTCGAAAAACTTACAGCGCCCGATGGCTTACCCGGCACTTTGATCGCCAATCCACCTTACGACGAAAGGATGCTTGTGGATGATACCGCAGCGTTTTACCGCAGCATTGGCGACCGGTTCAAAAAAAACTGGGCAGGCTGGAACGCCTGGCTTATTTCTTCCAACCGCGAAGCGCTTAAACAGGTCGGATTGCGTCCTTCCAAACGCATCACCCTTTTCAACGGTGCCCTGGAATGCAGTTTCCAAAAATTTGAAATGTATGAAGGCAGGAAACCGGAATAAAACACACTTCTTTTTCCTGATTTGCCTGCTTTGCAGTTTTTTTGCAAAAGCACAAAACAAGGATTTGCCTCTGAAAAATACCGGAGCAGGATTTCATTTGCACACCCTTTTATCCGGTAGCAAACAAGCCGACACACCGGCGACAAGTCCAGGTTTTCAAACTGCCTTCCGATTCCAACCGGTATTGCTTCCGGAGTGGACCGCCGAAGCGCTGCCGTTTTTCTGCCGAATCGAACACCAATGGAGCAAAAACAAATCCACAGGGTTCAAATTTCGCCTCGGATCAGTAGATTACGTGGATTGGTTGGAAGGCAAGTCCCACTTCGCTACTTTTGCACCTTAACCGTGCATGCTACGTGAAAAAACTTCCCTTTCTATTTTTGATTTTGGCCGCCTTCGCGGCTGTGAAATGCAAAAACAATTCTGAAACTCCCGGTACGCTGTTTTCACTCCTGCCCTCCTCAGAAACCGGCATCGGTTTCCGCAACGACCTGGAATACAACCGCGATTTCAACATTTACCGCTACCGCAATTTTTACAACGGCGGCGGTGTAGCCATAGGCGATGTGAACAACGACGGTTTGCCCGACGTGTTTTTTTCCTCCAACATGGGCCAAAACAAACTTTACCTCAACCGGGGAAACCTGAAGTTTGAAGACATCAGCGAAAAAGCCGGCATCACCGGTAAAGGGTCCTGGGCTACCGGCGTAGCCATGGCCGATGTGAATGGCGACGGTTTGCTCGATATTTATGTGTGCAATTCCGGCAATCCGCGTTCCGAAGAAAAAGAAGCCCAGTCGTTCAGCCGTGAAAACGAACTGTTCATCAACGAGGGCGGCGATGTACCCCATTTTTCCGACAAAGCCATCGAATATGGCCTTGCAGACCGCGGACTCACCACACATGCCGCTTTTTTCGATTACGACCGCGACGGCGACCTCGACTGCTACATCCTCAACAACTCCTTCCGACCCATCGGTTCTTTCGACCTGCGCAAAAACCTGCGTTACACCCGCGACAGCTTGGGCGGCCACAAACTTTTGCGCAACGACAACTGCAAGTATGTTGATGTCAGCGAAAAAGCCGGCATCCTTGGCAGCGTGATCGCATTCGGACTCGGCGTCACCGTGGGCGACATCAACCACGACGGCTGGGACGACATATACGTTTCCAACGACTTTTTTGAACGCGATTATTTGTACATGAACCAAGGCGACGGCACCTTTTCCGAAGAACTGGAAAAACAAATGCGCCACATCAGCGCAGCCAGTATGGGAGCCGACATGGCCGACATCAACAACGACGCCTATCCCGATATTTTTGTAACCGACATGCTGCCGGAACCCGATCGGAGGATCAAAACCACCACATCGTTCGACAGTCCCGACCGCTTCCGCTATTCCAACGCAACGGGATATTACAAACAGTTTACCCGCAACACGTTACAGCTCAACAACGGCGACAACACGTTTTCAGACATCGCTTGTTTGGCCGATGCCGAAGCAACCGACTGGAGCTGGGGCGCCCTTATGCTCGACATGGACAACGACGGTTGGAAGGACATCTT
>JBBSDH010000223.1:0-6919 GCA_038249605.1 Chitinophagales bacterium | reverse complement strand
CTGTAGAAGGCAAAGACGCCGCCAACGCCAGCATCGGCATCGAAGCTGTAGAATGTTACATAGCTTCGGTTACCACAGATAAAATGGACATTAAATAAACCATGCCGAAAGTGCTTATTTTAACGATGTTCGCTGCGTTGGCCTGCAATACCTGCTCGCCACCGCAGCGACCGCCGTTGCCAAACCCAGGCGTGCCGGACCGAACCACCTGCAAGTCACCGGATGGCAATCCGAACACCATGGACAAAAACCAGATGTTTATTCGCCGGGACATCGATAAAAGTCAACTAAAATCCACAACAGCATTGCTGGTTGTCAGTATTAAAAATGTTGTTAACCCGGATATGGAACCCATGACTTTTGAGATCAGCATAGAATTACCTGCTGAAACCTTAACCTTAGGTACCTTCAGTCTGTATCCACCAAACGAACCCGGCGTGTTTAAATTCAGGGTAAACAACCAAGTCCAAAAATTACGGGATGCGCAAAATGGTTGTTTGATCATCAAACATGTATCGGAACCAGGCATAGTGGTCAACGATAAAGTCAGGATCACTTTTGATGAAGCGCATTGGGAATAAGTTTGTTTTTACGACCGATTTACTGCCTCGAAAAACGCCGCCAATTTCCGTTCATCCAGTTTTCCTTCTGTCTGTTTTGTTGTGATGGTTATGTTTGCTTGTCCAACAAGCCCTAACTTGCACACCAAATATGAAAACATGTCCGTATCCACTGTTTTGAAATACCAGCTGCGTTCTTTGGAAAACCTGCCTGTTAAAATCTGGGACAATTCGGGCGAAGCCAGCCAACACATCGCCCGTTCGATAGCACTTGCCATCCGCCAAAAACAACAGGATGGCGAAAAAATCGTGCTTGGTTTGGCTACAGGCTCTTCTCCCATCAAAGTGTATGAAGAACTCGTTCGTATGCATCGCGAAGAAGGGCTGAGTTTTAAAAACGTCATCACCTTCAACCTGGATGAGTATTACCCGATGATGCCTGATGCAAGGCAGAGTTACGTGCGTTTCATGCACGAATACCTTTTTGATCACCTCGACATCCCCGTTGAAAACATACACATTCCCGACGGTACCTTGCACATCAACAAGTTAGAAGATTATTGTGAACAGTATGAAAATTTGATGGAACAATACGGGGGGCTCGATATTCAATTGCTCGGTATTGGTCGCACCGGACACATTGGCTTCAACGAACCGGGATCTTGGGAAAGCTCGCAAACACGTCTGGTTCGGCTCGATGGCCTGACCCGGCGCGACGCCATCAAAGATTTCAACCGTGAAGAAGATGTGCCCTACCGTGCCCTAACCATGGGCATAGGCACCATCATGAAAGCACGTACCATCTACCTAATGGCCTGGGGTAGCCACAAGGCAGGCATTGTACGCGATGCTGTGGAGGGCCCTGTCCATTCGAGTGTTCCTGCCACTTACCTTCAAAAACACCACAATGTTAGAGTGATATTGGATGCTTCCGCCGCCGTTGAGCTTACCCGCTTCAAAGCACCCTGGCTGGTGGGCATGTGCAACTGGACGGAGGATTTGGTGTGTAAAGCAGTCATCTGGCTGTCGCAAAAAACCGGAAAGCCCATACTTAAACTTACCGATGAAGACTACAGCGAAAACCACCTGAGCGAACTAACCATCGAATACGACAACGCCAACAACATCAACATCAAAATATTCAACCGCCTTCAACACACCATCACAGGATGGCCCGGCGGCAAACCCAACGCCGACGATACGCACCGTCCGGAAAGAGCCCTTCCGGCAAAAAAAAGGGTGATCATCTTTAGTCCACACCCCGACGATGACGTGATTTCCATGGGTGGAACGTTCCTGCGACTTGTTGAGCAAGGTCACGATGTACATGTAGCATACCAAACGTCCGGCAACATAGCCGTTCACGACCACGATGCCCGGCGATACCTTGAATTTATGCTTGAATTTCAGGGAAACGACGAAGCAACGCTCCAAAAATACCAGGAAGTGATTTCAGTCCTTGATGCCAAACAACACGATGTTTCCGACATCGATGAAGTTCGGCGAATCAAAGGACTTATACGTCGCGGCGAGGCCCGTGCTGGCGCCCGTTTTTGCGGGCTCGACGACGCGCACATCCATTTTCTCGACATGCCTTTTTACGAAACCGGGCGAACGCGTAAAAAGCCGCTTGGTGAAGAAGACATTCAAATCATCATCAACCTACTCAAAGATGTCCAACCCCACCAGGTGTACGCAGCTGGCGATCTTGCCGACCCGCACGGCACCCACAGGGTTTGTCTGGATGCCATATTTGAAGCGTTCCGGCGTCTGTACGATGAACCCTGGATGAAAGAATGCTGGCTGTGGCTTTACCGGGGGGCCTGGCACGAATGGGCTATCGACGAAATCGAAATGGTGGTACCGTTGAGTCCGATGGAGCTGGACAAAAAACGCAGGGCTATCTTTATGCACCAAAGCCAAAAAGACCAGCCTCCGTTTCCTGGCGAAGACAAACGCGAGTTTTGGCAAAGGGCCGAGGACCGCAACCGCGACACCGCCAGACAATACAGGCAACTTGGACTGGCCGAATACGAAGCAATGGAAGCGTTCAGAAAGTGGTCAGTTGTCAATGATTAGCAGTCAACGGGCAACGGGCAAAAAATAATAGCAATAAGACTTAATTACAGTTAAATTTTAATTATATTAAATAAATAAAATTGCAAAACAAACTAAATAACAGTGGATTAACAACATCCGAAGTAGCGCAAAGTCGCGCCAAATATGGCAGAAATATGTTGTATTTGAGGCCAAAAAGTTCTTTATGGCACATGCTGAAAGAAGTAGTTACCGAGCCGATGTTTCTGTTGCTGGCGGTTTGTTGTGTATTGTATTTCATCCTTGGAGACCATGCCGAGGCTTGGATGATGGTGGGATCGGTGGTGTTTGTGGTTACCATTGAACTCATACAGGAATACCGCAGTGAAAAAGCGTTGAATGCGCTGAGGGCTTTTGCGCAGCCGACTGCACGCGTTTTTCGGGATGGCAAAACGATGCGTTTACCAACCGATGAGGTGGTTGTGGGTGATCATTTGATGTTTTCAGAAGGGGAAAGGATAGCAGCCGATGGCCTGGTTTTGGAACAGAATGACCTTAGTGTTGACGAAGCCGTGTTGACAGGAGAATCCATCCCGGTAGCCAAAACACCTGGAGAAGGCAAAGTTTACCAGGGTACCACAGTAGCTGCCGGACAAGGAATGGCAGAGGTGACTTTTGTTGGAAATCAGACAGAATTTGGCAAACTCGGCAAATCAATTGAAGCCATAGATGCTGAAAAAACGCCATTGGAAATCCAGATCAACCGTTTTGTACGGCAGATGGTATTTGCTGGTCTGATTGCATTTGTGATCGTGTTTTTCATAAATTTCAAATATGAAGGCGCCTGGATTCCTGCTCTGATTTATTCCCTGGCTTTTGCTATGGCTCTTATCCCTCAGGAAATCACGGTCGCTTTCAGCACTTTTATGGCGCTTGGCGCCTACCGAATGACCAAAAAAAAGGTGCTTGTAAAACAGCCTCGCACCGTGGAAAGCCTTGGTTCAGCTACCGTCATTTGTCTGGACAAAACCGGAACGATCACACAAAACATCATGCGTGTTGCTGAGGTGCAGGATTTTGCCAAGCCGGGCGACTGTTTGTTTTACGCTGCACTTGCCTGTGAAGTTGAACCTTTTGATTCGATGGAAAAGGCCATTTTGGAAGCGTATAAAGCTGACCGTGTTATACCAGATTGGGTTTTTACACACGAATACCCCCTTGGAGGCGTACCGCCCATGATGACCCATTTGTACAAAAAAGATGGAAATGAAATGGTGGTGGCAGGAAAAGGCGCTGTTGAGCGTATACTGTTGATTTGCAGACACCTTTCCGATCTTGACCGAACAGAAATATTGAAAAAAACGCATGAAATGGCCTCGAAAGGTTACCGGGTTTTGGGCGTTTCCAGCGCTCCTTGGAACTCGGGCGAGCCCTATCCTGAAAAACAGGATGCCTTTGTTTGGAACTTCGAAGGGTTGCTTGCCTTGTACGATCCGCCGAAGCCCAACATAAAAGGTGTTTTTAAACAATTTTACGATGCCGGCATAAAAGTAAAAATGATCACCGGCGACTATCCTGAAACGGCACTCAACATCGCTCGGGAAAGCGGCATGAACATTGGATCCGGAACCGCTTGTTCGGGTGAGGCATTCATGGCCATGAACGCGGAAGAACGGCAACAGGCTGTGCGCGATAATGTGGTGTTTGCCCGAATGTTTCCCGATGCGAAACTTAAAATCGTGGAAACATTGAAAAAAAACGGTGAAGTGGTGGCCATGACTGGCGACGGGGTGAACGACGGCCCGGCCCTGAAATCAGCGCAAATAGGTATTGCCATGGGTAAAAAAGGCACTGAAATTGCCAAAGCCGCCGCTTCTATGGTACTTCTCGACGACGACCTGAAACACATGGTAGAAGCGGTGCGTATGGGCAGAAAAATTTATGCCAACCTTCAAAAAGCTATACGTTACATCATCAGCATCCACCTGCCGATTATTCTTGTGGTGGTTTTGCCTTTGGTATTTGGCTGGCCGTATCTGCACATGCTTACACCCATCCACGTGATCTTTCTGGAGCTTATTATGGACCCTACCTGCGCTTTGGCTTTTGAAAATGAGCCTGAAGAAAAAGGGCAAATGCAAAAACCTCCAAGACCGCAAAACCAACCACTATTCACCGTGAGGGAGCTCTCTATGAGTATTGTACAAGGAATAGCCATTACTGCAGGCGTTTTCGCCATGTACCATCTGGCCATTTCTCAGGGTAAAAGCGAAAACGAAACACGTTCTTTTGTATTTGCAACCCTTATGTCAAGCAACCTTCTGCTTACGCTCACCAACAGATCGTTTGAACATTCCATCCGCCGTACCCTTTTTTACAAAAACAACATCATGTACGTCATTTTAGCCATAGCAGCTGTTCTGATGGTCGTCATTTTGTATTTTCCTCCTGTCAGAAGAATTTTCAATTTAGGAGCGATATCCATGATGGAAACCCTGATTTGTTTTGGTACAACATTTGTGTGCGTGGGCTGGTTTGAGGTATGGAAAATTTTGTCATTTCGTCGAAAAAACATTGTTACAATAGGTTTGTAAGAACAATTAGCAATAAATTGCTTTTTTTTCCGTGCTGTGTAGCATAATGTACGGTCAAACCTGTTAACATGAAAGCCAATTACTACCTTATTGCCCTATTTTCGCTTTTTTCCTTCTTTTCCTTAAGAGCTCAATGTCCTCCTCCAGGCTTTCCCGATCCAGGAAACAACTGCGTTCAGGCGCCCATACTTTGTGAAAACTTAGACGGCTACTGCGCCACCATCAACAACAACAACACCTCTCAGAGTTTCCCGGGTTGCCCTGGCTGGACTTTGAACAACGACGAGTGGTTTGCCTTCTATGCCGGTTCCACTTCCATTACCATACAGGTAACACCTTCTGGATGCAACACCACGCCGCAGGGCAATACGGGCCTCCAGGGAGGTATTTATGCAGGCTGTGGACCTCCGTGGGTGGCTATGGACCTTCAATGTGCATGCACCACCAACCCATTCATCCTCACGGCCAACAACTTTGTCATCGGCCAAATTTATTGGATAGTTATGGATGGCTGTGGAGGTTCGGTATGTGATTATGCCATCGATGTGCTCTCCGGCTCAACGGTAGGCGTCCCTCCCGCCAACCCGGGAGTAGTTACTGGACCGGCAACTGTTTGTCAGGGTACAAATACCTCCTACACCTTGCCGACCGTTACGGGTGCAACTACCTATACTTGGACTCAAACACCGGTTTTAGGTACATTTACCGATCCCGTCGGCAACACCGTCAGCCTTACTTGGCCTACTCCAGGAACAACACAACTTTGTGTTACTACTTCCAACGCTTGTTACGCCAACCCCACCCCATCCTGTACTACCGTTGAAGTGATTCCCACACCCACTGCTACCATTTCCGGCAGCGGTATAGTATGCAATGGAAGTTCAACGCCGGTTCCTCTTACGGTAACTTTTACAGGCACCGGACCCTGGACGTTTATATACAGAATCAACGGTGTGGCTCAACCCGCCATCACAACCAGCGACAACCCTTACACCCTAAATGTAACACAGCCAGGAACATACGCCTTACAAAGCGTCTCCTCAACCACCGGTAATTGTCCGGGTACTGTTTCCGGATCTTCTACGGTAACCCAAACAAACCTTACCACCACCAACACGGTGGTGAATGCACAATGCGGCCTCTCCAACGGCTCCATCAACCTCACACCTGCGGGTGGAACAGTGCCTTACACCTTTGTATGGTCGGGAGGTCAGACCTCAGAAGACATCAGCAACATTCCAGCAGGCTCTTATACCGTTACCGTTACCAGCGCCAACGGCTGTACCGCAACTTCAACCATAACGGTCAACGACAACCCCATCAACTTCAACATAAGTGGTACGACACAACCCAACACCACTTGCACGCCACCGTCGGGCAACGGTAGCATCAATGTATCGGTAGCGCCAGCTGGCTCTTACACCTACGTTTGGTCAGGAGGGGAAATGACCGAGGATTTGAGCAATCTGCCTCCGGGCACCTACACCGTTACCGTAAGTGCAGGAGGAACTTGTACTTCTTCTGCAAGCTTTACCATAGCCGATGATCCGAATGAACCTGTATTAAACGCCACTCCTACGCCAAGCACCTGCGATCTGCTCAATGGATCCATCAACCTGAGTGTCAGCGGAGGTGTAGCACCTTATACTTTTGTTTGGTCAGGAGGAGAACTGAGCGAAGATCTTAGCAACGTACCCGCAGGCAGTTATACCGTTACCGTCACCGGCG
>JBBSDH010000222.1:0-6926 GCA_038249605.1 Chitinophagales bacterium | reverse complement strand
TGGATTGTTGAAGATGGCTGCGGCAACGAAAAAGTATGCGAATACGAATTCGTTGTGAAAGACTGCAAAGCTCCGACGGTGGTGTGCATCAACGGCCTGAGCGTGAACATCATGCCTACGGACATGGTGGTGCTCTGGGCCAGCGACTTCCTTCAATACACGGAAGACAACTGTACGCCTGAAGAGCAGATCAAAGTTGGTATCCGCCGTAAAGGCGCCGGTACGGGCTTCCCGACGAACCCCGACGGCTCGCCGCAAACCAGTGTAATGTTTACCTGCGCCGACCTCGGTACCCAGTTCGTTGAATTGTGGGCTGAAGACAAAGCAGGCAACGCCGACTACTGCGAAACTTATGTGATCGTTCAGGACAACGCAGGCAACTGCACGAACTCGAACGTGACCGTAGCTGGTGAACTGAAAACGGAAATGCAGGAAGGCCTCGAAGCCGGTGATGTAGAACTCAATGGTTCACATCCTGCACTGCCGCCGGTAAGCATGTTCGAAATCTCCGACGCAGGTGGTTTCTACATGTTCCCGAATGCACTGCCGATCGCTGCCGACTACACGCTCACACCGATGAAAGACGACGATCACCTGAACGGGGTATCGACCTTCGACCTAGTGCTCATCAACAAGCACATTCTGGGCATCGAAGCGTTTGATTCACCGTATAAGATCATCGCTGCCGACGCCAACAACAGCAAATCGGTAACGACGTTCGACATCGCTGAGATCCGCAAACTGATCCTGGGCATCTACACGGAACTGCCGAACAATACCTCGTGGCGCTTCGTGGATCGTGGATTCACGTTCCCGACACCCGACAATCCGTTCGCGCCAGCCTTCCCCGAAACCAAATCGGTGGCAGATGTACAGGCCAACCAGATCAACGATGACTTTGTGGCCATGAAGATCGGCGACGTGAACAACACCGCTGAAGCCAACAACTTCATGAGTGTGGACGATCGCACGAACAGCACGCTGTTGTTTGATGTGACCGACCGCTCGGTAGCACGCGGAGAAGCGTTCGATGTACACTTCAAAGCCGACCAGTTCGCTCAAGGATATCAGTTTACACTGAACCTGAAAGGACTGGAAGTTTTGGACATCGTACCAGGTGAAGGCTTGAGCAGCGCCAACTTCGCGGTGTTCACTGAAGTACTTACCACATCGTTTGATGCAGCTCCAGGCACGAGTGCACCGGCTGAGTTTACGCTCCGCCTGCGCGCCAAAACCTCCGGCAATCTGCGCAATATGATGAATGTATCGAGCAGTGTAACGAAAGCCGAAGCTTACAGCCCAGGCAACGAGCGCCAGTCGGTCGCCCTGCGTTTCAACGGCAAAGAAGTACGCGGTGTAGAATTTGAAGTGTACCAGAACCAACCAAACCCGTGGATCAACCGCACGGTCATTGGCTTCCATCTTCCGGAAGCTGACGACGTGACCCTTACGGTATTCGACGAGTCGGGCCGCCAGCTTTACCGCCAGGTGGGCGACTTCGGCAAAGGTCACAACGCCTTCACGCTGGATAAGGAACTTGTAAATACCACCGGCTTGCTTTAC
This sequence comes from Chitinophagales bacterium, assembly GCA_038249605.1. Taxonomy (GTDB): domain Bacteria; phylum Bacteroidota; class Bacteroidia; order Chitinophagales; family Saprospiraceae; genus M3007. Next base: position 5,363 of record JBBSDH010000222.1, on the reverse strand, counting down.
TACCAGGTTTCGACCTCGACGGAAAGCGTGACGATGAAGATGATTCAGACGAAGTAAACGTGTAAATTCATTTTGTGATAAGTCGAAAGGGCCTCCCGCATCCAATGCGGGGGGCCCTTTTTATGTTAATTATTCACAAAAATCAATCTGTTGCTATAATTGGTATATGTTTTGAACACAATTGCCTTACATTGCTCCATTAAACATTAAACTTTTCTTTTAATCCTATTCGGATATCTGATTTTTAGATCCATCATCCCCGTCGCCGCACAGGCTTCCCTAGATCGATTTGGCTTAAAAAACAAATGGCATGCACGCTTGCAGCTGGGTAATCTTATGCAAACATTAATCGAATTAACCAGGCTACTTAATGTACCCAAGCTCAAGTCCAGCGGACTGTGGGGTGCCGTACTTGAATCGGACAGCAAGATGGAACTGTTGTGTGAGGCTATTTTGGAGGGTAAAGTTGAAGATGAGGAAGGGGCAGTTGCGTTGTTGTATCCTGGCGAGTCTCGCGTGGGCAGCAAGTTTCAAAACCTGAAGGAAAGGCTCAAAGAAAGGTTGTTGCATGCAACCTTGTTGTCGGATGTTCGCTCGGCCAAACCAACCGACCGACAGATGGCCTATTTCGAAACCAACAAGAAATGGGCAGCGGCCATGGTGCTTTTGTCGAGGCAGGCCAAACATACCGGGCATGAAATGCTCGATCATTTACTCAAGCAATCCCAGTTTTATGAGTTTACCGAACTTACCCTAAATGCCTTATCGGTATTGCGTTTGCATTATGGCACTGTTGCAGGCGATCGCACCAAGTACGAACAATACCGCCAATCTTACCGGCATTTCCAAAAGGTATGGATGGCCGAAAACGAAGCGGAAGATTTGTATACAGACCTGGTCAGCCATTTCGTAAACAGCAAGTCGACCCGTTTGGAAATATCTGAACTGGCCGAGAAGTATTACGAAGAGGTGAAGCCATGGATGGAAGAATACGATGCTTTTCGTTTGCATTTGTGCGGCCGCTTGATTCAAATCATGCAGTACAGCAGTTTGAATGATTACAATACAACAGCCAAACTCTGTGAGGAAGCCATTGCATTTTTCAAAGCAAAACCTTACGAAAGCAACTTACCACTTCAGGCCTTTTATTACCAGTTGTTTGTTTGTTATGCGCAGCTTCGCGAGTACGACAAGGGTTTGGAATTGATGGGCCACTACCAATCGGCATTTGTTCACGGATCTTTCAACTGGTACAAATTGCAGGAATTGTTTTTCCTGCTTGCAACCCATACCAGGCACTACGAAAAAGCCAGAGAAGTTTGTACAACGGTAAAAAGTATGTTGAAAGGTAATATTGACAAGTTGCCGGCGCACATCCAAGAAATGTGGAAAATTTACGATGCATATGTTCAATATCTGGTGCACATCGGCAAACTGGAAGTAGCGGAAGGACAGGAAAAATTCAAAATAAACCGTTTTCTCAACGACATTCCTGTTTTTTCACGCGACAAACGCGGTATGAACATTCCCATTCTTATCGTGCAGATCCTTTTCATGTTGGCCGATAAAAACTATGTTGACTCCATCGACAGGATGGAAGCTGTTGAAAAATACAACAGCCGTTACCTGCGACAGAGTGACACCTTCAGAAGCAATTGTTTTTTAAAGATGTTGCTGCAAATACCAGCATCATCTTTTCACCATGCTGCCATACTGCGCAAAACAGAAAAGTTGCTTGAACAATTAAAAACGGTACCGATTGAGCTTGCCAACCAGACCCATGAGATAGAAATTATTCCTTACGAGGATTTGTGGGAAATGGTGCTGTCGACCGTGGGAAACAAGGTAGTTCAGGTAAAAAAAGGGCGTTCCCGTATTGCATAATTTTGTAAGTCGTTTGTTTTTAAATAGTACAATAATCTCATAATCAAATTATTACAAATAATTTTTGCAATAAACCCCAAAAACGCGATGTGAAAAACCCTGACTGACTGTCTGCCGATCACACGGCCATGAGCGGCATCTTTGACGTAGTAATCCAACATACTCCGTCTCATGAAAAAGTCTTCCGCCATTCGTGTGCCTTCGCAGGCGCAGTTCAACCTTCATCGTTTTAAAAGATTATCCGACGTGATCATCATTGATATTTCCGGCGTTTAAACGCATCGTCTTAGTTGTTTATCTTCTTGTTTGTAACAAGAATTTGAACACCCGATGACCCTTCAGAAATTGTTCTGCTTCAACGCAGGTAACCGTGTTCGTACGGTTACCTGCGTTTGTTTTTTCAGGCCCTGTCTGAGGTGCTGTGTTAAAATTTTCGCCTTAGGTGCCTAGCTAAGTCCCGACTTCATCGGGATTTTGGTATGATCAATAAACATTGAATGTGTTTGTTAATACACCTTTTAAAGGCGAATTGCTTCCTTGTAAATATTTGATATTCAGTATTTTATAATTTTTTTTATAGAAAAAGCCTCTATAAATCACTTCTGATTTTGAACTGCGCACTGTCTGTGTTCTGGTTGTAGGGGAGTCGCACCTTCGTGCTACGATCTTGTCAAATTGTATTTAATACTAATCCTTGTCCTCCCACGTCAATTATTCCGTCTTCACATGAGCACAGGCAATGTCACGGCCATACACGTACCCCTGCACGTAAAACGCATCCGTATTGTTCGAAAAATTAAATCAGACCTGGTTTTGGGCTCTCCGAGTTCCGGTTGCCAGGGCGTAGGAATTTGTCAGATGGTAAACATTTCACATGAAACGGCTTGCAAATGTCCCCGGGTTGGAGCCACGATTGGCTTCTCAGAGCACGGACGTTTGCGCATTTCTTTTAAAAAAGACACCATGGACATCCGTTGCTTAAGGCGCCATTTCAGTTGGGGTCTTTTTCAGGTCCTGGAGCCTTACAGAGTTCCTGAATTTGTTTCATCCGGTCTCAGCATCAACGCTTACACCATTCAGCCGGGCGTTTACCCGGCTTGGGAATCGGAGGATACAGTTATAGTCGATTTTTAATATCCGTTATACTTCTCAACCTAATACTTTTTCTCATGAAAAGAATTTTCCTAACTGAAAAGCTTGTCAAAAGTCTGAAACAGGGGCATAGCGCCACTTCGGCTTTTGTGGCTGTTGCCCTCTTGATGTGGGCAGTGTTCTCCATGCCTTTGGCCATTGATGCTGAGGTTGCAGCAAATGCTGTACTTGCCGACATCAGATTGGCATGGGCATTACCAATTGCTTTGATGTTGGTGATGTTTGTTTTATTTATTACGGCAAATCCATTTGCTAAATCTTTGTTGAAAAGGATGGAGCCGAAATATCCGGGGCCTGGTTTGTTTTCAGGAATTAGCCTAAAAAGATGTTTGGGTGGCTTTGCGGTATTTTTAGGTTTAGCCTTTTCAACTACGCTTTTCGCGCAGTCTGGGACGGCTTTTCGCGATTTTGATGGCAATGGCTTGAAAACTGGCGCAGAGCCAGGCGTTCAGGGTGTCATTGTAAAATTGTACGCGAATGCAACGCTACCTGCGAAAGACCAGTTGATTGGCACTGCTTTTACAGATGCAAGCGGTAATTTTAATTTTGCTGTTTCATTACAGAGTGGCCGTGCTGCCAACGCGGGCGAATTGGTGCGGATTGAGTTTGAAATCCCCAATTCGTTTGAATGCTCTTTAGCCAATAACGTGGATTTTGAAGGCCTTTCGGGGGCTGTTTTTGGTTCCAGTGTGCAATTCATCACGGGTCAACAGAATAATCTACGTTTTGCTATCAACTATCCCGGGCAGTGGGTGGAGAACCCCAATCCAGATGTCTTTTTGCCATGTTATGGCTTTGGTGATCCTTTTGTTCCTGGAAGCAACGCAAATAATGAACCAGCCTTTGTAACCTATAAATATTTACAATCAGGTATTCCTGCCGTCCATAGTGGTGGTCAGCCTGGCGTGCCTCAGGCAGATAAGCTCGCGACCATTGGGGAAGTAGGTTCCTTGTATGGAACGGCGTATTCTCGCCCTGGGAAAGTGATTTTTACGTCTGCCGTCATTCGCAGACACTGTGGTTTGGGCCCATTAGGTCCCGGTGGTATTTATTTGATAGATCCGGACGCACCTGGCGCGGATAAAACGACCGACTTTTTGGATTTAGATGCCATTGGTATTCATACTTGGGACCATACCCAAATTGCGTATCCCGCCAACCCAGGCAATAACACCAGTCCTGTAACAGGCTATGTGGGCACCAACGCAGAGCGGGGGCTTCCAGGCGATCGCTTCACACCCAGCACCGATTATGCAGCGGGCGACCAAGTAGGTAAAGTCTCCTTGGGAGATATTGATATCTCCGATGATGGGCGATACCTATATGTAATGAACCTGTGGGACCGTAAAATATATGAAATTGATTTGGTGGATGGACGCAATCCGCAAGCACCCACTATAGGAAATGTAGGGCAGCGCGTCCGGAGTTGGGATGCCCCAGACCCTGGAATAAATGCCAACCAAGGCGAACACCGCCCTTGGGGTTTGAAATATTTCCGTGGAAAACTCTATGTAGGGGTCGTGTTGTCGGGCCAGAATGCTGCAGGCAATGTTGTTTCTCCTGTAATTAACGGTAATGGCTCCGAACTTCGGGGCTATGTGTATGAGTTTGACCCGGTAACGCAAGCTTTTACGGCACCCTTGTTGAATTTTAGTTTTATATATGGCCGCGAACGCCCTTGGATTCCTTGGGGATATAGCACAGTCAATGGCTTGAGCCGTTATTTCTCTGGCCCTGAGCGCGAAATCGCGGAGCCGATTATCGCAGATATTGAATTTGACGACCAAGGAAATATGTTGATTGGTGTATTAGACCGAAAGGGACACCAATACGCCATCAATACCAATGACTATAGCGGGAACCTCGTCTTCTACGAGTATGCATCTGCTGGCGAATTACTACGCGCCAATGCAAGCCAAGTAAATGGCCAGTGTATTTATACCATTGTGACACGCCCCGGTACGGCGGATTATTACAATGATAACCTCTTCCACCCCGAATCGGTACAAGGTCCGCTAGCAGTCCTGCCCGGTGGAGGAGATGCGATTGCTGTTTGGCTTGACCCTGTTGCCATTCGTTCGGGCGGTACAATTCGGTTAAATAACACTACGGGTGCGCAGGTGGCGAATTCTGCGTACGAAGTTTTTGATGACCGTTTTACCTTAAATGGCCCAGGTGCTGCGGCTAGTAAAGCCAATGGCTTGGGCGATGTAGAACTAGACGGTGAAAGTGCGCCAGTGGAAGTAGGTAACCTACTTTGGGCAGATTTTGACGGCGATGGTATTCAGGATAGTGGAGAGCCCGGGCTGGCAGGGGTAGATATCCAG
>JBBSDH010000221.1:0-7009 GCA_038249605.1 Chitinophagales bacterium | reverse complement strand
CGGACGGTTAATGGCCCAAATGGATCTGTCTGTGGGCTACAACGAACTATTACTTCCGCAGCTTCCTGCAGGCATGTTCGTATGGGAAGTGACCTCCGGAGGCGTTCGGGTGCAGGTTGGGAAGGTGGTGAAGGGGAGGTAGTAAATTAACCCCTGTTTTTTTTGACCAACCGACCAACCGACCAACCGACCGACCTACTAACTAATTCACATACGCCTCCAACCACTTGCACTCCCGCACCGCTTTTTTGTAAAAATCCGTGTCCCTGTAAGCATCCAACACACGATAATACCGCAAGGAAGCATCGGGTAAAATAGGGATGAGGTTGCTGCCGGGTTTGTACTGGCAATCTGGACTGTAGAACCACATTTTTTGTTCGCATCTCGCTGCCATGTAAGCAGCACGGGCAGCAATTTCAGGCGTTTTGGAAAGTTTGTACGCCTTTTCAAAATAACCCAAAGCACGGGTTACGTCGGTGTTTTCGCGGTTGCCCGAAGGTGAACCGTACAATGGGAACACCGGACCGGAAGCCAGTCGCGTCCAGTTGGCGCCGCTGCGGTAAGCATCCATCACTTCCCATTCGTAACCAAAATACGACATGTTGTAGTACGCCAGTCCAATCAAGTAATAATAATATCCGGCCGCCGGATCGTCCAATGCCGCCGCCGATTTGGCTTTGAACTCGTAATCGAGTATCCTTTCCACAATTTGTCTCCTGTTCAGCAACAAGGTATCGGACACGCGGCGGTGCACTTTTTCACCCAGGGTTTCCACAAAAGGCGCAAACTGGGTCAATTCGGCCATCTGTGTCGCCGGTATTCTCCGGTACATGGCAAGAGCGGCTTCGGGCTCGCCCCGGGCAAACAACATCGTGGCTTTCATTTCAAGCAACATCGCCCTGATGCGGTCCGGATTGGTGTCCATCTGCATCATACGCTCCAAAAACATGGGATTGTCCTCCCCGGCTTCCAGCAAAAGGTCGTCGATGATCGCCATGTCCGGATTGTACAGCAGCGCCTTGTGGTCGTAAGCGGTCAAAAGTGCCTTGCCGGGCCGGTTGGCCACAGCATAAGCACTCGACATTTTGTCGCGCAGAAACGGTTGAAAATCGCGCCAGGTTTTGAACGTCGGATCGTTGCTCAAGCGGAAAGCCTTTTCCTCGGCAGTGTACGTACCCGGATTGATCTGCTGGACCTCCAGCAAAAGGCGCCAAATGGAAAGCTGGCGTTTCATAACCGCATCGTAATCGTCGTCTTTTTCCAATAGGTCGGCAGCACGGTCGAAACTTTTGCCTGCGGCATAAAAATCGCCGGCAAGCAGTTCGAGGTAGCCCTTCATGCCTTGCCACAACCTCGGATTGGCGAGTTTACCGCTTCGTAGACCGTTGCGGACGAGTTGTTGCAAATCGATGATGTATTTACCGCAGTTCTGCAACGATGGCGCACCTTTGGGCACACCGAATTTTTTCTCCGTCAACGTCGTCAGCAACAGGCGTTTTTCCAATTTTTGAACATCGGAAACCAACAGCAAATCGAGCTGTGGGTGCGAAGGATCGAGGTCGTACACGCGCTGGATGTCGGCTACGTCGAGGGCCGGACTGTTTGCTGCGCGCAACATGAACAGGGTGGCGGTTTCGGTGGGATTTTGACACAATTGCAGGGCTTTTTTCCAGTCCTGGTCGTTGCGGATGCGGAAACTGTAAAACGCCTGCTTGCGCTTGCTCGGACAATTGCGGAAAATCAGACTGTAGCGGTAAGCCGCTTCGTGGTATTTTCCTGTGCCCTGCAATGCGCCAGCCAGGTGGCCGAGCGTCCAATAATACATGATGCTCGGCTTTTTGCGGTCCATTTTGGGCATCAGGTAATTGTACAGTTCGATGGCCTGATCGTTGAAACCTGCATAATGTGCCAGGCGTATGACCTGGTACGTGTAGCGCTGGCGCACAAACATGGATTCGGTTTGTTTGAATCGCCCCAGCCCCTCGCCGATGAGCTCCTGCATGGTAGCCGGATCGCGCTCTGGAATCGTCCAGCCGTCGCCGTAAGCGATCACGTAAGGTTCGCATTTTTTGGCGTAAATGAGGTAATCGATCACCTCGGTGCATTTGTTGAAAATCAACATTTCGGCAAACGTGTTGCCCTCCAGGGTGTAGGGCAACAATTTGCGGCCGGTTTTGTCGAGCGCCACGTTGCGCATGTCCACCATTTCATCGATGCCGGCTTCGTACACCACGTACGATACGTCTTCGGGCGCAGCCTGGTTGCAAAAACGGTCGATCCACTCCCAGATGTTGTCGTCGCGTTGCAGGTCGCGTTGGAAGTACATTTGGTCGTAATAGTCGTCGAAACGCAGGAAAAACGGCGCATAAGCGGCGTTTTTGTTGATCACATCGGGCAAAAGAAAGGTATAACCGGTAAACCGGGGCGCTTGCGGACCACAGGCGCCCGTTTTTTCCACCACACCGTGTTGGGTGTAGGGAAAAAAAGCGCTGCAAAGCACTACAGCGGCGGCAAAAAGCAGACGGCGCGTCAACGCGCTAAAGGATAAGCCAAAGAGTCGCATAGGTTTTGCAGTGTGGCTGCCGGAAAACGTGCAACCGCGCTCGAGTCGAGGTGAAAAAAGGCCAATGTCGCGTTGGGCGCCAAATCGATCTGCGGCAACAGCAGCAAGGCCTTTGCAAGCAGATCGGTGTCGACGGATTCAAGGTGAAGCTGATCGCCCGGGCGAAGATAGTAGGATGCATGGAAAGTGCCGCTTTTCACCCTGTACCGGTCACGGTGCAATGGTGCGTGCGCTTCGCGCAAAAAACGCGTCGTGTCGTTGAGTTCAGCACTGGGATCGGGCAAAATTTTTAAAAACAAACCGTCGCGGTACACCAAAGTCCAGGAATACACAGCCACGGCAACATCGAGCGGCAAGGGGTAACGTTCCGGCGCACCGTTAAGGTAGGTAAGGGCGTTTTCGGGGGAAAAAATGGAATTGGTGCCGTCTGGATTTTCAATGTCGCCGGTGTTGTACAACATCAGCATGCCGCGCTGCACGGGTGGCACCCCCGTAGTTTCCGGGAATTTGTACTGGTGGAGGCGTATGGTAGCGCTGATCGTGGTTTTTTCCGGCAGGTATTGTTTTGTTTTTTGCAAAAAAAGAAAAAAACCGGCGCGGCTGCGCGGCGTCCAGTCGCAGTCGAACTGCACTTCTCTAAATGTTTTTCCCGGAAATTGTTTGCCAATGGACGCGATGGCACGCGCCGTATTGGCGGCCAGTTTGTCGGTGTCTTTTTCGGAAAGGTGGTGAAAAACCTGTTGGGTGATGAACACACAGGGAACAATGTCCAGATCGGTGGTGTCCTTGGCTACGAGTTTGGCATAAGGCACGGGTGCGCCGTTTTCGTCAGGACCGATGTCCAGAAACTTGACGTACAGTTTACGGCAGCCGAGGTCGTGGAGGTATTGGGAATGGTTGTTTTGGAAACTGGTTTGCCAGCAATAATAAGCAGGAGTGAGCTGCTCTGGTTTGTTGCAGGCGACCATAAAAAGCACCAACAAAAAAAATCCGTTTTTTATCTGTGTTGCTTGCATCCGTGTCATCCGTGTTCTTTTACGATGATCCTAAAAAACTTGAGATCTACACTTTTTGGGGATCAACGTAAAAGAATACGGATGCGAGCAACACGGATAAAAAACGAATTTTTTATAGGCCAAAAATCGCTTTGCCCCAGTATTTGGCGGCATCGCCGAGTTCGTCTTCGATGCGCAGAAGCTGGTTGTACTTAGCGATCCGGTCCGAGCGCGAAGCCGAGCCCGTTTTGATCTGGCCGGTATTCAGGGCCACGGCCAGGTCGGCGATGGTGGTATCTTCGGTTTCGCCCGAACGGTGGCTGATCACCGAGGTGTAGGCGTGGCGGGTGGCCAGGTTCACGGCGTTGATCGTTTCGGTAAGCGTGCCAATTTGGTTCACTTTGATCAAAATCGAGTTGGCGATTTTTTCATCGATGCCGCGCTGGAGGCGTTCGGTGTTGGTCACGAAAAGATCGTCGCCTACGAGTTGGATGCGGTGACCGAGGGTTTCGGTGAGTGATTTCCAGCCGTCCCAGTCGTCTTCGCTGCAACCGTCTTCGATGGATATGATGGGATATCGGTTGCACCAGTCTTTCCAGAAACTGACCATATCGTTGCGTGAAAGGCGATCGCCGGTCGATTTTTTGAACACGTATTCGCCTTTTTCGGCGTCGAAGAATTCGGTAGCTGCGGCGTCGAGGCCGATCACTACGTCTTCGAGCGGACGGTAGCCGGCGGCCTGTATGGCGGTCATCACCATTTGGATGGCTTCTTCGTTGTTTTTGATGCCTGGGGCAAAGCCGCCTTCGTCGCCAACGTTGGTGGTGTAGCCTTTGTTTTTCAGTACTTTTTTGAGGCTGTGGAAAATTTCCACACCCATACGCAGTCCTTCGCGGAACGTTTCGGCGCCTATGGGCAGGATCATGAACTCTTGGAAGTCGATGCCGTTGTCGGCATGTGCGCCTCCGTTGAGGATGTTCATCATGGGCACGGGCATCACGTGTGCGTTCACGCCACCGAGGTAGCGGTACAACGGCTGACCGAGTTCTTCGGCAGCGGCGTGTGCGGTGGCGAGGGAAACGGCGAGGATGGCATTGGCGCCGAGTTTGCTTTTGTTGCGTGTACCGTCGCGATCGATCATCATTTTGTCGATCTTGATTTGGTCGGTCACTTCGCAGCCCATCAATTCTTCGCGGATGATTTTTTCCACGTTTTTAACGGCTTGCTGTACGCCTTTACCGAGGTAACGCGCGTCGTCGCCGTCGCGCATTTCAACGGCTTCGTGGGCGCCGGTGCTGGCGCCGCTGGGTACGGCGGCTCGGCCCATGAAACCGGTTTCGGTCCACACTTCTGCTTCGATGGTAGGGTTGCCGCGGCTGTCGAGGATCTCGCGGGCAATGATTTCGCGAATGGCGCTCATGCTTCGTAGAGGGAGTTTTTGTGAAAAAAACAGGTTTCGAAATTTGGGTGGCAGGGCTTTGGGCAAATGTAGCCAAGATTTGTTCTGCAAGGGCAAAAGGCCCTATGTTTTTCCCGCAATATCCTGTACCACCACACTGGCCATGTGCAAACCGAACAGGGCAGGGATGTAAGAGATGGTGCCGTAAAACGATTTTTTGAACTTACTGCCGTCGGTGAGCATCATGTTTTCGCGGTATACGGGTTCGGAGGAAAACACCACCGTGACGCCTTTGCGCACGCCTTTTTTCTTCAATCCTTTGCGCACCTGCTGGGCGAAAGGACAGTTGTACGTTTCGCTGATGTCGGCGATACGCACCTGCGAAGGATCGATCCTGCCGCCGGCGCCCATGCTGCTCACCACGCGCACATCGCGTTGTTTGCAGGCCACGATGACGTATTGTTTGGGCTGCACCGAGTCGATGCAGTCGAACACGTAATCATATTCGTTGGAAATGAGCTCTTTGACGAGTTTGGGCGTAAGGAAATCTTCGCGCACGGTGAGTACAAGGTTTGGGTTGATGTCGCGCAAACGTGCGGCCATGAGGGCTGCTTTGCTTTGTCCCACGGTGCTGTGCATGGCAGGCAACTGGCGGTTGGTGTTGGTGATGTCCACGGTATCGCCGTCCACGATGGTCATGCGGCCCACGCCGGTCCGTGCGAGGAATTCGGCTGCGAAGGAGCCCACGCCACCGAGGCCGATCACCAGGATGTGCAGGTTGTGGAGTTTTTCCAGGGCTTCGGCGCCGATGAGCAGTTCGGTGCGTTGCAGCCAATGGGGTGGGGCGTAGAGGTTTGATGGTTGTTGGTCGGGCGGGAAGTTTTCCACGAATATTTTTTACGGGCAAAAATAGGGAGTTTTGCTCCGGCATTTTCTGCGGGTTTGCGCTTAAGAGTGTTTCGATGCTTTTGGGCAAAAGTTGTTTTGCAGAAGGCACCTCAAAATTTGTTTCTATTTTTATGGCGATTAACGTGGGCGCTGGCTCCGTAGCCGCGTTTAGCGACTATGATGGTCAGCGCAGAGTTCTATACTTTTTTTAGCCTTCTTTACCATTTCAAACCATCAACCTTTATAACCATATACCATCCTCTCTTATCACCTTCGGCTTATGCCGCATCTATTGCAATGTCAAGCGCCCAATCATAACCACTACTTTTTAAACAAAATTTTACAGCAGCGGAATATTCTGAATGCCTGGATGCCATTTCGTGCAATCTTTTCTTTGCTTCATCAATTTTAATTTCTCTCGCAGTATCATGCGTTATATTTTGAAGTTGGGTTAATTTACTGACTGCTTGAATAATTGTTGAAGCATCACGATACTTTGTTTTTCTTCCCTCTATTAACCCTTCATCATTCAAATTCCTTCTGCGGATGGTATATTTGACTTGAATATAATCCCTTGTAGTTGTATTCGAGTTAATAGATCGAACTTCGCCTGAGCTATCAAAACTTAATTTTTTTGGGTCTGATAATTTTATAGGATCTAAAAACCGGATGTCTTCATTTTCAAGGGAGTCTCCATAATTCATTGCTTTTCGCGCATTTACATGGAAATAATCCTTTTTACGCACATTAGGAGCCGGGCCAGAATACCTGTAATTCATCCAATCAAAAGCCAACCACCAGTATCCTCCTTGATCTGTATTGTCATCTTCATATAAGACTTTCTTTTTAGGTCGGAAATGATCTACATGGCAATGTGCACCATCGTTAATAGATTCCGAATACCAACATTTCCTGTGATTTAAATTGCACAAGTGTTGTTTCAATTCGCCCCACAATGATTGATTAGCGTCTATAATGGTATTCCTTGTTGATACATCAGGGGCATTGATTAACTGCTGTGTAACAGCATCCGCCCGATCCAGCCAACCTTGATTGGGAGGGTTGTTTTCTAATGGGATATAAATCATGATCTTGCTTCTTCGCGTAAAATTTGGTTAAGAATTTCCATCGCAATATCATTTTGGCGTTTGATATCCAGCGCTG
>JBBSDH010000220.1:0-7015 GCA_038249605.1 Chitinophagales bacterium | reverse complement strand
GTTCAACCAGAACCTGCGTCTGGAGCCGAGGTTGATCTGGATTCGTCCGGCCAACCGCGCCCAGAAATTTCTCCGGCGGTTTGCAACGCAAAACACCTGGCAGATCAACCGGCGCACGTTCAACGGCAGCGATGCTGTGCAGCCTTGGAACCCTTTCGACAACGACCTGCCCGATTCGGCGCTGGTGACGCTGAACACCACCTTGCGCAACGTGTTGTTTGTAAACCGGGCCGATCCGGCTTGGGACGCGTCCATCGCCCAGGGCGACAACCGAAGCCGCGTGTTGCTCACCACCGGTTTTGAAAGCCGGCGATTGTTCGACTACACGCTGCACGGCCGTGTGAACCTGGCCAAACAATGGAGTGCCGAGGGAGACATCGTTCGGGGCGAACGCAGCAGTGAAAACGAAGCTTTCGCCTCGCGCGATTACGACATAAGGTACTGGTCTGCGGGGCCCAAACTCACCTGGCTGCCCCTGCGCAGTTTCCGCACGGTGGCCCAGCTCACCTTCCGCGACAGCAGAAACGCTTTGGGTGAAAAAGAGACCGCCCAGCAAAACAACTGGAACATTGAAATGACCTGGAATCCGCAATCCCAAATCAACGACCGCGGTTTCCGCGCGGCAACCTCCCTGCGCGCCCGTTTCACCTACGCCGACATCAGGTATTCCGGCGATTTGAACAGCGCCGTGGCTTTCGCCATGCTGGAAGGTTTGCAGGACGGCCGAAACTACCTCTGGGGCTTAAGTCTGGACCGCCAGTTGTCTAAATTTTTTCAACTCAGCCTGAACTACGAAGGCCGAAAAACAGGGGAAACGGGGATGATACACACGGGCAGGGCACAGGTGCGGGCGGTATTTTAATGGTCTTAACCTGGATTTTGGGGATTTTTGGGATCTGGATTTTAGGTCCCGCGCTTCGCTGGGATGACAAAAGGGGATTTGGGAAGATTGGATTGGAATTTTTAGGATTGGATTTTTTTTATGAAAAAGATTAGGGCGCGTTGCGATTGGACCTTTTGAAATCCAATTTTCCCAAATCCATTTCAATAAAATCAAAACCAATCAATCCAATCCCAATACCTTTACCAATGCAATCTTCCCAAATACCCAATCCCAATAAAATCTCAGATCCTTAGTGCCTCGGGACGAATCCCCAAAATCCAGGTTGAGACAATATGAAAGAGACCAAATTCATAGAGCAGAACCGCGAGAAATGGCGGGAATTTGAAGAGATGCTGCAGGACAACCGACGTGATCCTGAGAAGCTCAACCATTTGTTCATACAGATCACCGACGATCTTTCGTATGCCCGCACTTTTTATCCCAACCGTTCGGTGCGGATGTATCTTAACAGTTTGGCGCAACGTGTTTTCCACAACATTTACCGGGGAAGGAAATTTCCGGTGGGACGTTTGTGGCAGTTTTGGCGCTTGGAGCTGCCTGGATTGATGTGGGAATCGCGGCAAGCCATGCAGCTGGCGTTGGCGGTTTTTGTACTGGCGTTCGGTATCGGCGTTTTGTCGAGCATCATCGACCCGGAGTTTGCGCGGGTGATTTTGGGCGGCGGGTACGTGGACATGACCCTCGAAAACATCGAAAAGGGCGATCCCATGGCTGTTTACAAACAACATGGTCCGCTCGGCATGACCGTCGGCATAGCGCTGAACAACCTTTTTGTAGCATTTCAAACGGCCATTCTTGGCGTATTGGCCTCCATCGGCACCTTGTTCATGTTGCTGTACAACGGCATCATGGTGGGCGCTTTTCAGTATTTTTTCATTGAACGGGGACTTTTTTGGGACTCTTTCCTCACCATCTGGATTCACGGCACCCTGGAAATTTCGGCCATCATTTTGGCGGGTGGTGCAGGGCTTACTGCCGGTTCGGGGTTGTTGTTCCCGGGTACGTACACACGTACACAGGCGTTTCAAATCACCATGCGCCGCGGTTTGAAGTTGTTCATCGGGCTTATTCCCATGTTCCTGCTGGCTGCTTTTTTTGAAGGTTTTTTTACCCGTTTTACCGAAACGCCCTCGTGGCTGCGCTTCTTGTTTATCCTTGCGTCGTTTGCGCTTGTCCTTTGGTATTTTGTGTGGCTGCCCTGGCATGTTGCCAAAAGCGGCCAACTTGCTGCCTTGGCCACAGACAAAACCCTGCCACCCAGCCGCGAGCAGGTGGTTGATTTCGGCGCCATTAAAACGTCTGGCGAAATCCTGTCGGATGCCTTTACCATCATCAGGCGCAGCATGGGCCACACGTTGGGGGCCGTGTTGGTTTCAAGCGTGGTGTTTGGAATGGTGGCCTTTGGTTTTTCACCGGCCAAAGTGGCGGAAACTTTCTTTTTTCCTCCCGATACTCTTGGGGTATTGTCCACATCGGCGGATTTTTTTGGTTTTGAAAAAATGAGTTTTTTACTGCCACTGCAAATGGTTTTGTTCGTGTTTATGGCGCGCAGCGGCTACCGTGCTTTGATGCGCGAACAAAAGCCGGAACACCGGATGCAACGCACATGGTGGCACGAATTGCTGGTGTTGGCGGCCATGTTGATACCCATACCTTTGTTTTTCCTTCAGTTGACCATCGATCCCGGTATTTTGGGTTGGGCACTGGGCATGTTCGTGTGCCCCTTGTTGTCGCTGTGGTGTGCTGTTTTGTATTTTGAAACAGGTAATCCGTTCGTTGCGCTTGGGAGGTCGTTCAGCATGATGCCCTGGGGTCTTGGCATCATCCTCGGCTTTTTGGTTGTAAACCTCACCATACTGTTGTTCCTGTTCCTCGATTCCAACGTTTGGGATATTGTGTTGCAGTTTTTCAGTTGGCTTGTGCCTCCGGGAGAAGACAACATGCGTACTTTTGTAACGGCCGTTACGGCAGGCGTGGCCTCCCTGTTGTTGTATTTCAGTTTTTTGGTTTTTATTTTGAGCGGAAGCCTCATGTATTTTTCACAAAAAGAAGTCAAAGACGCCGAAAGTTTGCGCAGCAACATCGAGGGCATCGGACGCTCGGGTAAAATCAGGGGACTGGCTAGGGAATAACGTATGAGAGCACATCAAATCATTTTGTTTTTGGGATTGTTCCTTGGCGCCAATACGCTTGGGGCGCAGCAAGACACGTTTTATTCCGAGGATGCAGTGTCGGAAGATTCTCTTTACGAATACAATACCGAAACCGCCGAAGTACTTCCCGACTATGTGCCGCCGCCTGCCACCAAACCGCGTCCCATCGACGAACAACTTTGGAAAAAATCCTCCGATGGACTCGATTACAGCGCGGACAGGCTGGAGGAAGAGCCCGAAAAAGAGCGTCCAAAATTTGAAGGGCCGAATCTGGAAAACTGGCAGATCAATGGCGCCTGGTGGGGCAAACTGCTACAAGCATTTCTTGTTGTCCTTGCCCTCGCAGGCATAGCTTACGGCATTTACCGCATGTTGCAGACGCCCAAAAACAGCAAGGTGCGCCGGGGCGATGTTTCCATAACATCCGACAATCTTGAGGAATACCTGCTCGACAGCGACCTCGACATTTGGCTGCGCGAAGCACTTGCGGCAGGCAATTACCCACTTGCCGTACGCATCCATTTTTTGCAAATGATCAAATTGCTCGCGTTGGGTAACTACCTCAAACTTTCGATGGAAAAGACCAACCGCGATTACCTGCGGGAATTGCGCGGGCACCGCGACTTCGAAAAGTTCCGGAACCTGACGCGCAGTTACGAGGAAGTGTGGTACGGAAACCGACCGGTGGACAAAGAATCGTATGAACGTCTTGCTGTGGATTTCAAGTCGGTTTCCTGACCGGAAGCCGTATCTTACGCACATGCCCGGACTTTACCTTCACATCCCTTTTTGTAAGCAGGCTTGCCATTACTGCGATTTCCATTTTTCCACCGTCCTCAAAAACAAAGAGGCCATGGTGGAAGCGCTTGTACGCGAACTGGAGATGCAAAAAGATTACCTCGACGGTGCGCAACTGACCTCGCTGTATTTCGGCGGCGGCACGCCTTCGCTGCTCGACACCCACGAAATGGTGCTGCTTTTTGAAACCATCCAACGCTTGCACAACGTGGCGCCCGATGCGGAAATCACCCTGGAAGCCAATCCCGACGACCTGAGCGAAGCCAAACTTGCCGACCTGCGCAACTACACTCCCGTGAACCGCCTGAGCATCGGCATACAATCTTTTGCCGACGAAGACCTGCGCTGGATGAACCGGGCCCACCACGCCAATGACGCGCATGCTTGTCTGCGCCGCTCCCTGGCGGCAGGTTTTAACGACCTCAGCATCGACCTGATTTACGGCGCACCCACCACCTCGCACGAACAATGGCAGGAAAATCTGCGCTTGGCTTTCAATTACGGTGTACCGCACCTTTCGTGCTACAGTCTCACCGTGGAAAAAGGCACGGCGCTGCACCATTTTGTAAAAACAGGTAAAAGCGCACCAGTGGAAGAAGAAAAAGCAGCCCGGCAGTTTGAATACCTGATTGAAAAAAGCGCCGCAGCCGGTTATGAACACTACGAAATTTCCAATTTTGCTTTGCCGGGACGGTACGCCAAACACAACAGCAGTTACTGGTTCGGCGATGCTTACCTTGGTATCGGTCCGTCGGCACACGCCTTCAACGGCGCGGTCCGGCAATGGAACGTTGCCAACAATGCCATGTACATCAGCTCTTTACAAGATGGAAAAATTCCTTTTGAAAGTGAAGTGCTTACCCCCGAACAACGCTACAACGAATACGTGATGACGGCCTTGCGCACCCAATGGGGTATTGACCGGGGGAGGGTAGGGGCGTTTGGTGCGGCGTTTGTGGACCACCTGGACATGGAAGCACAGGAGTTCCTCGACGTCGGTGCTTTGGTGTTGGAAAACGGGTTTTACAAACTCAGCAAAGCGGGCAAATTGCTGGCCGATCATGTGGCGTCGTCGTTGTTTTTGGTGTAAAATGTTTGTTGTTCTATTTGAATGGTTTTACTTTGCCCTCCGAAAACACAACAAAACAAACCATAATCAAACACCCTTGCTATGCTTAAAGAACTTAAAGCCTTCCTGCTTCGCGGCGACGTGGTATCCCTTGCCGTTGCCTTCATCATCGCTGGCGCCTTCCAAAAAATCGTCGAATCCCTCGTGACCGATGTCATTACGCCAGCCATTGGCATGATCGGGGGCAATCCCGATTTTTCAGCCATTACACTCGGCAGCATCAAAATCGGCAATTTCATCAATGCGATCCTCAGTTTCATCATTGTGGGTACGACCCTGTTTTTTGTCGTTAAAGCTGCGGGTAAAAAAGCAGAAGAGATCAAATAATTCACCTTGTGGCTGGTTAAATTGGGTATTTTTGCAGCCGTTTATAAAAAAAAACGCTGCAAAACATGTCGCAACGCGCATTCCTGCTGATCCTCGACGGATGGGGCCTCGGCTCCAAACCTGAAGCCGACGCCATCCGTCAGGCCAAAACGCCTTTTGTAGATGGACTGATGAACACCCGTCCATGGACAACCCTCGTCACCTACGGTGAAGATGTTGGTTTGCCCCACGGACAAATGGGGAATTCCGAAGTGGGCCACCTCAACATCGGGGCCGGACGCATCGTTTGGCAGCAATTGGCACGCATCAACAAGGCCGTGCGCGAGCACGAACTGCACAAAAATCAAGTGCTGCTCGATGCGCTCGATTATGCCCGGCGCGAAGGCAAGGCTATGCACTTTTTGGGCCTTGTTTCCGACGGTGGTGTGCACTCCCACATCGAACACCTCAAAGCCCTTTGCGACATCGCTACAGAACGTGGTAATACCAAAGTGTTCATCCACGCCTTCACCGATGGACGGGACTGCGACCCCAAAAGCGGTGCGTTTTTTTTGGAAACCCTTACCAAACACATCCAAAACCAGCCGGTTAAACTGGCTTCGGTGGTGGGTCGGTATTACGCCATGGACCGCGACAAACGCTGGGAACGCGTGAAACTCGCTTACGATTTGCTGGTACAAGGACAGGGTAAAGCGGTGACCGATGCCACCGCAGCCATACGCGCTTCTTACGATGAAGGCGTAACCGACGAATTTTTGCAACCCCTGTGGTTGGCGGGTGACGAGGGTCGTATCCAGCCAGGCGATGCGGTGGTTTGTTTCAACTTCCGTACCGACCGCTTGCGCGAAATGACCATGGTTTTGAGCCAGCAGGACATGCCCGAGCAAGGCATGTACACCATTCCCGGATTGTACTATGTTACCATGGCCCGTTACGACGAAACCTACAAAGACGTACATGTTATGTTTGAAAAAGACGACGTGAGCATGACGCTTGGAGAAGTTTTGGAAAAAGAAGGAAAAACGCAGGTGCGCATCGCCGAGACGGAAAAATACCCGCACGTGACTTTTTTCTTTTCCGGAGGGCGTGAACTGCCGTTCGAAGGCGAGCGCAGACTGATGGTGCCTTCGCCCAAAGTAGCCACCTACGACCTTCAGCCGGAAATGAGCGCGCCGGAAATAACGGAATCCATTATGGCGGACATCATCGCCAACCAACCCGATTTCATTTGCCTCAACTTCGCCAACACCGACATGGTGGGCCATACAGGCGTGTTCACGGCCGCCATGAAAGCAGCGGAAACGGTAGACGGCTGCCTGAGCCGCATTGTGCCGCTGGCCCTGGAACACGGTTACAACTGCGTACTCATTGCCGACCATGGCAACTCCGACTACCTGATCAACGAAGATGGTTCGCCCAATACTGCGCATACCAAAAATCCTGTGCCCTGCATTTTGGTGCAACCGGGCGGCAGTCCTGGGATCACCCTGAGACCGGGTTGTTTGGCCGACGTAGCGCCTACGCTTCTTGAACTTATGGGCGTGGAAAAACCGGAGGTCATGACAGGAACCTCCATGATTCAAAGGAAGGGTTGAGAGCCGTTGGCTAGTAGTCTGATGTGACCGGTTCAGTACAGTTGTCCAAATTTGCAGGCAGGATAGATCGGTAGAAACGTTTGATGATTTTGAACGGGAAATTACCGGT
>JBBSDH010000219.1:0-7153 GCA_038249605.1 Chitinophagales bacterium | reverse complement strand
CGAACGCCTACTTTAAACTTTGAACTTTGAACTTTAAACTTCAAAGTAGGCGTTCGGCTTTGGATGGAGATAAGTAGATGCTGTATCACTTGTTAACCAAGCAAAAAGACATTTTTTTATTCAAACACCAAGCAGCACCCCAACTTCACACTTCAAACTTTAAACTTTAAACTTTGAACTCATGTCACTGCCACCAAACCGGTTGTGTTGTCGTGCTGTTTTTGATTAAACGGCAGTTGTCGCATTCTGGATGGTTCACGGGAGGCGAGTAGCGGTAATCGTAGTCACAATAGGGTTGGGTAAATTGAAATTCATCGCCGAGTTCTTGGTTCAGCAAATACCTTCTGGCGAGTGTCACACTGGCTACTTCGAAAAAACCGCGGGCAGATTTTTCGGTGTAAGTAATGTTGCTGATGTTGCCTTTGACAACGCCTGGTGGCGCATCAAAAATGCTGCCGTTCATTTCAATCAGCTGTTTGACTTTAAACCAGTAATCGTAGGCTTCTTTGTTGATGGTGCGCTGGTAAACCGTGAAACAAATACGGTGTTCAAAAGCGTTATCGATGCGTTTCCAACCACTTTGTACACCGATGGGCGTTCCGGGTGTGAACAAAGAAGGGTCGGTGATGGCTACCAGTTGATTGCTGGTGGTTGAGGTTACAAAACATTGAAGTACCGGTGGGGGAATAGAATAGTAAATTTTGGATATTTCATTAAAAATATGGACGCTTTCGGACTCCCAACGCAGGTAACGTTCGTCGGGATTGATCGGTGCAGTGGTAAAAGCATATACTTTGCATCCGCGTTCTTCTACCACTACCTGTGCTTCCGTGGAAAACTCCTGGTAACCGCCAAGTGCAGTTACCGAATCGATGGCAATGGGCGGCAGCATGGTTTGGGGTGTGGAAACGAACCTTTCACCGTTCGGAAGGATAATTTCCAGGGTGTACGTACCGCCGATTTGTGGCTGAATGGTATTGCAATAATACACGCCGCTGTCGTTGGGTAACAGGTCTTGGAAGTAAGGATACACTTGGCCTTGGTCGTCGCGCACCTGTACGGAAGCACCGTCAACGGCGTAAAAAACACGTCGGTTGTAATTGCCCGGACGGGTAAGCTGCACTTTGTGGTAACCCGGCTGGTCGCTCAGAAACCCGCTTACGACAAGTTCGTCGGAAACAACGTCTGTTTGGAAATCAATTTCTTTGATGCAATTGGCCAGTAAAAGCGACGTGACCAGCAAGTAAAGCGATGGGAACAGGTATTTTTTCATAACTCTTACCAGGTGAAAGTGAGGTTGGCTGCGGGAATAATGCTGCCGATGACGGCAAGCCGGTAGGCCTTGGGTAAACCATTTCTATCGCGTTTAAAATACACGGAAAATGGATTTTGCCTGCTGTACAGGTTGTAAGCCGAGATGTTTAAAGTCCATTTCAGACCCTTGATTTTCGACCTTGTTTTGTCTATCGTGAAGCCTGCATCGAGACGATGGTAATCGGGGATGCGGAAGGCATTTCGGTCGGAATATTGCGGAAGCACCACTTGGCCCACGCTGTAACCGTCAACCGGGGCAGTTACCGGCCGGCCGCTGCGGTATGTAAAATTGAAGGTGAAGTAAAACGAAGGATTCATGCTCAGTTTCCCATACATCACCATCTGGTGCGGCTGGTCGTAGTTGGCCGGAAACCATTCTCCCCGGTTTACCGACTGTTGAGGGTAGGGCGACATGGCTTGTTGAAAGGCCCTCGACCACGTGTAGGAAAACCAGCCTGTGAGCCTCCCTGTATTTTTGCGAAGCAACCATTCGGCGCCATAGCTTCTTTGCTTGCCGTCGATCAGTTCGGTTTCAAGGTGTTCGTTCAGCAGCAGGTTGGCAAAGTCTTCGTAAGCCAAAACGTGTTTTATGTTCCTAAAATACAATTCGGTGGATACTTCCCAACGGTTGTTGGGGGTGATGTAAAACCAGCCTGTACTGAAATTGTCGCTTAGCTGCGGTTGAAAATACTTGTTGGACGGTTGCCATACATCCGCAGGCGTCGCGGCAGTTGTGTTGGAGATGAGGTGCATAAACTGCTGGATGCGGTTGTAGCTCAGTTTAATGCTGTGTTGTTTGTTGGCCCGGAAATTGATGGCAAGTCGTGGCTCCGCGCCTCCGTAGGATTGCGTAACGGCGTTTTGATTGTAAAAAAGGGAATCAACCACGGTTTGGGGCGACAATGGGAAACCAGGTTCGTATTGCAGGACGGTAGCCGGTCCTTTACTGAAAAAATGGCTGTACCGCAATCCGGTATACAGGCTCCACTTTTCATTGATTCGGTACTCGTCGTCGATAAAAACAGCCCATTCCTCACCATTTTCCTGATTTATTTCCTGCTTGGCTACGCTTGAAGATCCACTGCCTGGAAGTAATTCCTGGGGCAACGTTGTTGTTTTGTTCCATTGCAGACCGCCCGAAACCTCATGTTTTTCTTTGCCGAACCAAATGGCTTGTGCCTGAATGTTGGCGAAGCCCAGTCCGTTATCGAGGGTAAAACTGTTGGTGCCGCCGAGTTCAAAATAGCGGTTTTGTACCTTTCCAGCATTGGCTGTGACGGTACTGATGAGGTTGTCTGTCCATGTTTGTCGCCATTGGGCATTGCCGCCCGTAGTTCCCCATTCGTACCCAAAATCCTGCGACACCCGGAAATAATCGTCGCTGTGTTGAAAACCTGCGCTGATGGCTGTTCGGGTTCCTCCACGGTACGTAAATTTAACATGGGCATCATTGAAAGAGGCGCTGCTGTTGCGCACTTCCGGCGATTTGGCCTGTTGCAACATCCAATCGGAATAAGAAGCTCTAGCGCCTGCAATCACAGAAAGTTTGTTTTTCAAAAGGGGACCTTCAAGGTAAGCTTTGGCGGCAGCCAGTCCAATACCGACATTGCCATGCCAGGTAGAAAAATCACCGTCGCGCAATTTAACCTCCAGTGCCGATGCCGTCCTGCCTCCGAAACGCGCGGGCATGTGGCCCTTGTACAAGGTGACGCTGCGCACCAAATCGGGGTTGAACACCGAAAAAAAGCCCAAAACGTGCGATGTGTTGAAAAAGGGCATGCCGTCCTGAATCACCAGATTTTGATCGATGTTGCCACCACGCACATTAAAACCTGCAGCACCTTCGCCCACCGTACTCACACCGGGTAAAATCAGCAGACTTTTCAATACGTCGGCTTCACCCATAAAAGCAGGAAGGTCTTTGATCGTTTGGGTGCTGAGCATTTCAACACCGGTACCCACGGAGGTTTGTTTGTTGGCGGCTTTGTTGCCCTGGATCTCCACAGTACTGATGGCCAGTGCGCGAACCTGCATGGGCACATCAAGAGGGCCGGACTGGAGAAGTTCGAGCATAACCAACGTTTCCCGATAGCCGATGTAATTCACCAAAAGTTTGTGGCTGCCTGAGGGCAGTTCCAAAACATACCGACCGACAGCATTGGTGGTTGCACCGCCTTCTCGGTTTTCCACACGGATCAAAACACCGGGGATGGGTTCTTTGCTTTGTTCGTCGTACACCACACCTTCCAGGCGTACAGCGGAAGCAGAGGCAGGTGGTTGACCAATGGTT
This sequence comes from Chitinophagales bacterium, assembly GCA_038249605.1. Classification (GTDB taxonomy): domain Bacteria; phylum Bacteroidota; class Bacteroidia; order Chitinophagales; family Saprospiraceae; genus M3007. The sequence goes on along the minus strand of JBBSDH010000219.1, from coordinate 3,549 downwards.
TTGGAAATTTCCAGTGACGTAAGAAATTCGGGCAATTCAATTTTATTGTCGTCCCACTTTTGAAGCAATTTCCTCAAGTAATCGGCGTGTAAATCGTTGGAACGACATAAAATGATGCCATTTCCACGGGCAGAGGTGCAAACCAGACCGTTGGGATGCAGGATGTTTTGAAGAATATAGAATAAAGTTTGCCCCTCGAACCGGTATTCAATGGTGTAATAAGGCAAAATGTCAGGGTCATAGTAAAATTTTACCGGGTACCGCTTCTCCAGATCAATCATCATCTCGATGAACGTGTAGCCTCGGTAGTCACCATGGATTTCAAGGTCGAACACTTTTTGCGCACCAACTGAAACGGGTAACAACAAAAACAGGATCAGAAGAAAGCGCATGTGGGGTGTTCGAATTCGAAGTTCACGGTTCGTAGTTTCAAGTGGTACGGTAAATGTAAGTTGGTTTACCTTTACACTTTGCAGAATGCAGCAGATTAACGAAATTTGACAAAATACCTCATTCAACCATTCCACATTCCGCATTCCGCATTCCAACCATTCCGTATTCCGTATTCCAACCATTCCGCATTCCGCATTCCGAATTCCGCATTCAACATGACCACCCCGCTGCTGCTCAACGATGATTTTAAATACGCCTTGGATGCTCTGGAGCAGCGTGAGGATTCTTTTTTCATCACAGGAAAGGCCGGTACGGGAAAGAGTACACTTTTGCAGCTTTTTCGCGATACCACAAGGAAAAAAATCGCTGTTCTGGCTCCAACCGGCGTGGCAGCGCTCAACGTACAAGGCCAAACCATCCACTCCTTTTTTGGGTTTCCACCCCGCATCATCACGCCCCAGGAGGCGTCGCGAAAAGTGACGCGCAAAGACCTGCTCCGGCTTTACCGCAATTTGCAGGTGTTGGTCATCGACGAAATTTCCATGGTTCGCGCCGATGTACTCGACGGCATCGATCGTTTCCTGAGGGTGAACCGCGAAAACTACCACCCTTTCGGGGGTGTGCAGGTGGTGTTGTTCGGCGATTTGTTCCAGCTGCCCCCGGTGGTCAACAGGGATCCACTCGAGCAGTCTTATTTCAAAGATTACTACGACAGTCCGTACTTTTTTTCCTCCAAAGTTTTCCTGGAAAGCGATTTCAACATCGAAATGATGGAGCTGCGGAAGGTGTACCGCCAGGAATCACGCCATTTTTTGCGCCTGCTGGAAGCCGTGCGCATCAATGAGCTCGACCACGATGATCTGGCAGACCTCAACGAACGGCACGACCCCAAAGCCCTGCCGGAAGAAGGCTACATCACCCTTTGTGCCCGTAACGCTACTGCCGATCGCATCAACCGCGATGCACTTGACCAACTTCCCGGACCAGAACAGCTTTTTTCCGCTGTAATCAGCGGCACTTTTGATCCGGCTTTGTATCCCACCGAAGCCGCCCTGCGCCTGCGACCCGGTGCACAGGTTATGTTTGTAAAAAACGATGTTGCCGACAAGCAATACGTGAATGGCACCATCGGTACGGTGGTGAACCTCAATTCCGATACAATTGAGGTTCAGGTGGATGAAACTGGTGGCAAAAAACGTAAAATTGACGTAGCCATCAACGAATGGGACATCGTTCGGTACAAAAGTGGCGCCACAGGAAGTCTCGAAACCGAAACCATCGGCTCCTTCAAACAATACCCGTTGAAACTCGCCTGGGCCATAACCATCCACAAAAGTCAAGGCAAAACATTCGACCGCGTCATCATTGATCTGGGCGGCGGCGCATTCGAACACGGACAACTCTACGTGGCTCTAAGCCGTTGCCGTACCCTCGAGGGCATCATCCTCAAACAACCCATCCGTTTCCCCGATGTCATCACCGACGAGCGTATTGTAGATTTCTACGCCCAAGCCTTCAGGTGAATTTAACAATAAAACAACGTCTCAAGGGTGATTATTAAATACCCTTGACCTATCTTGCACACTCAAAACAAACGTAACATTTTCACAAAACTCCTGCTCTGATTATGGCAACCAAAGACAAATACGCAAGTGTACTTGCCCTCGGCGAACAACTTGGTGTTCGCGACGGACGTGTTGAAGAAGAAAACGGTATCCTCAATATTTGGGGTACGGTAAACACTCCCTACGAAAAAGACCAACTCTGGGACGAAATCAAAAGCCTCAACGGTGGAATCGTTCCCCGCGACGTTATGGCCGACATCAAAGTTACCGACAATTCGGTGTACACCCGCCACACGGTACAAAAAGGTGAAAGCCTCAGCCTCATCGCAAAACATTACTACAAAGACCTCATGGAGTATAAAAAAATCTTCGAGGCCAACCGCGACCAACTCAGCGACCCCGACAAAATTGAGGTTGGACAGGTTCTGGTTATTCCAAATCCGTAAAAGTCCGAAGTCGGATTATATAAGTAATACATTAAAAATGAGTCATCCCGAATTTTTGGGGTGACTCATTTTTTTTTGATTTTCTGATTGAACAGAATGCCTTTTTTTAAAATCAAATTTCAAAAATCGTCATTCATCAATCGTATTTTCCCCCACAAGCACCCAGTTGCCTTTGGTATCCACCGCCTTTCCCTTAGGGAAAATTTTCAAAAATACATCGTTGTAAAACCTGTCGGTACTCACCGATACAGGCCCTTCGCGGTACAAACGGTTGTACATCAGCAAACCGCCAGGATTCAGCATGTCGCGGCATATTTCCAAAAAATCGAGGCGCTCAAATTGTTCCGGCGTTTTGTCGTCTTCAAAGATGTCAATGACAATCAGATCGAACATTTCCTCACATACTTCCACAAAAATACCGGCGTCGGCGGTAACCACATCCACCGGATTGTCGAGGCGGTGCAAACTGTAACGCATGGCAAGTTCGGCCACAGTTTCGTCTATTTCCACAGCAGTGATGCGGCATTCCAGTTCGAATACTTTTTCGAGCATGTAAGGCACGCTTCCAAGTCCGAGGCCAAGCAACAAAACATCCTTGATGGGCCGTTCACTGATGTTTGCGTCGTCAAATGCCAACAGGAAATTGTGGTAAAGATCGTCCCACGAATAAATAGCGTTGCCGCTGAGCAACTGCAACCTGCCGCGGTCGAGCAGGACGCTCAACTCGGGATTGAGCGCCGAGCCGCTGCTTTCGAGTGTAAGAGGAAAGAGGTGCGAAAGCCATTTTTTCCAAAGAGGTATGGTGACAGCGTAGTTCAATTTTTCTTTTTCTTTTTAAAGGGATCCCACTCGTCGAGTTTCTTTTTTACTTCGTCTGTCGTTTTTTGGTTTTTAGGGTCGTTGATGACTTCACCGGCTTTTTTTTCCACTTCATCTCCTACCTGATCGCCAACTTTGTCGCCAAGTTCTTTGCCAATGATTTTGCCGGCTTCGTCTTTTACCTGCTGTGCAGCTCTTTCAGCTGCTGCTTTGGCCTGTCGTTCTGCTTCGCGTTTCAGACTGTCGGTGTAGCGGTCAATTTCCGCCTGGGCCTTGCCTTTAACTTTGTCGAGTTCGGCTTGTCCGAGGTTTCTCAGCGAGTCTTT
>JBBSDH010000218.1:0-7190 GCA_038249605.1 Chitinophagales bacterium | reverse complement strand
CGAAAGGTGGCACATTTATTGTCACACACACACACACACACTTGTAATTGTATTGTTATTACTAATGACAACAAGTGTATTGAAAGCTCAAGCCGGTGAACTCTCCTTTGGAACCATCAGTACCAATTCAACGACAGGGTACGGGGTCGTACCTATCAGTTGGACAGATAATACCTACACTTCAACTTCGGTTTTTGCAGTACGTGTTGACCTTTACATAAATGCGGGCACGGTACTTTGCATCGACGAAACACTTACAAAAAATTCGGTAGCATCGCCTTTTACTCCAAGTGATGTAACCGTAAGTGGCGGCTCCATAGAAATTCAAAAATTCAATTTTACCCTACCAACGGATTTTTCACCTCTATTTATATTACATTTCAGAGATGCACCAGGTTTTACATCAATTGTCAAAATAGGATCTCTTCATCAAGTTTTACAATCCGGAATTTTTTATTCTATAGGTGTGTAAACCCTTCCTTCTCAACAACCGCCCAGTTTGCCTTGTATATGCCGGTTGCTTCGGTTGTAACAGCCACTGTTTATAATTTGAATGGGCAACAGGTAGCTCGAACAGAATGGCCATCTGACGAAGGTTGGAATACTACTCATTTATCAGGACTTCCCGAAACATCAGGGATATACCTTGTTCGTATCGATACCAATTTCGGAAACAAAACCATAAGAATTTTAAAAATATAAATTCTAAAATTTAATCCTGGCTGAGAATAATATGCTTTCAGCCAGGATTTCATACTTCATCCCGCCAACTGATTTTCATGAAACGTTTTCTCTTTACATTAGCTTTAGTCGGTGGCCTTTGGGGGTTGCGGGCCCAATCGTTTTACCATGTTAGAAGGATCCCACCAACCAACTCTGCCATCTTTTTAATTGGGATTTTTGACGTTGCTTCTTGTCAAAATACTGATATTGCACAAATAAATACTTCGGGATTCGCCTTGCCTTTCAACATTACTGATATGGCGATCACTTCTATGGGTGAACTTTATTTTATCATTTCTTCAATTGGTACGCAATACATTGCCAAATTAAATACTCCAGCCAATACTTTGAGTATTTTAACTGTAATGCCCGGAAATACCAACGCATTGGTTTGTGATGCAAACGGTGTATTATGGGCAGCCGGAGCCTTAGGCCTTTATTCCTTTAATCCTTCGACTGGCATTGGTACAAACCACGGTCCACTCAACTTTCCATCAAGTGGTGATTTGACATTTAGAGATGGGAAATTGTATGGGATATCATTTACAAATGAAATCATGGAAATAAACATTGCTAACCCTGATCAAAGTACTGTTGTCTTTTCCTACAATGCACCGCCAGGGATATTTGCATGGGGAGTTTTATCCTCAGTAGAATCATGCGACAGTACCACCACTTACATTACCTTAACCAACGGACTGCTCGACCCTCAAAATACCATCAACCAATTGTATCTGGTTGATTTTTCCACACAAACCGCCACCTATCTATGCGACACTCCCGGTCCGATCCTTGGCGCCGCATCAGCTACAGAATTCCTTGCCTCCGACTGCTCCGTGCGGCTCGACCTCGATGCCGACAACTCTTCGGGCACGCCCGACACTACCGACTTCCAATCACCCGCTTTGTGTGGTGACATGACCACCCTTGCCGTAACCGACACCGATGCCGTCTTTTATTCCGGCTACCGTGTCGATTCCCTGCGGGTACGCCTGCTGCCCCCCACACCCGATGCACCACAAGAATACCTCACAGCACAAGCCTCCGGCTCGGTTGGTGTGGGCGGACAAGGCACGGCATGGATAACCCTTACGGCCATGAACAACACGGCGGTCGCCACCGCCAATATCGACTACCAGACTTCTTTGCGATCACTCCTGTGGCACAATGACGCGGTACCCATTACGCCTGGCTCCCGCACCGTTGAAGTCATTGCATACGCCTCCGGCGGGCGTACGGACACCGCTTATGCCTTCCTTTCCGTACCCGAACCAACTTTTGCCGGAAGCGATACGGCCTTGTCCGTTTGTGCCAATGCCTCACCCTTCGACCTCTTATTGTTTATCGCCTCCAATGCAACAGCCGGAGGCACCTGGTGGCCGGAAACCGTCGCCGGGAACAGTGTTTTTTCACCCCAGACCGACACCTCCGGTCTGTATCAATACGTTGTGTCCAATGGCCTGTGTGCTGCCGATACGGCAACTGTAGCCGTTGGCGTACTGTCTCTTCCCATTTTTTCACTTGGTGAAGATGCATCACTTTGTGCAGGCCAGAGCCTCACGCTCACAGCCCCTGGGGTAGCAGAATGGCAAGATGGCACGAATGCGACTACTTACTCAGCCAACCAATCCGGCAACTATTGGGCCGAATTTTCAGACAACAACGGTTGTATTTGGCGCGATAGCATCAACTTGACTTTGCTTCAGCCGGTCATGTCAGAACTATCCACTACTGCGTGTTTCGGAAGCACCTACGTTTGGAACAACAAGATGTTCACGGCCGATACGGCGCTTTGCATCACTTATAATGCCGCCAACGGCTGTGATTCTTTGGACTGCATCAACCTCATGTTTTATTATCCAACGATTTCCCTTGACACCTCCATTTGTTCTGGTCAGACATTGTCATGGATGGGCCAAACGTTTTCACAACCGGGTCTGTATTTGGATACCATACCGAGTTTGCTTGGCGGCTGCGATAGCGTTGTGACGCTTACACTAAACTTGCTCACCGAACCCCAGCCCAACATTACCGGTAACGTCGCCATATGCCAGGATGCGACAACAACCCTATCGGTGAATGGCGTTTTTAATACCTACTCCTGGTCTGACGGCTCAACAACGCCTTTCCTTGAAGCCAGTCCGGGTGTTTATTCTGTAACGGTAATCGATGCCAATGGGTGCAGGGGTGCCGACACCGTATTGGTAACCCAGTGGCCACCGATGGATGCCGATTGGGACTACGGTTCGCCGCTTTGTCACGGCGGTTCCGACGGCTTCATCGAACTTGCGGATTTAACGGGAGGTGTGCAACCTTATGTTTTTCAGTTGAATGGAAGCACCGCCTCGAACAACGCTATTTTCATAAATCTTTCGTCCGGAACATGGGAAGTGGAAGTGACCGATAGCGCAGGGTGCAGGTTCACAGAAGTGTTTAACTTGATTGACCCTCCCAGCCTCGCATTGGATTTGGGACCTTCACTGTTGTTGACAGAAGGTGAAACGTACCTCATTCCCGTACAAATCAATTCGGTAGGTCCATTCAATTATTCATGGTCGCCACCCCAGGGCCTTTCCTGTGCGTATTGCCCAGAGCCAATGGCTATGCCGACGGAAACCACGACTTACACACTTTTGTTATTCGATCAAAATAGCTGCTTTATCTCAGATTCGTTAACGATATGGGTCGTTGAACAAGCTCCTGATATCTATGCGCCAAACATATTTTCACCCAACGATGACGGACTTAACGATGTTTTTACACTGTTTGGCGATGTCACGGAATTTGTTAACATTGAACTGTTGCAGGTGTACGACCGCTGGGGAAATAGGGTGTTTGAAGGCTTAGACCTACCCCTAAACGTTGAAACAAGTGGTTGGGATGGATCATTCAGGGGCAAAGCGATGCAGCCAGGCGTGTTTGCTTTTTATTCGGAAATACGCGCGGTAAACGGTGATTTGGTGAAAAAAAGTGGGGACGTGATGCTGGTTTGGTAAGAACGTTAAAGGAAAAAAGGCCAATCACTTGCGACCAGCGACTGACGACTTACGACTACCATCAAATTCGGAACCCAACACAACCACGCCACAATCCGGTACGCATCTTCAAACGGCAAACCAAACCCGCCGATCAGCACTGGCATCCACAAACGCAGGGTCACTGCGGCGAACGTGAGGGCGTAGTTGATAACCATCCAGCGTTCGTGCTGCTCCACCCTTCCGGCGCGGATGTGGCGGTAAGCCACAGCGCCCGAAAAAAGCCACAACACCGCAAGGCAGACGAAACCGAGTTTCGTGATCCCGTCACCCGTAGCATTTTGCGCAGCGATGAGCGCAGCTACGCCTGCAAGCAACACGGAGATCAGGTAGATTTTTCCTAAAAATCGGTGTCTTTGAAGGTTACGGTTGCGCCAGCGCGGGAAAAACTGCACGCTGCCCGTTGTCAGCGCTACAGCCCCAAAACCGACGTGGGTGAAAAAGGCCGTGCGCCACAGGTAATTGTTGAAAAGTGCTTCCGGTTTGGTTTGCAGGACGGCCATGCGATCGACAAAAAAGTATGCAAGAGCGTATGCGGAAATATTCAGGGCAAAAAAGACCATGATGTATTTCGGCCAGGGTCGGGTTGTGGCAGAGTTGGACATGGATGATGTTTAATTATACGGACAACGCACAAGGCGAAAAAGTACGGAAAGTTGCTACAAATTAGGAAGTCGTATGGGCTGTTTTTACATTTGTAAAAAACAATCTACAAACACGCCGCCATTTTGAAACCCATACAAGGAAAAGACTTTTCTGACCACCTCAACGAGGTGATTGCCATCGATAGCGTTACGCTGCCCGCCGAATACGTAACCAGCTTGGAAAAACTGGAAGAGCGTTTCCACACTTTTGAAGATCCCTTCGTTGGCATGCTCGACGATTCCATGCCTAAATTGAACGACAACCTGGACATCCACAAATTGATCCTTAAAAAATTGGCGCAGGCCCCTACTGCATAACGGTCAGTTCCAAACTGGACGACATGCTTGCAAATGTTTTCCATTTGTTCTGGCTGCCGTATTTGTACAAATGTGTACTCCCAGGCACGGGCATAGCGATGGGTAGTGCCAGAAACGTACCGTTTTTGCTGCCGTACACCCACTCCACCGAAACTGCAATTTTACCTTTGTTGCATTCGATGTTGTAGGGAGATAAATCGACTTGAATCCAGTCCATTTTTTTACCCGTCACCTCCACAAGAATGGTTTCATTCGATAAAATTTGGTCGGGTTTGCCTTTGTCGAATGAATAAACATTGACGCGAAAACGCACCGTGTCGAAGTTGTTGTAACGAAGGTAAAAGGCCAAATTTTCCAGACTGGAAGGTTTTTTCAACTTAAAAACTTTGCCCACTTCGGAACCCAGGTTTTGGTTTTGCTTTTTGTTGATGGCCAAATTAACATTCCTGTCGGTTTTGGTGCGGTCGGATCCCAGGGTCACTTTGTTGGTTTTCCCGGGATGGATCAGCACTTCGGGCAGGGCTTGCGGTTCCGGCGTCATACGAAGGTTCACCGGTCCGGCCGTCAAACTTGCCATTGGAACCAATGCCGTGCGGTAGCCCAGGGCGTTGATGCGCATCGAATCTTTGGCGTTTTCTGAAGGCACCACCAGTTCGAAACGGCCTTCGGGCGACGAAACCGTACCAAAAATGGTGCCCGGCACGCCCATGCCTGCGTAGGGCACAGGTTCGCCGGTTTGAAGATCGGTGAGGGTTCCGGTGATGTTGATGTTCTGGGCCTGGGATGCTGGGTTAAAAAGGACAAATGCAAGCAGCGTGGAAATTCGGATAAGCATAGGAAAACATTTGGTTGGAGGTGAACGATGATCCAAAGTTGCTATTTACAAGGATAAAAAAAATGAAATGTTAAGTGAAATGTTGTTTAAAGCGGATGAATTGTCAAAATACTGGAACCAATATAAGGACCATCGGACGCGCCACCCTGAAAATACAAAAGCGCAATTGGCCGTAAGCCAAATGCGCTTTTGTATTTTCAGGACGAGTTCGTCCTCCGGTAGATAAGTGCTAACGATCGAGGTCAATTTCCCTTTTGGTGCCTTTCGCCCAATCGTTGAAAGGGGCAAAAATGTGGATGGCCTCGTCTTCGATGTGGGCTGTGATTCCGTTTACATCCACGTTGGGCGAAAGCGGGAGGTTGGCCAAATAAATCGGCGCCTGCTCCTTACCGGCCAAAATATCGATGGTATAAAAAACCAAAAACCGTTGATTTTCAGCTTCGATGCGAATTTTTTCAAGTTCCACACCAGGCACTTCCAAATACATTCGGTAGCCGTCTTTTTCCTGCCAGGCCCTAACCAACGTTTCAGCCATGCCACCGTTGATGGTATTCATCAGGTCGTATGTTGCCAAAAGTTCTTTCGGAATTACAATGTCAGTTTTCATAGTGTGTGTCGTTTTTCTGTGTACCAACACCTATTGCAAATAGGATGCCGCATGGAATTTGACGGCCATTTTGGCATGTACAGATGACATAATGGCTTAAATATTTTATTTGCACTGCGGTTAAACCAATGAACGTTGAGGCGATCTTAGTAATTTGTTAAACACAACACTCTTTTGATCAACAAGGCAGGATGGTTTTGTCGCAAAACCTATTCGGAAACGACCAGCTGCAAATTTCCAACCTCAAGGCCGGAACGTACACGATTCACCTTTCCGATCGAGACAACCAGACGGAGACGACGAAAAAGTTTTTGGTGGTTAAGTAATGTAAAAGCATTCCAACGCACCATTCTCATGTTTCATTCCCCATTTACCCCGGCAACCAGCAACTCATTTTCCGCATGCCCGGATTTCCTGTTGCCGAAACCTACACGCCGCCTCTTGGCAATGTTACCATGGTGCAAAACAACAACCAATACCACCAATTTGATTCTAACGGCGTGGAATTGAAAGGTGAAATGCAGATCAGGGAAAAAGCCATGCGCAACATCAAACGAAGCTTTTCGAGGCGCGTGGAATACGGTCCAAGCGGCCGCGGCGGCAACCTTTACTATGTGGATACCGAAACGCGCATCGAATTCTGGTGGGAATTCGGCGGTGGCGATTGTATCGCGATCATTGATGAACCCACCCGGGAGCATTGGGAAAAACGCACCGGCACACCACTTTTGGAACGCGATGAGATCATCACGTTTGTAGCCGAAACTGTACTCCGCGACCAGGTTTCTTCCGGCGGATATTATAAAATCGGGAAACGGGACATCAGCCTTTGGAGTAAAGGTTGATTCGATTGACGAGATTCGATTTTCCCCTACCGTATAAGCGTAACGTCGCCATGTTTTTCCACTTCTACATTGTCGGTGGTGCGGTAACTGACAACGTACACATACACGTCGCTCGAACCGGGCGCATCCTCCACCTTACCGTCCCAACCAGCTGTGGGAACTGTGGTATTGAATACCTGCCTG
>JBBSDH010000217.1:0-7201 GCA_038249605.1 Chitinophagales bacterium | reverse complement strand
TGGGGCATGGCGTTTTTACGTACGTGCTTTTACAGGGGTTTGAAGGCGCCGCAGACGGCAACAACGACGGCAAAATAACGGTCAAGGAAATTGATGCGTATTTGCAGGACCAAGTGCCCATTTTAACAGAAAAATACAAAGGTTCGGCGCAATACCCATCGAGTTATGGGTTCGGACAGGATTTCCCGGTGGGTATTAAAAATTGACCAACCTAATCACAACAACACGTTCAATACCAATCAAAATGAAAAAATACAGTTTCATCATCACCTTATTTCTGGCCATGCACGGACTTTCCATCCAGGCACAAACCCGGAAACATACCAGCGTTGATTACGGAAATGCCTTTGGAATCCTCTCCGGTTCGGGTGGACAAATGGATATGAGCCTTGCTTCCGCAATGCAAAACATCAAGGGCCTGAAAAAAATTGAATCCGGCATGGATTTCAGGACCGAATGCCTCTACCGTGTCAACGAAAGTGGTTTGAATGAAATAACGTTCTACTTCGATAAAGACAACCACGAACCCATGTATGAAATCATCATGGATTTTGAGGATGCAGATACACTCGCGACCTTTATAGCCAAAGATCTCGGGCCTTCCAACCACCCGCGCCTTGAGGACCATTGGGTTATGAGCATCAGTCCTGAGGGTGTGGCTTACATCCTGTGGCGTTTTGAAAACAAAATCATCTTTGCAGCCAACATTCCGGGTTCGGAGCTCGACGGTGATTATACTTTTGAGCTTGATCAGGAATTCATCAACAAATTCAACAACACTGCCGACACCAATACCGGAGGCAACGAATCCGCACCAGCCGTATCAAATCAGGATCTGCCCGCAGACCATGACTTTACGCAGTTGCTCAACCAAATATTTGGACAAGCGTTGGTCGGATTTGAGGGTATGAAAGGCGCCCCCATTGAGGGTAAAAAGGATGCATTCCTTTGCATCATCGACGGGGAAGAACAGCCAGACGCGGTCATTCGCAAAAACGCCAGCAGTGGCTGGCGGATGGAGGCGAAAATCGGGACCTACCAATCATTGGACACTGCACGCGACGCCTACAACGCCTTAAAAACGACCATTCAAAACCTGGAAGCCCTAGAATATTCGCTGACCAAAAAATCGGAATACTCCACCAATACGGGCAATACCTACATCTGGGATGTACAGAGTCTTGACGGTGAAGCGTTGGGCCTGATTTTGAAATTGCAATTGTATGCTTCAGGTAAAGGGACTTATTCGGTACGGATGGAGATGGGGAAGTGATTCCTAATGCCGCGTCCGGTGAATGACGTAGAGTTTGAGTGCTTAGATTTGAAATTCAACCTGCCACTTGTTGTTCCGATTATTGGTGGCCTGCAATTCTACTCTAAGCTACAGCGTCCTTCGGCCCATCAATTGACAAGCCAAAGGACGCTTCGTATAGCTTCAATGCAGAGGTTACATAAAATTGGTTTTTTGGGGCAATAATTACTGTTTAACAAGTTTAACCGCATCAAACGTACGTTCTCGGGAGCGCACGTTCAGGAAATACACTCCCGGAGGCATATGTCCGAGCTCCACGGTCACCGATCCTTTGTGACCGTCAGGCTTCATGGTATACACTTCCCGACCCAGTACATCGCTGAACACCAGGCGGGCGTCGGAAGGAAGTGGCTGATCCCACGAAACCGTCACCTGACCAGTAGTAGGATTCGGATATACCCGAAGCGACGACGGTTTGGTGGGTTCCTGTAAAGCGGTCAACGTGCCGTCCAGGCAGAAATAATCGACCATGACGCGGGTGCGTGTGGCATCGCCGCCCTGATCCATATTCAAAGCATTGGTAATGTATATGACGGGGCGAACATAGACAGCTTGTGTACCATTTCCGCAGGTGTCGTCACTAACGTCCCATCCACTGATGTCGTAGGGTACGTTAATGTCAACCCATTCGGTATCCAGGGTGGTGATGTCCAGAGACATCGGACTCAGGCAACGGATGGGGTTCCAATTCGGGTACGAATAGACATAATCCTCGCCCCGGAAAAACTGAACCGAAAGCTTACACCCGAAATTGACCTGGCTTACCTCTTCCCAGCAACACCCTTCGCCCTGTACTCTTGCAATTCGCATCCTGATCGTTCCGGTATCTTTTTCAAGGCAAAATGCCTCCTGGGTACTCAGTACATCGGATGTGTCGAGTTTGCCTGACAATTCAATACTCCATGCGTCGCTGCTGCCCGCAATGCCTTCTTCTACATGTGGATCGCCCCAAAGGGCTTTCCACCCCGACGATGCTCCGCCGGAAGCCAGACCGCCCGAAACGGCGCCATCGTTGAACCCGGTATTTTCAACCACCGATCCGGTGCAATCCGGCGCTTTGATGCAGTTGAGGATTATCGTTTTGGAAATGGTGGCTTGCGAACACACCGTTCCGTCATTTTTCCTGCGAATTACAGTCATGGTCACAACGTGTACTCCGCCACCCGTAAATGTATGGCAAAACGATTGTGTTCCGTGTGTGGTGATCAATACCGGGCCACCGTTTACCGACCACGACACTTCGTCGCAGCCATCCAGCGCTACTGGTGAAAAGCAACCTTTGCAGGAATTGTTCCACAACGCCGTGGCAAAACCCTGCGCTACCGATTGCTCGAAAGTCGAAGGATTGCACGGGCATGGGTCTGGACAATTGACGGTGAACTGAACCACACAAGTCGCACACATTTGCACATTGCACGATCCATTCAACGAAAGGGTGTAGTTTCCAGGCTGCGCGTATTGTACCGGCAAAAGGGGTATGTAAAAATACGGGGAAGCCAACACCGAACCAGAGAAGGTACCCGAAGGTCCGGTTAATGTCCAGTTGACCTGCGATACGGGGGAACACGAAGTACCAACACATTCAAACATTCCTGTGATGGGGATCGGGAAACCTGCGATCGGGCAACCCATGACCACCGGCGGACCGCCACAGGTCAGCAAAACACGTTGTGCACCCGACGACGGACGGGCGGTAATGCCCGAAAATCCGCCACAAAGGCAAGTATCGCACAACACGTCAACCAATTCGCACTTGTTGTAGATCCAGCACACATTTCCCTGGGCATCCACTTCTTCAATGGTGTAACAAACATTGTAGTTACCAGGCCCCGCGTAGACATGCGAAACCAACGTATTGTCGCCAAACGGTCCCGACATGTTGTTGTCGCCCCAGTCGTACACAATGCGCATACAATCATCAAGGCCGACAGCCTGAAAACTCAGCGAGCAATCGCCAAGGGTACCAAGGGTTTGGACGGCAGCAGCAGCGACAAGGAAAGCCGACTGATCATCGCAACAGGTATCTTTCACTTCTATGTACACCGTGCAGCGACAAGTATCCTGCAATCCGCAAATGCCGTACATGCTGAGGGTGTAAATTCCGGGGGTTCCGTAACCCATCAGGGTAACCGGAGGAACACTGAAATTTGGCGAAGCCGTGGCCGAACTGCCCATGGAAATTCCGCCCGGACCGGTGAACGACCAGCTTACCTGGTCGGTTGGATTACACCCTGTACCCTGGCACTGAAACGACGTAAGGATGGAAAACAAATCGCCTGGGTCTACGAGAACAGTTTGTCCGCAGGAAAGGGCCTGCACAGGTAAGCCAGGCAACTGAAGCGCCACGGCGTAGCTGTTGGGTGCACAAACACAGGTGCCGCTGCAGTCGGGAATGGTGAAAAGTATGGTGCATTTGCACGTGTCCGGCCCACAAATACCGTCCAATTCCAGCATGTAATCGCCGGGGCCAAAATTAAACCCTCCCGGGATAAAAAAGTATTGGCCTGCACTGGAACCGCTGAGCACGACCGGGCCGTTCACCTGCGTAAAGACGTAATTGACGATAGGCACACAAGGGCCCTGGCATAGGAAACTGGTTTGAAATGAATACACCGCGTCGCTGATGATGCACGGCAATTGTACCGATAAAGTATCGTCACAAACAACTGCGATGTCGGGGTCGTTCAGGAAATCGTAAAACTCCGGATCCTGAAATCCCTGGCAGGTACACTGGTTCGGATCGCAGGAAAGGTTAAACGATTGGTGGCAAACACCACCGTTGTATAAAAAATCAACATCCACCGTGTAGGGGTCGGCGCCATTGGGATCGCAAATTATTATGGGCACGTCCTGTCCGGAAGGAATAAATGGTCCGGGTGTGGGTAAAAATGACGCCATGTTGCCGTTTAGCGTCGTGTTCCAGTTGCCGTGGAGTTGCGAATTGACAAAATCGCCCGAGCTCAGGGTGACGTCCATCTGTGTAAACGTGGTGGGATCGGTGGTGTTGATGATCAATTGATAGCAGCAACCACCTGCGTACTGCAGGAAAGCCGCCACGTCGTCGCATGGATCGCTAAGCGGCGTAACATCTACTGTTATGCACGTACTATTGGAACAGGTGGTTCCGGAGGTATCCATGGCCGTTACGGTAAGGCAAACTTCGTACGTGCCGGGTCCGTATTGGTAGACCACGCTGACAATGGAATCGAGGGTAAGGCTGGCGCCGTCGCCGAAATTCCACACAGCCGAAACAAGCGAAGAACCCGCGCCAAGGTCGGCTTCGCCGTAAAAAGCGCCGGGGTTGTCCGGGTTTTGGGTGATGCGGGGTTTGCCAACGTTGCAGGGAAGGAACAAACTCCGTACGCACACGGCATCGATGTGGATGTAGTTGTCTGTTGCAGTCTGGGCACTGGGGGCTATAGCAATCCAGTTGAAGGAAATCGGGCTGTTTGAAGTATATACAAACTGATACCATGTACCAGGTTGGTGTGCAGGCGTGATGGGCACAGGAATACTGGCGTATGCCAACGTCCCACCACTACCCGTAGCAAAGCATTGGTTCAGATTGTTCACAAAATTTAAAGGTTGGTTGCTCAGGTGTACGGCAAAAACATCGTTTTGCGTAATGGTTTCCTGAGGTGTCCACCAAAAACTGATGGTGTAACCATTGGATTTCTGAATGGCTGATGTAAGCTGGGTAGTTATTCCCTCACAGGAATTCATTTCGAAGCCGGCGTAACTGCGCCATTCAAACGGAGGCAACAAGGTATATTGAGAGCCTGCGGCATCGAAATAGGAACCCAAATAAACGGGAACCCCTGTAAAATAACCATCGAAACTAAACCAGTCGCTAAGACTTCCGGTGTTGTTGTTGCTGGGTTGCCACCCTGTAGCTAAACTCAATTGGCCGGGACCTGTGGGTAAAGCTGTGTAGCTTTCAAAAGTGCCGTTTACAACCAACGACCCCGGACAAGGATTTGCGTAAGCTACAATGTACACCGAATCGGAAGCCGATGACATCAAATCGCCGCAATTCGAAAAGGTATACACCCTGTAATCCGTACCCGGCATGAGGCTGTCGAAAAAGAAAGAAGTCTCCGTTGGCAAAACGATGTGGTCGGTGGCATTGCCGTTGCTATCTTCGATGATGATCCAGGTCGTTTCGGCACAATCGGACGGGATGAAAGAAAGCAGCGCCGAAGTTGGCCCAACATCGGTGATTTTGAGTTCGGTTGGTGGTGGACAGGCGCAATACGGGCAATCAAAGGCATTAAAGTTGTTGCATTCGTACGCACCGCCTGAATCGCTGAAACCTGTAATTACCAAAATATCGTGATTGGCTGTTCCTGAAACGCAAAAAGCTCCGAGAAACGTCGTTCCCAGCGTCACCAAGCCGCTGTTGGGTATCAATTGTAAAAACTGGGGATTGATCAAAGTGGCCGTGTAGCTGGTATTGATGTTCCAGGACGTAATGGTTTGCCCGGCATCCACCTGCACGTATATGTATTGGAAACAATAATAGCCGGCACTGCTTGTTTGCACCGACAAGTTGTAGCAACATTTGGCAGGATCGGATGAAATCATATTGACGGTCGTTTGTACGTTGTTGCACGAACAAGCGACCCGGCACATGCCAAAGTGGAGTACTACATCTTCCGACACGCCCAAGTCAATCAAATATTCACCGGTGGGCGGCACCTTCGCGGTCCAGTCGGGCTGTAAAAGTGCTTTTACCAGGTAAACACCGGGCGGTAAGTCTGAAAATGCATAATTGCCGGACGTATCTGTTTGCGTGGAAGCAATCAGATTGCCCTGATCGTCGGAAAGCTCGATGGTCCAACCTCCCAGTCCGGGCTGGTTCGTGTACGGCAAGCCAGCGCAACCGATGTCGGCGTACACCGTGCCAGTGACAGAAGCGTCGGCGGGCACCGTGCACCCGTCAAGTGTTGTTTCAAAAGCACATCCTTCCTCAAGCGGACAAGCGTAATCCCACAAAATGGTTAATTGTGGAACAACATCGGGTGGAAAGCTGAACACGAGGGGCAGGCTCGTGCCAAACGGTACGTTGCCGCTGCTGTGTGTAAGCAGAATTTCTGAGGCATTGACGAGTTCCCCCGTCCAGCCGCCGGCAGTATTTGCCTGCCAACTGGAAAACTCGGTCCCTCCGATCAATACCCGAAGGAAAGGATAACATTCCGAGTTGTTGTCGGCCACGACACGGAACTTGCAAGGCTCGTAGTTGACCAATGTGAAAGAAATTTCACTACAACCACCACCCTGGGCCATTGAGGCCGTTGACAACAAACCAAAGAGCAGGACCAAACACACTGTTTGACGTATGGTTTGTACAAAAGCTGAAAAACGAATCGACTTCTTTTCGGAAAATGTTTTCATGGTCACCAAGGTTTGATGTTACACATCAGCCAAATGGAAGATGTACCATGGTGGTTGAAAAAACAGACGCAGGGTTACCAATCTGGTTGAAAATAATTTTTCAAAACCATCCATAAGCGCATCACTCTCCCCGAAAACGTTTCGTTTCGCTGACAATGGCGCCAAAATGCTCCTGGTGTTTCCCTGCCGCCAGTTCAGCATTGAAAGCATCGGCGATGGATTTAACCAGCGGACCGTCGCCTTGTTTGTTTTTTACCCATTCAAAATACGTTTCGAACCAGTATTCATTCAAATCATCAGGATTGGTCACACGCAGTTCGGTATCGTCGTAAGGAATTACGTAGCCGGTATCGCGCATGTAATCGTAGGCCACCAGGCCACCTTCCGAGTCGGGAAGGTTTTGGGTTTCGGTGTCGTAGCTTGAAAAACTACTGCGGAATACGATGACTTTTCGGTCGGGTGAAAAACCCAGGGCGCCCGGGTTGTGATTGAGGA
>JBBSDH010000216.1:0-7257 GCA_038249605.1 Chitinophagales bacterium | reverse complement strand
GGAACTGAATGCGAAACGCACGGCGAAGTGAAAGCTTACCGGTGGATAATACACAGTGATACAGTATTTTAAATTTATTCAAATGCGACAGTAAGGCCTTCGTGCACCAACTCGATGGATTCGATGGCAACCTCATTGGCGTCGGATTTTAGGTCGGCCCCGTTGACTTTGATGGGCCACGCGTTTTTCACGCTCCACACCACCACGGGTTCATGGTTTTCGTTGAGCAACTTAATGGTGATGTCACGCCTTTCGATGGTGTTGAGCTGTACGGTGTTCCACCATTCAAAAAACTGGTTGTCGCTCTTGAATGTGCCCCGTTTGAGGGTCACGTTTCCGAACTTTTGCATGCCTGGCATTTTGGTTTTGTGGTATTCCGGACTCGCACCACTGCGGTATTCGATCACTTCGGTTTCGACGCCCAATCCGGTTACTTCGGTGAAGCCCAGGTTGACGCCGCCCCAGTCGACAAGAAAATGAAATTTGGGAATCGGATATTCGGCCATGGTGTATGGTGTTTAGAAGAATTCAGGGAATGAATGGGGTTCGATCAGGATTCAGCCATTTTTTGGGAGAAGCGCAGGATGATGAATTCGGCCGGACGCACGGGCGCCATGCCAATTTCCACGATCATGCGGCCTTCAAGGATGTCTTGTGCGGTCATGGTGCGGCCCAGTCCGACTTCCACAAAAAAGGCGTGTTCTGCTTTTGCGCCCTGGAGCGCGCCATCGCGCCATTGCAGGGTCAGGAAGTTTTCAATCATAGCCCTCACGCGTACCCAGGTATTGGCGTCGTTGGGTTCGAAAACGAATTGCTCGCAGGCTTTTTTAACCGATTCTTCAACCATGTTGTAGAAACGGCGCACGGGCACGTAGCGCCATTCGTTGTCGTTGCCGGCAAGCGTCCGGGCACCCCAAACCAGCACGCCTTTTCCTGTAAAAGTGCGGATGGCATTGATGGATTTTCCAGCATTTACATCCACATTCAGCGCTGAAAGTTCCGATTCGGCGAAGGTGTTCACCGGTTCGATCACCTCGTTGAGGCTCACGTTGGCCGGGGCTTTCCACACGCCGCGTGTGCGGTCTACAAATGCATAAACACCTGCTACGGCGCCACTTGGCGGAATGGTGGTCGGAGAATCGTTGATGCCTGAAACAACTGTTTTGTACAAAGCATAAGAATCGATCAGATCGCGTTCCAAAACTTCAAGCTGGGCAGCTGTTGTGGCAACATTGGCGATGGCCGTTTCGTAGGTTGTGATTTTGGTCTGAATTTCGGCGGTGGCCAAACTTTTGATCGTGGCAGCCGCTGCGCCGGCCTTAACAATGATGGCGGTGTTGATGTCGCGGTACGTTACGTTTTTGGGCAACGCCACACGAAGCCAGGGTGTGTATGCCATGCCGTATTTCAGGCTGTTGATTCCAATGCTGCTGCGGAAGGCGACGCCCAAAGGATCACCGCTTTTCAGGTCGCACAACACCACACGGTCTTTCAATAGTTCGCACTGTGCCAGCGCATTTTTTTGGCTGTTGTACAAACCGGCAGCAGCAGCAATCAATACGGCGTCGGGGAAAAGCATGATGGTGGGTTCGTCCACCTTTTCGAGGGCCGTAATGCCCGCGTCAATGTCGCCCTGTATGGGAGTAGCGTAGGCTGCGCCCACCGAAACGACGTAACAATCGCCGCCGCCGTTGCTGTAAAACAACCGAACCGAATCGTACAGATAATGGCTGATGGTGACGTCGGCGCCGAGGAAAATGTTGTTGGCATCGATGCGCACCTGGGCCACCGTTGCACGTGGCGCTTTGCCGAACCGGGTTTCAAATTCGGTGAGGGACTTGATTCGCACCGGTAAGGCGGTGGCCAGGGCATTGCCAGAAGTATCGAGCCGTTTTTCGGTGTAGCCGATGAACGCCGGAATGGCTGTTTCAACCTGTGCTACGGAGGGCGGAAACTTGGGTATTTCTTCAATGTAAACGCCTGGAATGGTGTAGTTTGCCATAAAATGAAGTTGTTTAGTGGTCAGTTATGAAAGTCCGAAGTCCGAAGTCCGAAACGGGGTCAGTTGGGTAGTTTGGCTAAGCGGATGTCGTAACGTGTGGGGTTGGTTATTTTATTGAGTAAAAGTTCGACGATGGCGAACGGACTTGCCATGTTTTCCAATCCGAGGTAATACCGTGTGGTAGCAACGTTGGCGCCTTCAAAGCGGTAATAGCCTTCGGGCAGCGACCGGCAATCGAGCTCGTACTGTGTCTGGTCGGTTACGGCAGGCATGTCGAACGTTTTTACGGGTGTAACAACCGCCGAGTTTTGGGCGAAAACACGCACCTGAGAAGCCGTCCCTGGCACTGTTTGCTGCAAACGGACTACCCTGGTGCGCAACGGCACAAGCTGGGCCGTACGCAGGTGTGGCAATCCGGGTGCGCTGCCCAGCAAGCCAGATCCGGCCGGCAAACTGAAATTGCTCAGGAAAAAAACCTGCCCCTGCATGGAAGGCAGCGAGTCTTCGTTGATGGTCGTGGTAGCGGGGTTGTCGGCTATGGTGAGATCAAAATCGGTGTAGGTTAAAAAGGCAGGTTCAATAAGTTTCAGTACCAGCGTGATGCGGTCTTCGCCAGGGCCGTTGGAAAAGCCCTGTTTGGCCACAACAATGCCGCCTTTGCTGCTTGGACGGAATTGAAGGTTTTTTTGCGCCAGCAATTTTTCGCTGTCGGGTGTGGGGCGAACTTCCATCCATCGTCTTACGTCGTACTCGCGCAGGCGTCCAAACAAAGCAGGGGGCGGGGCAGGGAAAGGCGCCGGCGGGAAGGGCGGCAAAGTGAATACGCCGCCAGGCGGACCGTCGAGGTGCCGGTGGTGCCACAATGCCAGTTCGGCTATGATGTCGTATCCGATGCTGAATCCCATGGTTGTGTCAGAATATTTTTTCGTTGACAATGACCGTTCTGATCTCCTGGCCGGCTTTTACCGTGTCTTCATATTGTACTTCGAGCAGCTGCAGCTTGTACATCACCGAAGGCAGTTGTTTGCCTCCAAGTATGCTCCAGATGTGGTTAAGTTGTTCGAACGTAGGCGATACCATGCTCATGTTGAAATGGTAGCGGGTGAGTGCCGAGCCTGCAGGCAGGGTACTGTTGGTTTCGTTGAATACGCTTTGGAACTGAAAATAACCGATGGCGCGAGACAAAAACAAAAGTGCATTGTCGTAATTGCGGTTGTTGGCCACCACCATCAGGTATAAGTTGAGGTAAACGGGTGGATTGACATATTCCAAACTTCCGCTTACCGGATTGCGGCGGTGGGCAGGCTGGTTTTTCAAAGTGTGTTCTTCTTCCGTTTTGATGAGTGTAATGACCAGTTTGTCGGCTACGGAAGGCTGGCGGTTGCCTTCGTTTTCTACAAAGGCTATGTTGGACAACACCACGTTGTCGCCCGCAGCATCGGGTGTGCTCGGGAAGCTGTTGAGCGCTTGTTCAAGGTTCAGGCGCAGCACCTGAAGCACATCTCTTATGGTGTCGTTTACAATTGGCATGGGTTACGTTACATTGATGAATGCACCCGTGAAAGCATTGTTAAAGGCAAAATTATACCACCCCACAAACCGGATCGATTTGTAGAAAAAACAATAAAAATACCTCCCAATGCGCAACGCAAAAGGTGAAACAGGCCCAAAAGGCTCGAAAAAATTGTAGAAAAACTGCCTTCAGCAGATGCTGAGACAAAGCGTTAAACTGTTAGGGGAAAATCAGGAAGAGCTGTGTAACGTGGGGAACGTTTTAGTTCAATTGGTAGCAGAGTAGGGGCACACTTAGCAGCAGGGTAACAGGTGTTTCATTGGTTTAACCGATCTGTGGGACAAGGGTAATCGCAAGTAATTCTCAGGGATTAAAATCAACAAGTGACAAAGTTAGAATCTTCTTTCGTACTTCCAAGTTTCTTGCCATGGTTATCCAAAATTTTAACAAAATTTCAGGGTAATGTCGTCCAGATTGCAATCTACAGGGCAGAATTAAGTGCGAATCGCAAACTACCTCGGACTTCAGACTTCGAACTTCGGACTTCGGACTGTTTCCCCTATCTTTGCCTTCCTAAACATTTAACCCCGAACAACAAGCTTCGAACTTAAACAACTTCGGACTTCGAACTTCGGACCTCGGACTTGATTTATGACAAAAAAACGCATCCTCATCACCGGCGCAGCCGGATTCATCGGCTCCCACTTGTCCGAAAGATTCCTCGCCGAAGGATACCAGGTCATCGGTATGGACAACCTGCTCACCGGTAGTTTGGACAACATCGAGCACCTCTTTAAGGAAAAAGACTTCGAATATTACCACCACGACGTTACGAAGTTCATCCATATCCCCGGCAAACTCGACTACATTTTACACTTCGCCTCGCCCGCCTCGCCCATAGATTACCTGCAAATGCCCATTCAAACCTTGAAAGTAGGTGCTCATGGCACACACAACTGCCTGGGTCTTGCCAAAGAAAAAGGTGCGCGCATTTTGGTAGCCTCCACTTCGGAAGTGTACGGCGACCCGTTGCAACACCCGCAAACCGAAGAATACTGGGGCAACGTAAACCCCGTTGGACCGCGTGGCGTGTACGATGAAGCCAAACGTTTCATGGAAGCCATCACCATGGCCTACCACAGCTACCACAACGTAGATACGCGCATCATCCGTATTTTCAACACCTACGGACCACGCATGCGCGTGAACGACGGCCGCGTACTTCCAGCTTTTTTCAGCCAAGCCATCCGCGGTGAAGGGCTCACCATTTTTGGCGACGGCTCCCAAACGCGCTCGTTCTGCTACGTCGACGACCTCGTGGAAGGCATCTACCGTCTACTGCTTTCCGACTACCACCTGCCCATGAACATGGGCAATCCCTCGGAAATCAACATGATGGATTTTGCCAAAGAAATCATGGCTCTGGTCGGTAACCCCAAAGCGTACATCGATTACCGCCCGTTGCCCGTTGACGATCCCAAACAACGCCGTCCCGACATCACCAAAGCACGCAGCATTTTGGGGTGGGAACCGCGTTACAACCGTGAAGAAGGATTGAAACTAACCTACGAATATTTTAAGAAAGCTGTAAAATAACAGACAGCAGGCAGCGGGTAGCAGGCAGCGGGCAGAGTTTATCATTGGAATTCTACGATGATAATTTCTGCCTACGGCCCTCTGCTTGCTGCCTGCTGCCCGCTAACCACTATGAACCGTTCTATTTTGATAACCGGCGGCGCCGGATTCATCGGTGCGCACCTTGTGCGTTTGCTGGTCAATAAATACCCGGACTACCGCATCGTCAACCTCGACGCGCTTACGTATGCGGGCAACCTGGAAAACCTACGCGATGTGGAAACGGCGCCCAACTACCGTTTCGAACGCGGCAACATCCTCGACCAGGATTTTGTGACCTCTTTGTTTGAAAAATACCAATTCGACGGCGTGATCCACCTCGCGGCCGAAAGCCATGTAGACCGTTCCATCGCCAATCCGGTCGCTTTTGTAAAAACCAATGTTTTGGGTACGGTCTCCATGCTCAATGCAGCCAAACAAGCGTGGAAAGACCATTTTGAAAACAAACGTTTTTACCACATCTCCACCGACGAAGTTTTTGGCTCCTTGGGCGACGAAGGCTATTTCACCGAAACAACGCCTTACGATCCGCGCTCGCCTTATTCGGCTTCCAAAGCCAGCAGCGACCACTTTGTGCGGGCTTATTTCCATACTTTCGGACTTCCGGTGGTCATCTCCAATTGCAGCAATAATTACGGTCCCGGACAATTTCCCGAAAAACTCATCCCTCTGATGATCAACAACATTCGGGGAAATAAGGCGCTGCCAGTGTACGGCGACGGACAAAACACGCGCGACTGGCTCTGGGTGAAAGATCACGCCACGGCCATAGACCGCATTTTTCACGCTGGCCGAAACGGCGAAACGTACAACATCGGCGGCAACAACGAGTGGAAAAATCTCGACCTGGTGCATAAACTGTGCGACATCATGGACGAACTTACAGGCCGCCCGGCAGGATCATCCCGCAACCTCATCACGTTTGTGAAGGACCGTCCCGGACACGACCACCGCTACGCCATCGACGCCTCCAAGCTGCGCGACGAACTGGGCTGGGAACCCTCCATCAAATTTGAAGAAGGTTTCCGCCAAACAGCAGCCTGGTACCTGGAAAATGGGGAATGGCTGGATCATCTGACGTCGGGCGAATACCTTTTATATTACGAGAAGCAATATGGCGGCGGTGGGATTTGAATTACGAGATACGAAATTCAATAGACTTTCTCCCCCTTCCGGAGCCACACGCCCCAAACCCGGTCATAAGCGTGTACTTCCTGTATCTGCTTTCCATCATGGTACACCGGAAAACCCTGGTTTACCCATTCAAAAATACCTCCGTAGAGGTTTGAGACATTGGTGAAACCGGCGTTTTTTAGTTTTTCCGTTACTTTTTCGCTGCGGTAACCCACCGAACAATACACCACCAAGCGCCGGTTGCGCGGGATATCCTTCCATTGGGTGGCATCGAAATGGTCGTAACCCACGTGGATGGCGTGGTTGAGGTGGCTCACCTGGTATTCGGAGTTTTCGCGTGCATCGAGGAAAAGAATGGCAGCACTGTCGCGTGATGCATCGCGGACATTGATTTCCGGAACGGAATGGTCGAGCAGTGTGCGGAGCATGAAGCCGAAAGCATTGCTTTCAACCTGGCTGAGGCCGGTCTGCGCCGTTAGGAGCAGGCCGGCCATCAGCAGGTAATGTATGTTGGAACGGGAAAGCATGACGGACTTAAGTTGCGTAGTATAAAACAACAGAATTGAAAAAAGTTCAAATCTGTAAAAAACGCTGTTCCGGCAGGTCAAATCGAAGGCGCGGGCCCTCTTATGAGATTGATTATCAAAAAATCCTACTGCCGGGTAAAGGGGGGAGAGCAGTAGGAGTATCAAAACATACTATGAGAAAAGTTTTGACAAAGGTAAACCGCGCTGTTGAGAGTCCGTAACGGCATTTACGGAACGGCGGCAAAATGGCAGAAAGCGGTCGGCAGGTAGCAGGCAGGCGGGCGCGGGGGGGCGGGGGGGGGGCGGGGGCGCCGGGGGGGGGGGGGGGGGCCGGGGGGGCGGGGGGGGGGGGGACCGGGCACGCGGGGGGGGGGGGCACGCCAGGGGGGTGGGTGCGGGGCCGCACGGCACGCCCACGGGACGCAACGGTGGTCGGTGGGGCGGGG
>JBBSDH010000215.1:0-7289 GCA_038249605.1 Chitinophagales bacterium | reverse complement strand
CTCTACGGCGGGCAGATTCCATTTCATGCCGGATTGGTTGAGCCGTTGTTTCACTACGACTTTACAAGCCGCTTCGGTGACCCCCGAGCCTATTGGATATCCTTCTTTTTGATATTGGGCATATTTCATTCGATGCAGGTTATTTTCAAAATAGGTAATGGTTTTTGACAGTATTTCTGGAACTGATTTGCCCATTGTTTGCTGAGCGTTTTTCAATTCCCGCAGGATAAATTGCGCCCCTCTGGTCTTATGTTTTAAATCGTGACACGCATTTTCAAGCCATTCTTTCCGGTCTTTTTCGCTTTTCTTGAGTACCGTGCCGACACCCGCGAGGTACTCAGTAGCATGGAAAAAATCGAGGATATGCACGGTGGCATGCCGCTGAAGATATATCCAATTGTCTTTGGCCCCATCGGCCAAACCCAAGTACCTTACCTTGGGAAAGGCGGCCTTAACCGCTACAATCTCTAAATCCAGCACCTCATCAAACGTCTTTTTGCCATACTCCGGCGCACAGGCACTGTATATCGTGTGCAAACGGTCTCCGCCAGAATTATAAAAACTGATGGTCCCGCACATCGTTTCACGATAGCCTTCTCTCCGTATCAATGTCGTAGTCCCATCCCGACTGATGGCTATATGGCTCACAACCGCCTCCAATTCAGGCAAATTATACGACATCTCGGCTTCATTGTCCAGCCCAAAATCCCCAACGACTTCTCCAATTGATTGCACCAACTTGGTGCTCATTTTTCGACCATGATTCAATTCCATATCTTCACACACAGCCCCTGCGGCAAGATGAGCATATTTCCAACTGATCATTTGGCTAAACTTTGGCGTATAACTACCACCCAATAATTGAGCCTTTACTTCCAGCGGAACCCAAATTTTGCCGCCACAAGACCGCTGATACACATGCCGACCTATTTCAACTTCGCCGTACGGCGTTTGGTACTTTTTTTTTCCTGACCACGGCTTGTAAACTTTTCATTCCCCTTAATTTGACTTTGACCCGCAGTATCAAAGCCTTTAAGCGAAAAAACCGTGGCTATCCGACCCGCTTCTGCAACCGCAGCCGCTATCTGCTCTTCCTGCTCAAGCATACTGCCTTCAGGCTTTATTCTTGTCGTGATGGTTATGCTACCATCTTCTTCAAATTTGTATTCAGTTGCCATATCATGTATTTTTGAGCCTAAATGTACATCAAATTGGAACTACACCCTATTGCCCTATCAATCAAGAGATTATGAAAGAGATATTCACATTTAAAGGACAAAATGAAATTGAGTTCCACAAAAAGTTTGGCACCAAAGAAGCATGTCTTCAATACCTGGCAGATCGCAAATGGAAAAATGGATTTCTTTGCCCTTCCTGTGGTAGTGATCAAGAGTATTTCACTTCTGAACCATTCCACAAGCGATGCAAAAAATGTTTGCATCACGCCTCTCCAATGGCTAATACCTTGTTTCACAAACTCAAATTTGGGATTCAAAAAGCGTTTTTGATTATCTTTAAGATGAGTGCCACCACAAAAAGTATATCAGCCGAGCAATTGGCCAAAACAATAGGGGTGAATCGAAAAACAGCATTAGCCTTTCAGCATAAGGTTCGTTTGGCTATGCAAAGTTCAGAGCAATATCCAATGGAAGGTGAAGTTGAAGTAGATGAGGCTTTTATAGGAGGGCAGGAAGAATCTGAAAACCGAGGAAAACGGGCTTAAAAGCAAAGTTTTAACATGCCCATCGTGGCGGTTCACCTCTTTGAGATGCAATGAAGGCTGAATATGTTGTTTAAAACGGATTTTTTCATGCGTATAAAAACGCTGCATCCGATTCCGCGTACACCTTCATGTTCCGGATCGCGCGTTGCATTTGGCCTTTCCAAAATACTTTTCCAAAAAGCCAATGGAAAGGATAAGCCAAAGTGTTTTTGGAAAACAGGGTATACACCCACCGCACGTGCACTGTACCATCCTGGTTTTGTGTAAAAAAAAGCTCTCCCCGAAATTCGGTAAATCCCATGCTCGCTTGCAGAAATTTTGCTACTCCCCATTGCCAGTAAACGTTTTCCTCCCGTTCGTACACTTCATCAATCCCGATGGGTCCGCCCGGGGAAACCAACGTTTTGGCGGCATGGGGGATGCGTGTGCCGCCCCGTTTGCCCCACGTGGCATCGTCGGTAAATTTTACCACAGCCGGTACCGGCCCGTAACCCACCAGAAATTGAGTGGCATCACCGAGTATGGGCGTCTTGAAGGCCCGCTCGATTGAGCATTGGAAGGTGGATTGGACTTGGGCGGTTGTTACCATGGGTTTCAAATATAGCTGTAAAAATCCGTTTTGATCCGTTTTGCTTGCATCCGTGTTACACAACGATGCCCAAAAAGAACACGGATACAGCAACACAGGTTAAAAACGGATTTTTTCACACCATCCCCTCTACAGCCTCTACAGCCGCTTTCAACCCGCCCGCATCGCTACCTCCCGCGGTGGCAAAAAACGGTTGTCCGCCGCCGCCGCCGTTGAGGTGTTTTTTGGCGAGCTCGCGCACGATGTTGCCAGCGTTCAGGCCTTTTTCTTTCACCAAACTGTCGCTGATTTTCACCGTGAGTAGCGGCTTGCCGTCGACTGAAACGGTGCCGAAAGCCACCACGGCTGGCGCCAGTTCGCGCTCGAGCTCGAAAGCGAGGGTTTTGATGGCGTTGGCATCGTGGATGGGCAACAGGGCAGTCACGATTTTGATGCCGTTCACTTCGCGCGCCTGCCCACGCAGACCTTCGCGCAGGCCCGAAGCCTGTTCCTGCACCAGTTTTTCCACTTCTTTTTGCAAACGGCGGTTGTCTTCGTACAGGTCGGCCACGGCTTTCACCAGGTCCTGACCCTTCACAAAGGTTCGGATGGCGGTAACGCTTTGCTCCAATCCGGCCACGTAATGTTCAGCGCCTTCGGCCGTGAGCGCTTCGATGCGTCGCACGCCGGCTGCTACCGCTCCTTCAGACACAATTTTGAAATAACCGATGTTGCCGGTGCTGCGCACGTGGCAGCCGCCGCAAAGTTCGCGCGAGTACGTTGGGTCGAACGTAATCATACGCACGGTTTCGCCGTATTTTTCACCAAACAACATCATCGCGCCCGATTTTTTGGCCTCTTCGATGGGTAGTTTGCGCGCTTCTTCGAGATGTATGTCCTGGCGGATTTTTTCGTTTACAATCTTTTCAATCTGCGCGATTTCCTCGTCGGACACTTTTTGGAAATGCGCAAAGTCGAAACGCAACGTCTGATCGTCGAGGTACGAGCCTTTTTGCTGTACGTGGGTGCCGAGCACTTTGCGCAGGGCGGCGTGCAGGAGGTGGGTGGCCGAGTGGTTGTTCTCGGTGAGGCGGCGTTTGCGCTCGTTTACCACGCAATGCACGGTGGGGTCCTGCATGTAGTCGGGCAGGCGCTCCACAACGTGGATCACGAGGTCGTTTTCTTTTTTCGTATCGAGTACCCGGATGGTTTCGCCGGCGAATTGCAGGTAACCGGCGTCGCCCACCTGGCCTCCGCCTTCGGGGTAAAACGGCGTTTTATCCAAAACCACATGGTATTGTTCTTCGTTTTTGATCACCACCGTGCGGTATTTGATCACACGGGCATCGCGCAGTTCGAGCTGGTCGTAACCCACAAATTCAGGGTTCAACTCGTCGCGGAGCACCATCCAGTCACCTACCGTTTTGGCGGCGTCTTTGCGCGAGCGTATTTTTTGCTCCTGCAAGGCGGCTTCGAAGCCTGCTTCGTCCACAGACCAGCCTTTTTCACCCGCGATCAAACGGGTAAGATCGATCGGAAAACCGAACGTGTCGTACAATTCAAAAGCCTGTTCGCCGCTGATGCTGTTGTTTTTTGCGTCCAAAACGTCGATGCGTTTCAAGCCGCTTTCCAGTGTGCGCAGGAAACTTTTTTCTTCTTCCAAAATCACGCGCATCACGAAATCGAGCTGTGCGTTGAGCTCCGGAAACACGTCGGCGAAATCCTCGGCGAGGATGGGCACAAGGCGGTAGAGAATGGGTTCCTTCAGGTTGAGGAAGGAGTAATAGTAACGTACGGCACGGCGCAGGATGCGTCGGATAACGTATCCGGCGCCCGTGTTGGAGGGCAGTTCGCCGTCGGCAATGGTGAAGCTCACGGCGCGCAGGTGGTCGGCCACCACGCGCATGGCGATGTCGGTTTTGCTCCAGTTTTCGTGTACGCCCGGGTAGGTACCGGTGTATTTGATGCCCGAGTAGTTCTCGAGGAAATTGATGAGGGGCAGGAAAACGTCGGTGTCGTAGTTGGAATTGCTGCCTTGCACGGCGCGACAAAGGCGTTCGAAGCCCATGCCTGTGTCCACACTTTTGGCGGGAAGCACATCGAGTGAGCCGTCGGCTTTGCGGTTGAACTCCATAAACACGTTGTTCCACACTTCGATCACGTTCGGGTCGTCGGCATTTACCAGGTCGCGGCCGTCGATGCGGGCGCGTTCTTCGTCGGAGCGCAGGTCGACGTGGATTTCGGAGCAGGGGCCGCATGGACCTTGCTCGCCCATTTCCCAAAAATTTTCTTTTTTGCCGAATGGCAAAATGCGGTCTTCCGGAAGGTATTGTTTCCAGGTATCGAATGCCTCCTGGTCAAAAGGCAGGTTTTCTTTTTCATCGCCCATAAACACCGACACGTAGAGGCGGTCTTTGGGGATTTTATACACTTCCGTGAGCAGTTCCCACGACCAGGCGAGGGCGTCTTTTTTGAAATAATCGCCGAACGACCAGTTGCCGAGCATTTCGAACATGGTGTGGTGGTAGCCGTCGCGGCCCACGTCTTCGAGGTCGTTGTGTTTGCCCGTTACGCGCAGGCATTTTTGGGTATCGGCCACCCGTTTGGCGGGTGGCGTTTGGTTGCCGAGGAAAAAATCTTTCAGCGGCGCCATACCCGAGTTGATGAACATGAGGGTGGGGTCGCTTTTGGCGACGATGGGGGCGGATGGGATGATTTTATGGCCCTTGGAAGCGAAAAAGTCGAGAAAATGGCGGCGTATCTGGCGTGACGTCATGGTGCTGTGTGGTATTTAAGGGCGCAAAGGTAACGACCGTATTCCTTACCTTTGCGCCCACTTATGGCAAAAAAACAAATCATTATCCCCAGCGTCCCCATCCACGGCATGGCCGACCGCGGCAAAGGCGTGGGCCGCACGGCCGACGGCCTCACCGTGTTTGTTGAAGGAGCGGTGCCCGGCGACGTTGTGGATGTATACGTACAAAAGAAAAAAGGCGGTTTTGCCGAAGGCAAAGTTGAAAAACTGATCACACCGGCTCCCGGTCGCATCGAGCCGTTTTGCAGCCACTTCTCCATTTGTGGCGGCTGCAAATGGCAAAACCTGAGCTATGAAGAGCAACTGCACCACAAACAAAAAGTGGTTGAAGACGCACTACAACGCATCGGAAAAATTGATGTGGAGGACATGCGCCCCATCCTCGGCGCCCCGGAAACCACCTACTACCGCAACAAACTCGAATTCGGTTTCAGCAACCGCCGCTGGCTTCTGCCTGGCGAAATGGACGACGTGGACCCCGAAACCGCCAACCTCAACGCCTTAGGATTCCATAAAGCCGGTTTTTTCGATAAAATCATCGACATCCAGCATTGCTACCTGCAGGGCGGACCGTCGAACGAGATCCGTAATTTCGTGCGTGAATACGCCACCGAACAAAAGCTGGAATACTACGACATGCGCCGCCACAAAGGATACATGCGCAACCTCATGGTGCGTTACTGCACCACTGGCGAACTTATGCTGCTGGTGAGCGTGGCCCGCGACGAGCCGGAAAAACTCAAACCCTTGCTCGACGCGATTTTGGAAAAATTCGGGGACCAAATCACCACGCTCGTTTACAACATCAACACAAAATTCAACGATTCGCAGTTCGACCTCGACATGATCACGTACCACGGAAAGGGTTATGCGATCGAACAAATTGGAGATTTGAAGTTTAAAATCGGTCCGAAATCGTTTTTTCAAACCAATACGAGACAGGGTAAGGTGCTTTACGACGTGGCCGCCGAATTTGCCGGACTCACCGGAAACGAAAACGTGTACGATCTTTATACCGGCACAGGAAGTATTGCTTTGTACCTTGCAAGGCAGGCCAAACACGTGGTGGGCATCGAGGAAATACCCGAAGCCATCGCCGACGCCGAGGAAAACATGAAACTCAACGGCATCACCAACACGACTTTTTATGCCGGCGACGTGAAAAATGTTTTATCGCCCGAATTCACAGAACTTCACGGCCGTCCCGACGTGGTGATCACCGACCCGCCGCGCGCGGGCATGCACGAAAAGGCCGTGCGTTTTTTGCTCGATCTGGCCGCGCCGCGCATCGTGTACGTGAGCTGCAATCCGGCCACACAGGCGCGGGATTTGCAATGGTTAAGTGAAAAATATGCCGTGAAGCGTTCGCAGGCGGTGGATATGTTTCCCCACACGCACCACATTGAAAACGTGGTGTTGATGGAGCTTAAACCTGGATTTTAGGAATTTTGAATTTAAATGGATGATAGGGATTTGGAAGATTGGATTGGATTTCGAAGCGGTTTATTTTTATTTGAAAAAAACACACCATGCTAAGTTCCTTCAGCGCAATGATCCTCCGAATGTGGGGATGGAAAATAACCGGCTCGTACCCTTTTCATGTTGATAAAGTGGTGATAGCCGTTGGTCCGCACACCTCCAACTGGGATTTTCCGGTGGGTGTCATGGTCAACAGCGCCGGAAAACTCAATGCCAACTACGTGGGCAAACACTCCATTTTTCGTTGGCCTTTTGGTGTCTTTTTCCGCTGGTTGGGCGGCATACCCGTGGACCGCAATAAAAAGGTGGGTGGTAACTTTGTGTCGGCAACTGTGGAGGCGTTCAAACGCGAAAAACGCATGCACCTGGTGATCTCGCCCGAAGGCACGCGCAAAAAAGTGGATAAAATTCGCAGTGGTTTTTATTACATAGCCGTTGGAGCAGGCGTGCCCATCGCTTTTTGTCAGTTCAATTGGGGAAAAAAGGAAGTGTATTTCGATCCCGTGTTTTTTTACCCCACCGGCGACGAGGAAAAAGACCTCGAGTACGTTTGGAACTATTTTAAAGGCATCCCCGGTTACAATCCGGAGCAGGGGATCAACTGAACAGCAAACATTTGGAAACCACAGCTTTTGCGCCAGCGTCGATCGGCAACATCGGCGTCGGTTTCGACATCATGGGCATGGCCCTGCACCATCCCGGCG
>JBBSDH010000214.1:0-7300 GCA_038249605.1 Chitinophagales bacterium | reverse complement strand
CGCCCAGCAATGCCTGGGACGTGGGCATCGAGGTGTCGCTCAACGATTCGAACAAACTTTTTTACGGCGAGGTAAATTCATACCGCAGCATCGACGGCGGCGCCAACTGGACGCTGGTGAACGAATGGTGGGAATACTACGGCAACGTTGCCGGGAAACTACACGCCGACATTATGGACATCGAGTGTTTTCGTACGGCCGGTGGACAGAATTTTACCCTCATTTCCAACCACGGCGGCCTGAGCGTATCGTACGACGACATGGTGACCAACCAAAACCTGTCGCTCACAGGCCTCAACGTGAGCCAGTATTACGATGTGCGCACCGATCCCATCAACCCGGAGTTCATTTACGCCGGTTCGCAGGACCAAGGCTACCAACGTGCCAACCTGGCCGTTTCCGATCAGTACAACATCCTTGGCTACAACCAGATTGTGTCGGGCGACTACGGCCACATGGTGTTTTCCAACAACGGTCAGCGTTTTTGGAAACAGTACCCCGGCGGCGCCTTTGATTACCAGCACAATCCGCAAACATCCACGAGCTGGTGGAGCTCCAACTGGGAGCTCTCGGGCGACGACAAACCCAACGTGGGCTGGATCGTACCAGCAGCCGAACGCAGCGACGCTCCGGCGTTGAACAGCATCCTTGTCGGCGGCGGCAACATCAACGGCGGCAGCGGTTCGCATCTCATTGAGCTTACGGCCGGACTGAGCGCGCCGTACAGCATCTCGGCCGTGCAGGACCCTTACAATTTCAAAACCAATTCCAATTCTGGCAATGCACTCATTTCCGCCATCGCCGTGAATGCCATCAACGGACGGCGTTACGTAGCCACCGACGACGGTACTTTTTTCCGCAAAAACAGCGGCGTAGGCTGGCAAAAAGCGTCGGGGTTCAACGGGCCTGACGGATTTTACCTCTACGGTTCGCACATTCTACCTTCCAAGATAAATCCAGACCTGGTTTGGTTTTGCGGCAGCGGCTACTCCAACCCGGGCGTGTGGAAATCGACCGACGGCGGCGTTACGTTTGCGAGCATGTCCAACGGTTTGCCCGCAACCATGGTACAGGAACTCGCAGCCATGCCCGATGAAAGCATGTTGTTTGCCGCCACCGACGTGGGTCCGTACGTGTACCTTACCGAAACCAACACCTGGTACCCGCTGCGCAACAGCCTCATGCCGTTGCAACGCGTGATGGGCGTGGAAATGGTAGCCGCTCGCAACCTCGTGCGTTTTGGCACCTTCGGCTGCGGCGTGTGGGATTTCGCCATCGACAACATGGAACTCGCGTCGGTGGTGACACCGTCGAATAACGGTCCGAACAGCGGCAGCATCGCACTCACCACCACCAAAGGACTTGCGCCCTACACCTACTACTGGGATCACGGCAGTGCCGCCCAAAACCTTACCAACCTTGCGCCCGGCGATTATCACGTCACCGTAATGGATGCCAACGGATTTGTACGTGAAGGCGATTTTGTTGTAGCAGGCAGCGGTCAGCAAGCAGCAACCACCGGGCAGCAGGCAGGAGGCAGCAGGCAGTACGCAATGGGCAGCACCCAACGGGAAGCCGATTGGACTTCAGTGACGACCCATTTGCGACTTTACCCCAATCCGGCTACCAGCGTGAGCAACATCGATTTTGAAGGCATAGCGCCTGTGGGCTATTCGGTGATAGTGTCGGACGCGAAGGGCAGTGTGGTGCACCGAGGAAACAGTGCGAGACTGGATGTGTCTGGCTGGGTCGCCGGAACTTATGCGGTGACGGTGAAGTCGGGAGGAAATGTGTGGACCAAGAAGCTGATTAAACCATAAGCAGATTCCGAAGAAGGTTCACGCAGAAAAATACACCGCCAGCACCATCAGTCCGAACCCTACGAAGTGGGCTGAATTGTTGGCCCGGCCAATATTTTGAGCGAAGCCAACGTTTTTCAGACTGCTCCACCTAATTTTGCTGCATGAAAAACCTCTTTTTGCTGTTCATTGCCGCCGTTTCTCTTTTCGCCTGCCGCTCCAAATCCGACTCCGTAGCTGCCTCGGAAACCATAAGCATGGCGCTTCCTTCCGAACTGCCTGCCGATTTTGTGGCTTTTTACCAAAAATTCCACACCGACAGTCTATACCAGATGAAGCACATCATTTGGCCGCTTTTGGGACAAACATCTGTCCAAGTGGATAGCACCCATTCGGAAAAACAGCCCACCCAATGGCAAAAAGAAAACTGGCGCATGCACCGTGCCGTAGATTTCAGCAAAGGAGATTTCCTCCAGGAATGGACGCCCATGAGCGAAACGCTGCTCATCGAACGCATCCGTACCACCGGCGCCAATTACTTGCTTGAGCGCCGCTTCGCAAAAAGTGGCGACGAATGGGAGCTCATTTATTACGCCGACATGCAGGAAATGTAGCCGAACGCTCCGCCCTGGTTGCTGTTTATGCCGGTGCGTTCGATTGCGATGGCGGCGTGCATGAGGTGTTGGTGGGTAAGCGGATCAATCATAAATCTTGTCTAAAAGCAGGATCGTTCACAAACTGCTCATCCGTTAAACTATGTAGAAAAGCCAAAAGTTCCGACCGTTCCTGAGGAGTAAGTTGAAAAGGTTTGATCAACGTACTTTTGTTCGGGTGCGCTTTGCCGCCCGTTTGGTAATGATCGATCACAGCGTCGAGGGTGGGCAGGCTACCGTCGAACATGTAAGGCGAGGTTAGAGCGATGTTGCGCAGGGATGGGATTTTAAACACCGCGCGATCGCTTTCCAGTCCGGTAAAACGGTAACGCCCCGGGTCGTTGTAATCTTCGTACAGGCCGTTGTTGGCGAACGATTGGTTGGTGAATAAAAAGCCGTTGTGGCACTGGTTGCAACCAAGCCGTTCGCTTTGAAAAAGTGCAAAACCGCGCACCGCTTCCCTGTTTATCGTCTCTTTTTTTCCCTGAAAATACCATTGGTCGAACGGTGACCCACCGCTGATGAACGTGCGTTCAAAAGCCGCGATGGCGCGTGTGATCACATACGGATCGGGTGCCCTGCCGTAAGCTTTTTGCGAAAGTTCCACGTATTCCTGGTTGCGCAGCAGCCGTTGCGCAATAAAAATCAGGCTGTAATCGAACTCGTTGTGTTCTTGTACCGGTACAAGCACCTGCATTTCAAGCGATGGTAAGCCGCCTTCGCGCAGGAGTTTTTCCTGGTAAATGACGTTGGCGAGCGACGGGGCGTTGCGGTTGGCCGGACGATCCTCAACGCCCGGGCTCAAAGCCACACTGTCGGAAAAAGCAAGGTGCGGGAAATGGCAGGAACCGCAGGATCGCGTGCTGTCGCGCGACATCACCGGGTCGTAAAACAATTTCTTCCCCAAAGCCACACGTGATTGCGTAAGCTCATTGTCTGCCGGAAAAACGGGTTGTGGGAAGCCGTACGGAATGCTCAGTTTGTACACCTCTGGATCTTCATAGTCCTTTGTACAGGCGAGAAAAACAAGCAACAAACCAATAAACAGACTGGCGAAACGCATGATGAGAGTTCATTGGAAACACGAACAGTGTTTCAAGTTCCAAAAATACGCCGAACGTGTGCTTTTCATCCTCTTATGCAGTTTCTTTTTGGATAAAAAACAAGGGTGTTTCATCGGTTAGCCGATAAAACACCCTTGTTTTTTACCCAAAAAGAAACTGCTAGTTCTTAATAAGTTTTTTCATCGTCACTTCATCGCCTGTGCGCACCTGAACGAAGTAAGCGCCGGGAGCAAGGCGGCTCAGGTTGAGCACCATGCGGTTGTCGCCTTTGGTGATTTCGCGCTGTTGCTGCACGGCGGCTTTGCCGGAGGCGTCGAACACGGTAACCTGTACGTCGGCATCTGCCTGCTGGAAGAAGTCGATGTTGAGTTCATCGCTGGCAGGGTTGGGGAACATGGCGAAACGTTCGTCGGCAAAAACAACCGGGATTTCGAGTTCTTCCACTTCGCCGTCGGTGCTGCCGTCTTCACGCCAGTTGGTGCTGCTGAGGCTGACTTTCAGGTTGTAACACTGGGTATTGCTGAAAGTGCCACCGAAGCCGTAAACGTAAGCGAAGTAGTTTGATGAAACGTTTGTTGTATTTAAAATAATCGTTTCATTGGTTGTTCCGCCGTTTTCAGAGGTTGCAAGCAGGCCGCTGTTGCGGTACAATTTGACATCGTAATCAAAAGGCAAATTGGTTAATTCTATTTTGATTCGGCGGTTGGTCGAGGTGTTGGAGAAGCGGTACCAGTCGTTGTCGCCACTGAAAGCTATCTGGGCATTGAACGCTGTGTTCACCGGAATCACTTTGGCGGTGCTTCGCGTATTGTTGCTTTCGTAGGTATCGGAGCACGATTGACTCGCGCTGGTGGTGAAGCTGCTTGATCCCGAAACTGTGCCCGAAGTACCACCGCAGACGGCTTGTACGCGGAAGTTGTAGGTGGTGCCTGCGCTGAGTCCGCCAAGAGCATACGACGTGCCGGTAAGTCCCGACACCGTTGTCCAGGTGCTTGCACTGTTCAGTTTCCACTCAAAATTGTACGATGTGGCGCCGCTTACACTGCCCCACGACAAAGCCGCACTCGAAGTGGTTATGCTGCCTGCGCTGAGGCTACCGGGTGTTCCGCACGAACCGCCGCCGCCGGGAGCCTGGCAACCCAAGGAGTTGGCAAGCGAAGCGCGTGATCCGCCGGGTACAATTACAGCCTGCATGCGTGCTTTTTGACCCAAGGAGAACATGTACATGCATGCGTCGTCGGTGTAGTCCATGTAGTTCATGGTCATTTCAATAGGAGCGCCCGAGCAAGTGGAGTAGTGTGGGTAGGCAGGGCATCCTCCGTTGGAAGTATTGTGTAAGGGAGTGTCGCTTACGAGGTCGCTGCCGCAGTTGGCATCGCCCCAAATGTGGCGGAGGTTGAGCCAGTGACCTACTTCATGGGTGGCAGTGCGGCCAAGGTTGAATGGCACGGTGGCCGTGCCAATGGTGCCAACGTAGGCGAAATCGCATACCACGCCGTCGGTAGCCGCCGGGCCGCCGGGGAATTGGGCATAACCCAACAAACCGCCGGAGAGATCGCAAATCCAAAGGTTGAGGTAGCTGTTGCGGTCCCAGGCGCTGATGCCGCCATTGGCGTCGTATTTTACCGCGTCGTTGGTGCCGAAGCCATTTACGGTGGTTTGACGGCGGCGGATACCCGTGGTTGCGTTGCCGCTGGGGTCGCGTGTAGCGAGGCAGAAATTCACCTCACTGTCGGCTTTCAAACCCTGAAACAGTGGTGGAATGAGCGACTGGTCGGCGTTGAGCAGGCGGAAGTCGGCGTTCAAAACGTCGATTTGCGTCTGAATTTGTGCATCGCTGATGTTTTGGGTGCCGTTGAAATAAACGACATTTACAACAACAGGAATGGTCACTACAACACGGTCCTGGGCGCCCGGGTTTTGAACAAATTGTTGGGTATGGTTTTCAATGGCGTTCATACGTTCCTGCATGGCAGGATCTTCCCGAAGCTGACGGTCGAGGACTTCCATAGTGCCGCAGTTGCGCTGAGCTGAGGCGAGGGTGGCGGTCAGCAACAGAGCGCCAAGGATGGGTAAAAATTTACGAAGCATAATGAAGAGTTTGGTTTAAGATAAACGATTAGGTTGTTGATGGGCGAAAATTCGCATTTATTTAGAATATTTTTCAAATATTAACATGGAAAAAATTTTTTTACCGCTTGCCAGTCTTGACATACCGAATATGAATTTTGTACGGACCTTACGCCGTCAATAATTTGGTTATGAAAAAACTTTTAGGATTTTTGATTCTGCTCGCTTTTTTTGCATGCGAATCCTCCCCGGGAACGGTGCAAAATACTGAAAAAGAAGTACTTGTGAAAGGGCCGCGATCTCCGGACGCCCTTTACGGCGCTTTGTTTGATGCAGTGCAAATGGCGCGCGTATTTCCCGACGGCAAAACATTTGCCGACTGTACCGCCAAAATACCGCCTTCGGAAATTTTGAAGCGGTACGACGAAGCCCGCAAAATGTCGGGGTTTGATTTGAAAAAATTCGTGCTCGAACATTTCGAGTTGCCCACTTCGTACAGCAGCGAATTCAACACCGACGTTTCGCGCACGCCCGCCGAACACATCCAGGCCCTGTGGCCCGTACTCACCCGACCTGCCGATACCATACGTTTGGGCAGTACCTTGCTGCCCTTGCCCAAACCTTATGTGGTGCCAGGCGGACGGTTCGGAGAGGTATATTATTGGGACAGCTACTTTACCATGCTCGGCCTCGAATCGGCCGGCAAGCAGGACCTCATTGGCAACATCCTCGACAATTTCGCATACCTCATCGATACCTACGGCCACATTCCCAACGGCAACCGCGCATATTACCTCAGCCGAAGCCAACCGCCGTTTTTCAGCCTGATGGTCAAACTCAGCGAACCCGACGCCCAGGGCAAGCCCTCCTGGACGCGTTACCTGCCCCAACTGGAAAAAGAATACGCCTTCTGGATGGACGGCGCCGACAAACTCACCGAACAAAATCCGACCCGCCGCCGGGTGGTGCTGCTCGAACCCGAAGTGGTACTCAACAGGTATTGGGACGACCGTCCGGCCCCGCGCCCCGAATCGTACCGCGAAGACGTGGAAACCGCCAACAGCATTCCTTCCCGTCCGCCCCAAACCATGTACCGACACATCAAAGCCGGCGCCGAATCGGGATGGGATTTCAGCAGCCGATGGAACGTAGGCGCCGACCTGAAAGACATCAACACCACCGACATCATCCCCGTAGACCTCAACTGTCTGCTGTGGCACCTCGAAAGTACCCTGAGTAAAGGCTTTCAGGAAAAAGGCGATGCCGCCAAAACCGAGTATTACGGCAAACGCGCATACCTCCGCGAACGCGCCATCCGCAAATACTTTTACGACAAACCTTCGGGCTGGTTTATGGACTACGACTGGACCAACCGGGCCCCGACAGGAGTCCTTTCGCTGGCCGGCGTGTATCCGCTGTTTTTTGCCATCGCCGAAAAAGACCAGGCCGACGCCTGTGCCAAAATGCTGGAAAAAACCTTCCTGAAAGCCGGAGGCCTTGTCACCACTCCCAACCACACCGGCCAGCAATGGGATGCCCCCAACGGCTGGGCGCCTTTACAATGGATGGCCATTGCAGGTTTGCGCGAATACGGTTACACCGGCCTGGCCAATACCGTAAAACAAAGGTGGGTCAAGCTGAATACCGACGTTTACCGCCGTACCGGCAAAATGCTGGAAAAATACAACGTGGAAGACCTTAGTCTTGAAGCTGG
>JBBSDH010000213.1:0-7431 GCA_038249605.1 Chitinophagales bacterium | reverse complement strand
TAACAACATTGAAGAAGTCGGAACCAGCACGGTCCATTTTATTTACAAAAGCAATGCGGGGTACCTTGTAGTTATCGGCCAAGCGCCAGTTGGTTTCCGACTGCGGCTCAACGCCGTCAACAGCCGAAAAAAGGAACACGAGGCCGTCGAGTACACGCAACGAGCGGTTTACCTCCACGGTAAAGTCAACGTGTCCAGGGGTGTCGATGATGTTGAAGTCGTACTTCTGGTCACCGATAGACCAGGCACATTTGGTGGCAGCCGAGGTGATGGTAATACCACGTTCCTGCTCTTGCTCCATCCAGTCCATGGTGGCGGCGCCTTCGTGTACCTCGCCGATTTTGTGGGTTACCCCGGTGTAATACAGGATGCGCTCAGTAGTGGTAGTCTTACCGGCATCAATGTGAGCGGCAATACCAATGTTACGGGTATACCGGAGGTCGTTTGCCATGACGATTGTGCTTGAGTGATTTTGTGATGAAGTGTTGATGAAGAGGGCAGTCTCCAAGGAATGTTTTGTGTTCCAAAAGAAAATGTCCAACTGCTTTTTGGAAATTTGGTGAAACGCTGTATGGCTTACAGAAAGTTTTGTAAAATCATATTGTGTTTGCTCCGCGTACTCCGTTTAAAACCAAAATACCGTCGAAATCTGGCAGGCGGTATGCTGAAAGCAAATCGACTGCCCATTTCGACGGTAGGGATGGTGTGTGGTATGGCTGTGCTTAGGAACGGAAATGGGCGAAAGCGCGGTTGGCTTCAGCCATTTTGTGCGTGTCTTCGCGTTTTTTCACTGCGCTGCCTTCACCTTTGCTTGCGGCAACGACTTCGGCGGCGAGTTTTTCAGCCATGCCTTTGCCACTGCGGGCGCGGGCATATTTGATGAGCCATTTCATCCCGATCGAAATTTTGCGGTTGGCCGGCAATTCGGTCGGAATTTGGAAAGTTGCACCGCCAATACGGCGGCTGCGCACCTCCACTTGAGGCATGACGTTGTTCAAGGCTTTTTTCCAGACTTGCAACTCGTCCTCGTTGGTGCGGCTTTTTACGAGGTCTAAAGCATCGTAAAAAATGGTGTACGCAACGCTCTTCTTGCCTTCCCACATCAGGTTGTTCACGAAACGGGTGACCATCTGGTCACTGTAACGTGGATCGGGAGCCAATACTCGAGGTTTCGGTTTGTGCTTACGCATCTTGTTGTGTTGGTTGTTGAATAAATGAAAACCAAGTACAGAAAATCTTAAAAAATCCGGAAAATCAATCCCGTAAATCCTAAAATCAGCTAATCTTGATTACTTCTTGGGACGCTTGGTGCCGTATTTCGAGCGGCTTTTTTTGCGGTTGTTCACGCCAGCCGTATCAAGGGCGCCGCGAACAATGGTGTAACGTACACCGGGAAGGTCTTTTACACGACCGCCGCGCACCAGCACGATGCTGTGCTCCTGCAGGTTGTGTCCTTCTCCCGGAATGTAGGCAATCACCTCAAAACCGTTCACCATACGTACCTTAGCTACTTTACGCAGGGCCGAGTTCGGTTTTTTCGGCGTCGTGGTGTACACACGTGTGCACACACCACGCTTCTGAGGCGATGCGTTCAACGCACGGCTCTTGCTGGCGTACTCTACCTTTTCGCGGCTTTTGCGTACAAGCTGATTGATAGTAGGCATACTGTTGGTTGACTAAAATTTGTATAACTTGTTCAAAATCAAGGAAAAAATGGCCCACAAGGGACACCTTTCCTGTAAGGGAACGCAAAGATACCGCGAATGCGGCCAATTTTCCAAGAAGTAGGTGAAAAAAACGAAGAGTTCTTGCTAAAAAAACTCTTTCAGGTTGGTACCAAGCCCGAAATGCACCACGCCGCCTGCCAGATGGTAAGCGCCATAACCGAAATCGATGCGCAAACGGCGTGTTTTAACGCCGATGCCACCCGAAAAACCAGCCAAACCTCGGTAATTCTGTACCGTAAGTTCCTTTTTACGTTGGTGGTTGTAGCCTACACGGATGCGGAAAACTTCGGCTTTGCCCAGCAAAAACTCGCCGTTGAAAACAAAGTGACGGAAAAAATTGTCGATGCCAGGATTGCCGCTTTCCTCAGGAGCTTCCCCAAAAAATACCACATCGGAATTTTGCAGCGCCGGGTCATCGTAACGGATCTTCCATTGGTGCAAATGGTGGTAAACAACGCCGAAACGGAAAGGCAGGTGGCGCAGCCGCTTGGTGACACCAATCTGGATGTCGAAAGGCAAATCCTCACGCTCGCCGTTGTACGTGGCAAGTTGTGCACCCGCATTGCGAACAACCACCGCTGCTGAAAACAAACTGGAAGTATCGTTGTAAATCAGACCGGCATCGGCGCTGAGGGCGCTGGCCTGGTACACGTCGAGGGTGCTCACGCCGAAACGCAGGTTGAGGCCCAACGAGATGCGGTCGCTCAGCATGCGCCCGGCACCAATGGTAAAAGCTGTTTCGCCTGCTTTGATGTCGCCCTGGATCTGGCCATACTCGTCGGCCATCTTGATGTCGCCGTAATTCATGTACTGCAAAGCGCCTTGTACCGTGAACCCGATTTTGGGCAAATGTTGGGCGTAAGCAGCGTAGCCGTGCTGTATGTCGGAAAGGAAAAAATTGTGGTTGAACTGCAATTGCCCGTCCATCATGGGATTCAGCGCCGCCGGATTGGCGGAAGCGAAGCCGAGGTCATCGTCCAAAACAGCTATTTGCATGCCGCCCAGACCTGTGAGGCGCGCCGAGGCGGGCAGGGTCATGAATTGGAAGGTGGTTTGGCCACCCGTCACCTGGGCCATGAGGGCGCCGGTGCAAAGGAGCAGGGAAAAAACAAGTAGGTACAATTGCTTCATGGTGCGAAGATAATCATGTTGCAAAGGTTGACGCAAAAAAGGGGTTTTGGGCTGCCTGAAAGTGGGAAAAATTGTAAAGAGGTTTCAGGAAGCCTTTAACATACTAAGGATGTCCTGCTCCAACTGAGGTAAATGATTTTTGATGATTTGCCAAACCTCCTCTGCATCAACACCGAAATATTCATGCGCAGCGATGTTGCGGAAACCTTTAATTCTAACCCAGGGGATGTGACTTTCTCTTTCTTTGAGGTTATTGGAGAGTCGAACAACTGCCTCACCAATGACCACGAAATTCATCAAGACTGCGTCGAAGGTTTTATCATCCGAATAAAAGGCATCAGCATCCAAAATATCACCCATGAATTTATGAATTTTGTGGCAAGCTTCTGCTATGGCAAGGAGGTTGCCTTTGTCCTTTTCAGACATAAATCGCCGATTGAAGAATCTGAGGCTTGAAATAAGGCTTAATATACTTTTCCCTGCATAGATCAACCTCTCTGTTAAACCTGGTTTGAACTGAGGCTTTTAAT
Organism: Chitinophagales bacterium; assembly: GCA_038249605.1. Classification (GTDB taxonomy): domain Bacteria; phylum Bacteroidota; class Bacteroidia; order Chitinophagales; family Saprospiraceae; genus M3007. Next base: position 4,043 of record JBBSDH010000213.1, on the reverse strand, counting down.
TTTTCTTTTTTCTCGAAGATGTTTTCTGTATTTGGTTGGAATTCAACAATGAGATCAATATCACTGAGCTCAGAAGCATCGTTTTGGGCAAACGATCCAAATAAACCCAACTTAATGAGTTGAAAATCAGAGAAAAATTGGCTTTTATTTTCCCTTAAATAAGATAGTATCTCCTCTTTAGTTACCATGATATACACAAAGATACAAAAAAATGGTGTTCTAAACCTTGTTTAAAATGACTAAAATACGACAAGCATCAAGCCTCAAAAGTGGTAATTTCGCAGTCCAAATTTTACTTGTCAAATTCCTTCCGTCATGAATAGGTTCGTAGCTCCATACTTTTTGCTTTTTACAATCTTCTCCCCCACACTCTCCGCCCAAACCACCGACCAAATCAGCACTGGCGCCGGTTACACCAAGTTTGCCTACTACAAACTTGCAGACGGCAGCAGCCAACAGGTGCCCAACGATGCCTGGGACATCGCGTTCTCAAACCTTGGGCCGCAGTCTGCTGGTGTTTTCATCAACGAAAGCACGTCTTCTTCGCAAGGGCAAAGCGTACCCGGTGTGGAGGTGTACGACCCTTTCGTCTTTGAATTCGATCTTACGATCGATGCAGGAGGTATACTGGATGAGTACATTTTGTTCAATCCTGAAAAATCGTGGGAAGAAGGCGCTTTCAATACGCCGGCCGACAGTGCCGATGCCCTCGATTTCGGTTGGGGTTATTTCGATTCTTCTCAGGCTCAAATCGTTGGCTACCGCGTTTTCGTTCTTAAACTCCGCAACGGTGAATACCGGAAAATCATCATCGATTCGTACAACGGTGCTCAGTACAACTTCCGGGTGGCTAAGCTCGACGGAAGCAACATGACCGCCCACACGGTGCAAACCAACTTCGGCAACGGTAGCCCTGTTGTGTATTTCTCCCTTGGCGCCAACGGCGCCAACGTGGTTACGCCCACCGGTTGGGATCTTGTGCTGTGCCGGTATGTGGATATTCTGTACACCACCGGCGACCCCATACCGTATCCAGTGACGGGTGTCTTGTCGGCCGACAGCATCCTGAGTGCCCCCGCTACCTACGTCGATCCAGCTACCGTCGATTTCAACGACTACCTGGATTCTTTCAGCACCCGCCTCGACGTGATCAACCACGACTGGAAATTTTTCAACCTCAGTACAGGCTGGGTTGTGAAAAGCGACCGCGTTTATTTTGTAAAAACGCCGCAAAACGACCTGTACAAATTGGTCTTTACCGCCTTCGGTGGCGCTACCAATGGTACGGCAACGGTGCAACGTACTTTCCTGGGTATGCTTTCAGCCGCAGCCGATTTGCCCTCCGGCATTCAGGATGTCATGGTTTATCCCAATCCGATAGTGGATCATTTTACGGTTTCTTTTACTGCTGAAAAAGCGTCTAAGGTGAACCTGCAACTCTTGAACAACGCCGGACAGTCGGTGTGGACGGGCAACGCCCGCACGCAATCGGGTTTGAATGTATTGGAAATAAATACTTTGCCTTCAATCCCTGCGGGTACTTATGTGCTGAATGTTCGTTTGCCCGAAGGAGAGTTTTCGAGGAGCGTGGTGGTTGGGCAGTAAGAAACGCCAAGCTCCCTTTGGCGGCTTGATACGAACATGAGACTTCCTAATCCCGCGTTGGGAAAATTCCTTGAACGCAAATGATGTAGTGGATATACGGGTTCTCGTGGGTCAGGTTGGGCAAGCAATAGGTCGATCAGCCGTATACCTTTTTTACAAAATAACCTTCTAAGAACCTTGTAGGGTCCAACTGGCTCTGCAACACCACGCCCCGGTGTTTGCCTTCCAGCAACATCATGGCAGATTCAAGCAAAGGCACTGCGGTGGTGGTTTGTATGGCGCGCAACCTGTGTTTGCCCACGGTGAGGGGCCGTATCAATTTCGCCGTTTCCCTTCTTTGCAACGTTCCGCCGGCATCGCGGCCTTCCACGGCGGCGTAAAGCACCACACGGTCATCTTCCATGTGTGGAACCACCGCTTTCATGCGTTGTTGCAGGGCAGCTATCGGGTCGGCGGTATCGCCCATGGCATCCAGCTGTTCCTGTATCCAGGCGTAATGTCCCGGATGGCGCAGGGTTTTGTAGTCGAGCGACTGCACCTTTCCGGCCAGGGCCTGTGGCAGGTCGGCGGCGCCACCCGACGTGAGGTCGTCCTCGTAAGCGATGCCGTCGATCAGGATTCGGCTTCTTTCGCTCAGGGCGGGCAGTTCCTTTTTTTGAAAGTCGCGGAGCACTTCGGCGTTTTTCAGGTATTCGGTGGCTACACCCACGGGGCTCCAGGTGAAGCCATAATAATGCGGCGCCACGGCATGATCCGTCAAAGCGCCCACTTTCATTTCAATTTTGTCCACTTTTTCAACGCCAAAATCGGCGCAAAACTGCCGGAACAAGCCGTGGGCCAGCACATCGATGTATCCTGGCGCCAGTCCCGTTTGCAGCACAAAACCAGTTCCGGCATCTTTGGCGATGGCCATGATTTCGTTGGTTTCGGCCACGTATTCGGTGAGGTTGGCGTAGTGGAGTCCGAAATCGCGGGCCAGTGTGGCCATCCGCGGCGCCTGACCGCCAGGTAGGCAGTCGAGCAACACGCCTCCGCCGCGAAAGACAACTTCTGCATCGGGACCGAGCCCTTTTTCAGGCAAATGAAAAGGCGTGACCTTGCAAGGTTTGGAAACCTTGGCTTCAACCCACGCAGCCACGTGTTGGGCTTTGGCCAACGTCCGGTTGCCGATAAAAATGGAAACAGGTTCCAGGCTCCATTCGGCGAGGAGCAGTGCTGCGGCTTCGGCTATACCGCCCGCGCCGGCGATCAGAATGCGATCAGGACCAGGATTAGAGGATTTCATGATTTACTTGATTTTTGATCAGGCCATCCTTTAATCCTGATCTTTTTTCCATCGTGTGAGGCACACCCCGCGTTTGCAGTCGGCGATGCGCACGAGGACGCCGTTTTCGTCGTATTCTTTAAGCTCTCCATCTTCCAGGGCTTCGCCATCGTAGGGAAGGTACGTTCCTTCGGCCATGATTTTGCCGTTTTCGTAGTATTCGAAAAAAGGGCCATTTTCTTCGTTGTTGACCATGGTGACCTTTTCGGCCAGCTTGCCGTTTTCATGGTAGCCCAGACTGAAGCCTTGCATGGCGCCATTTTCATAAGTCTGCTCGAGTTGTAGTTTTCCGGATTCGTAATGTTTGCGAAAAGGTCCGTGAAATACGCCGTGGCGGTAGGTTTCCAAAGCATCTACACTGCCGTTCGGATAAAAAAGTTTGCGTTCGCCGTGGAGGCTGTCGTTGGCGAATGTGGCTTCTTCCAAAAGTTTGCCATCGGCATTGAAACGTTGGAAAAGACCTTCTTTGGCGTGGTCGTTTTTGCGGCGTTCGTATTGTATTCGGTTGCCGTTTTCGTCGGTATTTTCTACGGTTTCAAGGTTGGAACAGGAGGCGAGCAACAGCAGGACAAAGAAAGGGAAAAGGCGCATTGCGTTGGTTTTTGGGGATTTAACGCAAGTTTGTCGATGCAGATTGTTCTTTACAAAATTGTCATAAAATTTACATGTATTATTTTTTGTTCGTAAAAATAAACATTTACATTTGTAAAAAAGATTCGAACTAGGGCCCGGCTCGTAAATTTTAATCCATAACCTTCATTCTTTTTAAACAACCACACGCTTTATCAATGGTTCGTTAAAGATTTAAGCGGCAATCCTGCCTATAGCATATAGTTCACGGATTTTGGGGTTATTTTTTTCCACGGACGGGTCTTTCCCATAAAAGGAAATTAATTTATCGAGCACAAGTTCATTGATATATTGTGTTTTAATGTCTGTCATGGAAAAGGCACCCCTTTCCTCCTTGGGGATGGAAAGCCAGTGTGTCGCCTTCGCAATGTTCAAGGTGGTCAGGGAGATGTTGAAATGAAAATCCAATGCCTTTTCTTGCCTACTTTGACAGTCCTCCAAACCCAGGTGTCCTTTGGAGTCCCTGAACACGAATTCAATTTGG
>JBBSDH010000212.1:0-7492 GCA_038249605.1 Chitinophagales bacterium | reverse complement strand
TGTACATGTCGTAGCGGCCTTTGCCCATTTCGATTTCGTACTCCTTGCGGTCGGTACGGTTTTCAACCACAAACTTGTCCTCATTTGCGGGGTATTCGATGAGGATTTCTTCTTTTCCTTTGCCTTTGATGCCGAAGGAGAGGGCCGGACCGGCTGCGATGTAACCACCGAACATGCCGCCGCCGAAGTTTTTTTCCACCATTACAGGGATGTCGATGTAGTTGAGCGTTTCGCGGAAGCGGTACTCAACCACTTTTTCGTAAGGTTCGTAACCAAACTCGGGACCTTCCCAGTAGATTGCGCTTTCGCTCACCATGTGTACACCGCGTTGGGTGAAGGCAAGTTCGGGCTGGATGGTGAAACGGTTGCCGAGGTTGATTTCAAGAAATCCTGCGAAGCTTCCACCAGGTTGAAGGGTGGCGTCGTAGATGTCGTTGTAATCGCTGGTAAGTTTGTATTTCGATAAGGTGAGGCCCGGGCGGAAACCAACACCACTGATTTGTGCGTTTACGAGGTGGTTACCAACAAAGAGCAGGGCAGCGATCAAAATGAGCTTTTTCATGGTGCGAACAGTTTTTGCAATGCTTGATTCAAATGTGTTTGCATCTTAATGGCTGGGAAAGCTTGGAGGTAACCACGCAAATTCATTTTTTTTAAATTTTTTTTCTGAGGTTACCTTTCGACCTTCGCGTACACCAATATGACAGACAAGACCACCTGGAAAGACGACGCACTCATCACAGCCATTCAAACTGGCGGTGCTGCGCGCGAAGAAGCCCTCCGACAGTTGTACCTGCGCCCAGGCTTGCGCGAAACCGTGATCAGGCATGTGCTCGACCACGGCGGGGCTTTCGACGACGCTCGTGACGTGTTTCAGGACACCCTCGTGCTCTTCGACCGCAACCTGCGCGAAGGCCGCTATGAGGGCCGAAGCGCCCTGTCCACTTACTTCGTGGCCATCGCCAAATGGCATTGGCTTACGCTGAGGCGGCAAAAAGGGCGCTACGGAAACCTGGAAGAGCACCATTACGAAGGCACGGTGGAAAGTCCGGAAGCCGACGCCCTGCGCGGTGAAGAACGCACCCTGCTGGCCGAAGCACTCACACAAATCGGAGAACGCTGCAAAGGACTGCTGCGCCTCTATCAACTGGATTATTCGATGGAAGAAATAGCGAATACCATGGGTTACAGCGGCGCCGATGTAGCTAAAAAGGAAGCCTACCGTTGCCGAATGAAACTCAGGGAAATCCTTGAAAAAAATCCGTATTGGAAAAGATGAACATTTGCTCTTTTTGTAATCCTAACTCCTAAATCTTCAGGCCATGCGCCAGGACCCACGATTGTTCGATACCATAGAATCTTACCTGCGCGGCGACCTCATCATCGAGGAACGCATCGCTTTCGAACGTGTTTTGGCCAACGACGCCGAACTCGCCGAACTCGTGCAGGAACACCGCCAGGAACGACGCGCTCTGGAACTTCTTGTCGAAAACGACTTGGTTTCCAAAATGAAACTTTGGGAAAACAATTACCAGGCCGCGCCTTCGGCCATCCCCGGATACACGCCACCCACACGCTCCCGAAGCATAAACATGTGGCCCATGAGCATTGCCGCCGCCCTCGCCCTCGCTTTCGGTGCCTGGTGGTTTTTCGGTCGGGAAAATGTGATTACCGAAGAAGCGCCCATCGCCAAAGTGGAAAAACCCGAAGCTAAAAAGCCCTCCTCAAGCGTGCGTCCGGCAAAGCCCAAGCCCAACGTAAATACACGGACTTCGCCCACCAGAGAACAACCTGGCGATGACAACAACGACGATCAAACCATAGCCGCCACCGAACCCGCCCCACCCAAAATAGAAGCCCCTGTGCGTCCCTCCGACCCCTCGCTGCAAAAAGACCGCGACCCACTGGAAGACGCCCTCGAACCTTCAACGGCCGCCCGTGGCACAGTTGATTACCGTCAGCTTTCACAATCCTATTACCGCGACAGCGACTTTGCCGTGCAAAACAACAGCACAAGCAAAGGCTCGGGAGTGGAATCCTCTGTTTGGGACCAGGCTTCGAAAAACTACCGTTCCGGCGATTATTCCGATGTAATTACCAACCTCAAACCAGCCCTTAAACTTCAGCCCAACGATGTAAAAGCCAAAGAAATGCTTGCCCACGCATCGTATAAAAACCGCAGCTACGACGAAGCCGCAAAGTACTTCCGCGAACTGGCTCGCGTGTCGGACCCCACCGTGTCGCAACGCGCCGAATGGGCTCTCGTACTTACGCTGCTCAACACGATGCCCGCCCGGCAACCCGAACTCAACCGCGTTTTGGCGGACATTGAAAAAACGCCAAGGCATTTGTTTGGAAAACAAGCCAAGGAGCTGAAAGCAAAAATGTAAACCTTTCTTTTGGGGTAAAAAAACAGGTGTGTTAGCGCCACCAGCGGCGCTAACACACCTGTTTTTTTACCCCAAAAGAAAGGTTGTAGGGAGCTTATTGACGTACCTTGGCAGTTGTGCTCATTCATTAAACCACACCTGTCTTGGTATGAACCGATTTCTCCCCCTCTTTATCGCAATACTTTTTGCCGCCCTTGCTTTCGAATGCAAAGGCCCGCAAACCACCAAACAAGAACCCACACCCGAAGGCGGTGCTACGCTCAAACTCGATACCATCCTTCGCGGTCTCGACGATGCGCCATGGGGCCTTGAGTTCCTGCCCGATGGGAGCATGTTGGTTACCTTGCGAGGCGGCGTCATGCTGCGGCACAAAGCCGGAAAATCAGATACCATTGGAGGTTTACCGCCCATCAGGGTGGATGGCCAAGGGGGGCTGCTCGACGTGAAGCTGCACCCGCAATACGCCGAGAACGGCTGGATTTATTTTTCCTACTCAGCCCCGTCGCCGGAAGGCAATTCGAAAGGAAACACAGCCATCATGCGCGCACGATTGAAGGGCAATCAATTGATCGACCAGCAGTTGCTGTTCAAAGGTTTGCCCGACAGTCAGAAGTCGCACCACTACGGCAACCGCATCGTTTTTGACAAGGACAATTACATGTTTTTTGGCATCGGCGACCGGGGTGACTGGGACAATGCCCAGCTGCTTACCAACCATTGCGGCAAAATCCACCGCTTGCGCGACGATGGAACGGTGCCGCCAGACAATCCTTTTGTAAACACGCCCGGCGCCATGGGCAGCATCTGGAGCTACGGCATCCGGAACCCCCAGGGGCTCATCTTCCACCCAACGAGTGGGGTCCTGTGGGAAACCGAGCACGGTCCCAAGGGCGGCGACGAGCTCAACATTGTGCGCAAGGGTGTCAACTACGGATGGCCCCTTATAACCTACGGCATCAATTACAACGGCATCGTTATTACACCCGATACGGCCAAAGCCGGCATGGAACAACCAGTCATCTATTGGCGCCCCAGCATCGCTCCCTGTGGAATGGAGTATGTGAGCAGCAACCGTTATCCCGATTTGAAAGGTGGTTTGCTGTTGGGTTCACTGAGCTTCCAGTACCTGCATTTTGTCATGCTGGATGGACAAAAAGTTGTAAAACAGGAAAAGTATTTTCCCGGTATAGGCCGTGTAAGGTGCGTAAAGGAGTCGCCCGATGGGTATATTTATTTCACCACCGATACCGGAAACATTTTCAGGATCAGATAACCTCGTGGATGTGCACACGCATGCCGTGCGCCATTTTCTCCAGCGGCAGGTCGTTTTCGTCACCTCCGAAAGGCTCTTCAATTTCCTCGGCGATGAGTTCGAGGCTGGCTAGCACATAGAAGATGAATGTAACGATGGGAATCACGTAGTAGCCCAGGTTGAATACGAAGCCGAAGGGAAGCGTGATCACATACACGAAAATGAATTTTTTGATGAATACGCTGTATGAATAGGGTATGGGCGTATTTTTAATGCGTTCGCAGGCGCCGCAAATGTCCGTGAACGACATGAGTTCGTTGTTGAGGAACAGCATTTGTTCGCCGGTGATGACGCCGTTTTGCTGCATTTCATGTACGTGGCGGAACATGAGAGACGCGACCTGGTTGGGTACATGTTTTTTAAGGTCGAGTTCGTGTTCAATTTCGGCGTCGAGGCCATCGAAAAGGGCGATGGCGGTTTGTTCGCTGCGGAGGTGGTTTTTCAAAGCTACGGCGTAAGCGGGAATGGCCTTGCGGAAAAACACGCGTTGCTTATGGTCGGGCGGCAGCATCGAGGCGATTTTCATGGCCAGGTTGCGGCTGTTGTTCACCAGTGCGCCCCACAGTTTGCGGCCTTCCCACCAGCGTTCGTAAGCCGTATTGGTGCGGAAAACGAGCAGGAAAGAAATGACAAAACCCAGCATGGTATGCATGACGGAAGTGTGGCGCACATGACTGCCTTCACTCAATTTCCATACTTCGATTTCAAGCCAGGCTACGAGCCACGAATACAAGGCCATGAAGACGAGAAAGGGCAAGAGTTTGCGGACGGTGTCGGAACGGCCGTAATAAAACAAGAAGGAAAACCAATCCTTTGGGTTGTAGTTTAACATAGGGGCAAAGAAACGGGAAATCTGGATTTTGTGGAATTTGATTGATGAAATACAAAGGCAGATGCCTCGACATACCTTCGGGTTGAAAAATATTTACATAAAGTTTTGGAAAAATAACAACCCTGATTCTATCTTTGCAGCCGCTTAATCAAAAGGGGGGATTAGCTCAGCTGGCTAGAGCGCTTGCATGGCATGCAAGAGGTCACCGGTTCGACTCCGGTATTCTCCACCAGGCTACACGAAAGTGTAGCCTTTTTTGTTTTAGCACAGCTGGCTGGAGCGTCCCGACAGGGATGTCGGGAAGGTCACCGGTTCGACTCCGGTATTCTCCACTTGGAAAGGATCGTATCAAAAGATACGGTCCTTTTTTTTGGGTTGAGGTGTACTTCAGTCCAATGTCATTTGCCTTGGGCAAAATGAAATGTTAGTGCCGCGTCCAGTGAATGACGTACAGTTTGGCGGCCCTATTTTTCGCTCAATGTCGGTATTCGTCGGTTAAAATGTCCCGCATTTCGCCCTCCTCATGCCTAATTGAGCAAAATATAGGTCTCGCCAAACTGTACGTCATTCACTGGACGCACCACTAGCTGCTTTAGCGGTGGTAATATTTGTAACCAAAAGGGAAGGAAAATCAGGAGGTGCAGCGCACCGAAACGTGCTTCGGCGTGATGCGTTTTGGTGCGCTGCACCTCTTGATTTACATTTACCGTTGATGCTAAAAACATTACCGCAACTCTGCCGCTGTGTCGTCCTGAAAGTGGCGCCATGATGCGCTGTTTGTTCCTTACCTCAATGGCGGCTCTGTCGCTTTGTCGTTCTGAAACTCTTAAAGCTGTTGTCATTCCAGGAATTCCATTTTTTGTATAAAATCAGCAAAACAATTTTTCTTTTTTTAAGTTATGAGTAAAGCTCTTTGAAAAAAGAGTATTACTATTATTTACAAATGAACCTAAAATCTTGAAACATGAAAAATACAATGATCTTTTGTTTCGCTATTTGTTCGGTGTTCCTCACGAGTTGCGCCACGGTTATGCCCGATGAGGTGGGTGTTAAACGGACTTTCGGTAAGATCGAAAAAAACGTCAGGCAACCCGGTCTTGTGGGTTTCAACCCGTTTTCGACCAAAGTGGTCAGGGTGCCCGTTCGGACCATGAACCTCTCCATCGTCGAAAACCTGCCGTCTAAGGAAGGGTTGACAATCCGTTCCGAAAGTTCCATTCTGTACCGAATAAAGTCCAGTGCTGTTCCACAAATACTACTTGAAACCGGTATGGAATACGAAGAGATGCTGATCCTTCCGGTTTTTAGGTCTGCCGCTTCCGACGTCTGTTCGAAGTACGACGCCAAGGACATGCACAGTTCGAAACGTGCTGAGATTGAACAAGAGATCAAAATGCGCCTCATCGAGGTTTGTGGACCCAAAGGGTTCATCATCGAAGCCGTGCTTTTGAAAAGCATTTCTCTGCCCAGCGGATTATCACGATCCATCGAAGCCAAACTCGAAGCTGAACAGGATGCCTTGCGTATGCAGTTTGTTCTTGATCGCCAACGGCAGGAAGCCCAGCGGCAAATCATCGATGCCGAAGGGGCGAAAGAAGTGGCGAGAATTCAGGCGGAAGGCAAAAAGAACGCGACCATCATCGATTCCGAAGCCAACGCGAGCGCCATGGAAATTGAAGCCGTTGGCATGAAAAAAGCCAACGAACTCATCTCCGAAAGCCTCACGCCCAACATGCTCAAATTGAAACAAATTGAAGCGTTCGAGAAGCTTTCCACTTCGCCCAATACGAAAACCATCGTCACGGACGGCAAATCACCCATGGTGAACGTTTTGGATAACCCCAACTGATACCATCGGTGAATTTCCACAGCAGTGAAAAAGAAGTTGTTGTAATTTTTGCAAAAAACGGCACCAAAAATACCAACGGACAGGCCGAACACCGTACCAAGAAGTAGGCAACATCTAAAACAATTGAAAAATGATAAAGAAAAATTTATTTCTGGCTACACTCACCGTAGGTCTATTGGTGACCTCTTGTAATCAAGCATCAGAAACAGCCAAAGGGGAAGCACAAAAAGCAGTAACGCAGACCAACGAAAAAGTTCAAAAAGTAATTGATGACCTTGGTTTGGTGTATGTTGAAGAAGGCGCGCAGGACATCATCACTTACGAAGAAGTGAATGCCGCACAACAAGCTTGGTGTGATGCTTTGGTTAAAATTGGAAAGCTAAAAGAAGAAGGTGGCGACTACAAAGCCTTTGCCGAACAAGTACTTTCAGAAGCATACAATTATGACAATGGAAAGGTTTTTTTTAAACCTACATTGGCTTTTGGCGACCAAACATTCAGAAATGATAAAAAAGGAGCATTGGCTTATTTTATAGGTGGCGATCCAGCTTATCCAAACGACAAAGGTTTTGCAATGGCGCCTTGGGTAAAAGCAAGATACGATAATACAGGTAATGGAAATGAAGGCATACAAATTTATGGTTCAGTTGCCATAACAATGGGCAATGTGTGGGTAACAGGCAAAGATGGAAAAGAAGTGATGGTGGATAAAACTTGGGTTTTCAAAAAAGACAAAGACGGAAAACTGCGCATCATTGTTCACAAGTCGTCATTGCCATTTTCACCAGCAAAATAAATTTCAAGCTGGCTACAAGTTAGACTTGTAGCCAGCTTCTTTTTTAATGTAAAAAATGCAATCTTTGCATTTTATATTTCTATTTGTCTGTGCTTCCAATGAACTTCAGTGCCAAAAATCTGCCACCACGACATGCCTCAAACCGTTAGCGGCAATTCTTGAACATACAACTACAAAAATATTTTAAAAACAAAACCAACATGATTGACTCAATTGTTCCTTTGCTTTCCTTGATTGCATTGGAAGTAATTCTAGGTATAGACAATATTATTTTTATTTCGATTTTGGCTGACAAGCTGCCAGAAGCACAAAG
>JBBSDH010000211.1:0-7544 GCA_038249605.1 Chitinophagales bacterium | reverse complement strand
CTGCCTGCTGCCTGCTGCCTGATGCCTGCTGCCTGCTGCCTGCTGCCTGCTGCCTGCTGCCTGCTGCCTGCTGCCTGCTGCCTGCTGCCTGCTGCCTGCTGCCTGCTGCCTGCTGCCTGCTGCCTGCTAGTTAATTGCCTCCGGTTTCTGCCGCTTCGCCATGCCGCGTGCGCCGTTTAAAGCGATGGCTTTTATTGCCCTCATGGGAATGGCAACACATTTTTTCTCCATATAAGCCATCATGCGCTGCACAAGTTCCTGTGCATCAGCATCAAGCTGGGAGAATTCTTTGCCGAACACATCGTTGATGGCGCGTTCGCGAACGTTGCGCACTTCATCGGGTATGTGGCCCAACGAGCGTTCCACCTGACGTTCGTGCCAGATGCTTCTGAAATCGAGGATTCGTTCGCCGATGATGGATTCCGCTTTGGTTTTTTCTTTTTCGCGGTGTGCAAGGTTCACTAGGGCCGCATCGCGCAATCCTCCTATTTCGATGTAGGTGATCGGAAAAGTTGATGGAATAAGCGGGTCGACGTTGTGTGGTATGGAAAGATCAACCACCACTTTGGGCTCACCGTCGGCGGCAAGCAGCCGGTGGTACAACGCCGGGGAAATGATGGGCTCGGTAGCTCCGGTGCAAACGATAAGCGCATCAAAACCTTCTGAAAAGTATTCCAGTTCATTCATGGGCAAGGCCCGGCCACCCAGGAATTGAGCGAGCGCTTCGGCTTTGCTGTAGGTTCGGTTGAACACCGTAATGTTGGTGAATCCGTATTTGGCCAAAAATTTGGCGTAAAGCGTGTTGGTTTGTCCGGCGCCCACCATGAGGATACGGGCTTCCGGGCGCAGACCGGTTTGCAGCATGGCATTGAACGCCAGGGCTACAACGGAGATGGCTTTTTCGCCGATTCTGGTGTTGGTGTATACTTCTTTGGCAGTTTCGATCGTGAAACGCATGAGCAATCGCAGATGGTCGCCGGTGAGGTTCCAACTGCGGCTGCGTTCGAAGGCTTCACGGAGCTGGCGGATGATCTCGCGTTCGCCCACTACCAGACTGTCGAGTGAGGCAGCCACTTCCATCAGGTGGCGGATGGCCTCCGAGCCGTGAAGGATTTCCATGCCGGCAGAAGCTTCATCCAGTTGCGCTTCGTTGAGTTCCGGGCGAGACTGGGCAAGCAGGGCGCGACCGGTATGTTCACCCACGGGTGCGTGGCTGTACACCAAGTACATCACGCGGTTGCAGGTTGCAAGGTACATGAGTTCATCCCAGCCGAAGTGGGACTTCAGTTCGTGCAACATGCGTTCGGGTTGATCGTTGGCATCGCTGCGCAAAACGGCGCGGCCAATGGTTTCGAGCGCAACCCGTCGATGGGTAAGGGTAAGGATGTGATAGCCGTCGAGCATAATATGAATGTTGACTTCGGGGATTATCTGCGGTCTGTCTGTATTTGAGTTTTACAACAGGCGGACAAATGTACGGGCAGGTTACTAGGGGTCTGTCATACCAATGTCAACCCCTTCAATGACTTTGAATTTGGAAAATGTCTAAACAAAACAGATCCGTACCTTTGCAGCTTATGAACGACAAGCTTCGTGCCTATTTTTACCTGCACTTTTGTGTATTCATTTGGGGGTTCACGGCCATATTGGGTAAACTCATCAGTTTGCAGGCGCTTCCGCTCGTATGGTGGCGTGTACTGCTATGCGTTTTGGTACTGTGGTTTGTGGTTCCCAGGGCTCAATTGCGCTTGCTCAGCCGTTCGCAAATTGGTTGGATGATTTTTACGGGTGTTTTGGTGGGCATACACTGGTTGTGTTTTTACGGTGCCATCAAATTATCCAATGCCTCGGTAGCGGTGGCGACCATGGCGACCACGTCGTTTTTTGCTGCGCTTGTGGAGCCACTTATTTTAAAAAAAGCGGTAAAATGGTACGAGCTTGCCCTTGGGATCCTCATTTTGCCGGGTATGGTGCTCATTGTAGGCAACCTCAAATGGGACATGCGGTTGGGTTTCGGCGTAGGTATCCTGGGTGCTTTGCTGGCGGCGGTGTTCACGGCCATCAATAAAAAAATGATCGATCGCGACCAGCCACCCCCATTGGTAATGAGCATATTGCAACTGGGCGGTGGATTGTTGATCACCTCCTTGGTCTTGCCTTTTGCGCTTTGGGCCTCCCCCGATTTGCCTGTAATGCCCGTGGGTTACGACTGGTTGTGGATGGTTGTTCTGGCGCTGGTTTGTACCCTTTTGCCATTTTACCTTACCTTGCTGGCCATGAGGCACATCAGCGCATTTGCCACCAATCTTACCATCAACCTCGAGCCGGTGTACGGTGTCGCTTTGGCAGCTTTGGTGTTTAAAGAGCACAAAGATTTGCATCCGGAATTTTACCTCGGTGTAGTTGTCATCTTGCTGGCTGTTTTTAGCCATCCATTTTTGAAAAAATGGTTTGAAAAACCAAAGACCGAAGGCTCTGTCGACCATGCTGCTTAAAGTCCTTTTTTCCTTTCTGGCCGCCATGTGGCTCTACCGGGTGATCAGCCAAATGCTGATGCCACCCCGAGTGCCCCCAATGCAGCCTCCTCCACCGCCACCACCGCCGCCTCCTCCACCGGGCAACAACATCAGCAAGCGCGACGAAGATGGCGAGTACATTGATTACGAAGAAATTAAGTAAAAAAACATGCTTAACATACTGTACAACAACAACCAGCTCATTGCCTTCAGCAAAACTCCGGGCATACCTGTTCAGGCTGATAAAACCGGCGACCCCACTTTCCAGCAACAGGCCGAAGCGTATTGCAAACATCCACTACAATTGGTGCACCGCATCGATCGTCCGGTGAGTGGATTGGTGTTGTTTGCCAAAAACAAACCTGCCATGACCAACTTGAGCAGGCAGTTTCAGGCGCGCACGGTGGAAAAAACTTACCTCGCGGTGGTGGCCGAAATGCCGCCGCAACCCGAAGGTGAGCTGGTGCATTTTTTGAAAAAAAACGAAAAGAAAAACATCTCGGTGGTGGTACCCGAAACCGAACCAGGTGCTGAAAAAGCTGAGATGCATTACAAGGTGCTTGGAAGCAGCGAACGTTACCACTTGTTGCTCATCCAGTTGCACACCGGCAGGCACCACCAGATAAGGGCCCAACTGGCAGCCATCGGCTGCCCTGTGCGTGGAGATGCAAAATACGGTTTCAAACGCGGCAACCGCGACCGCTCCATCCAACTCCATGCCTGGTGCCTGGCGTTTGATCACCCGGTAACGGATGACCGTGTAAAACTCGAGGCGCCGCTGCCGGAGGATGCGGTTTGGAAAGCATTTGAGGGAATGTATTGAAACAAAGATAAAAAACAAGCGCCGTTCCCACTGATGGAAACGGCGCTTTTTACTGCTGTTTATTGTTTTTGCCCGATTTGAGGCGAAAACCGTGTTGTTCAAAGTGGCGGCTTTGCCGCAAATAATAGTGTGCTTAGTCGAGAGATTGGTTGGCCATGTTGGCTGTGGTCACCAGTTTTTGGTATTCTTGAGGGGTCAGGTTGTCCATACAGAAGTTGATGGGATTGATCGGGTTGCCTTTGTAGTGCACTTCGTAGTGAAGGTGGGGAGCAGTGGAAAGACCCGTATCGCCGACTTCGCCAATTTTGTGTCCTTTCTTTACTTTTTCACCTTTACGCACCGACATTTTATGCATGTGGGCATATACCGTTTCGTATCCGTAACCGTGGCTTATGGTTATGCAATTGCCGTAACCGGAGTGCCAACCTGCTTCTTTAACCACACCGTCGCCGGTGGCTTGGATGGCAGTTCCTACACGGGCAGGAAAGTCGACGCCTGAGTGGAACTTTTTAACTTTGTAAACCGGGTGAATGCGGTTGCCGAAGCCCGAAAGGACATTCATGCTTTTCTGAAGCTTATCTTCGCGCACCGGTTTGATGCTCGGCAAAGAAGCGAGCATTTTTTGCTGGTTGTTTGCAAGTTCCTGAATGGTATCGAGCGATTTGCTCTGCAGCGCAAGTTGACGGCTAAGCATGTCAACTTTTTCAACGGTGCCGCGAACAGCGTCCTGGCCGTAATGGAACGCAGAAAGTTCGGGGTGGTTTTCGTGGCCACCGATACCTCCTGCCCAAACGTCTTCATCTATGGGATCCATACCAAATACAGCACGGTGGATGCCTGCGTCGCGGTCCTGAATGTTGGCAAGTACTTTGCCCATCACATCAAGTTGATCGTTGAGCTGGCTGTATTTGTACTCCATTTTATCGATTTCCCGGAGCAGCTCCTGTTCTCGAGGCGAGGGGAAATAGGAGTAAAGCATGGTAAGCAGCAGAACGGAAGTGACCATTACCACGGAAAAAAATCCGAATGCTCGCCAAATGCGTGTTTTGAGGGGTATTACAACTTGTTCGTACGTTAACGTGTGAATGTTGTAAACAAACTTTTCTTTCCTTCCCATACTTTAGGTGTTTACCAGAAAATTCGACAATTACTTGCCTCTTGTATTGCAAAGATTACCAGCGGACATGGTTTGATGCTGTGTAGCGTTGATTAAAATTCGGTTCACTGGGGAAGTGAGGATGTTCGCGGCAGTATTCTGGTTTATTCAAAACGGGATAACCCGGTTTTGGGAGTTCTTTGAGGGGATTACAAAGGTAGACATTACAACGTTCTTAACAAACTTATTGGGCGGAAATCTTGCTTATTGCCGTTCAAATGGCAAAAAAGTGATTGCAAAGAGCATTAAAGTTGTCCAATCCTGCAAAATGCCATTTTTTAATTGGCTGCTTCAAGCCTGTTTCATCCGCTTTTCAAAACTGCTGCTTAGCAACAAGGTAAATACAAAGCATCCAAACTTGAATACGTTTGCATCTAATTTAACACCAATTGGCAAGATAGGTTGCAATTGTCGGGTAGCTTATGGTGGGCTCTGATCCTTCTCTGCCAAATCCAGAATCATGATTTTTTGCCAAATTTTACTCGACAAGCCCTGGTTCAGGTTGTCCAGGTCGTTGACGGACCGCAGCACTTCGGTGTCGTCCATGTTCTGGGCAAAAAGTGCAGCTATTTTACTGTTCAAAGCCAACATCTCGGAGCAATAATCGAGGTAACGCGACAATTCGAAACGGTTCATGTGGCGTTCGGGCGACGAACGGGTGTCGGCGATATTGGCAAGCAAATGGGCAGGGTCTTTGGTAAGCTGGTGCATGTCGACCACATGCGCGATGCTTCTCAACCGGTGCAAAGCCCTGTGCGCTTCCCGGCGTTTGATGCGCGTTTCCAAACTGGTAAGAAACAAAAAGGCCAGCCCCAAAAAGATCAGTTCGTTGATGGCCGATTCTGCGGTCGTAAGCAATTCGGGAATGCTGTGCGTATCCAACTTGAACTCGCGAACCAGCACGATCACAGCGCCAAGGGCGACAAAAAGCAACAGTCCTGCAGCGACAAAAGTTGCTACCCGCAGCGGCCAAAGTGGTTGTCCCAGGCGCAGGGCAGTTTTTTCCGTATCTGTTGCAAGCCCCTTGAATTCTTTGCAAACTTGCCCCAGCCCGGATTCCGGAAAACGTTCGTCGATGCGCTTTTCCAATTTTTCAATGGTGTTGAGTATGGCGTCGGCCCTAAGCGAACTGAAGCGGGTTCCTTCCTTTTTTTTTGCCGTCATCCTTTCGTTTTTTCCAGTGAACATACTGCAAGCCAAGCCATGAGTCCCATGCCTGTTGTCAGCGCCGCTTCGTCAATGTCGAAAGTGTCGGTATGTACGGGCGAAGTGATGCCGCGCTCCGGATTGCCGGTTCCTAAACGGTAAAAACATGCCGGCATCACCTGCGAATAGTAGGCGAAATCTTCGGCAGTCATGCGGGGAGGCAGGTCCACAACCTTGTCTTTTCCCAAATAGTCGACGGCCCATTGTTTGGTTTGCGCACTCAAAATCTCGTTGTTGAACAACACCGGGTAGCCTTTTACAATGTTGAATTCGCAAGCGCCGCCCAAACTTTTCACCAAAGATTCTGCAATTTCTTTCATTCGTAAGTGGGCTTCTTTGCGCCATTTTTCATCCATGGTTCGGAAAGTACCTTCCAGTTTTACTTCGTTGGGAATAATGTTGGTAGCGCCACCGCTGGAATTGATTTTGCCAAAAGTAAGTACCGTTGGCATGGTCGGGTCGGCATAACGGCTCACAAGTTGCTGCAGCGTGACAATGAGCTGAGCGCTCATCATCACAGGATCGATGCACTCGTGGGGCATGGCACCATGGCCGCCGCGACCTTTCACCGTCACATAAATTTCGTCGGCAGACGCCATGTAAATGCCCGATTTTAGGCCGATCGTGCCTGCCCTCAGGGGTGGATGCACGTGTTGTCCGAAGATGCTCGACGGTTTGGGGTTTTCCAAAGCACCCTCTGCGATCATCATGCTCGCACCGCCCGGCAAACGTTCCTCCCCGGGCTGAAAAAGACATTTCACGGTGCCTTCAAACCCTTCGCGCACGTTTTGTAAAATACGCACGGCGCCAAGCAGGGAAGCGGTGTGTACATCGTGACCGCAGGCGTGCATGACGCCCTCGTTCCGACTTTTGTAATCCACTTTGTTGGCTTCGGTGATGGGCAGGGCGTCCATATCGGCCCGCAATGCCACGGTTTTTCGCTTCGGATTTCGACCTTTCACAAGGGCCACCAGCCCGGTGCCAGCAACACCCTGACGGTATTCAACCCCCATCGCATCGAGTTGCGCAGCCACCCATTTGCTGGTTTCTACCTCTTGAAACGACAATTCCGGATGCATGTGCAAGTGCCTGCGCATGGCCACCGTATCGGCGTGGAATTGCTGGGCGAGATCGTGGATATTTTCTATCATGTCTAAACCTGGATTTATGGGATTTTGGGATTGGGATTTTATTGGGATTTGGGGATTTGGAAGATTGGATTGGATTTTTTGGGATTGGATTTTTAAAGTTGATTTGGGGATTGGGATTTTGGGATTTGGAAGATTGGATTTTTTGGGATTGGATTTTTTGGGATTGGATTTTTTAGGTTGATTTGGGGATTGGGATTTTGGGATTTGGAAGATTGGATTTTAGACTGAATGCATAAAGTAATTAAGTTTGTAAAAGTACATCAGGAATAAAAAATACTGCATCTTTAAATTGCTTTCGAATATAATCCTAAAATCCTATCCTAAAATCCCAATCCCCAAATCAACCTAAAAAATCCAATCCCAAAAAATCCAATCCTAAAAAATCCAATCCGAAAAAATCCAATCCAATCTTCCAAATCCTTTTTGTCATCCCAGCGAAGCGTGGGAAACAAATCCCAATCCCAAAATCCCATAAATCCAGGTTTAGACAAATGAACGCACCCTTCAACGCCGTTTCAACACCATACGACGAATTGTTTACCCACAGCTCGACCGGGAGGTTGCAACGCGACGTCGTGTGGCGCCTGCTTGAAAAAATGGTGCCCGAAGGTGTGCCACTGCGTGTACTCGAACTCAGCGGCGGCACGGGTGAAGATGCGCTTTGGTTGGCGCGCCGAGGCTGTCGGGTTTTG
>JBBSDH010000210.1:0-7567 GCA_038249605.1 Chitinophagales bacterium | reverse complement strand
GTGGGTTCGGGCGTTGGCTTAACATCGGGCTCAGGCGTAACCGGCTCCGGTTCTTCTACGCGGGGGATGTAAGTTTGAAGTCCAATCAGGGCATATTCTCCGTATTCGGCATAAGGGATCCAAACAAAACCACCGTCGGCCCACCCGTTGGTCCAGGAGTTCATAACCCGGAAACAACCGCCTTCTTTGTTGTCGTCGTAACCTACGACGCACATGGCATGCAGACCGTGTTTGCCGCTGGGGCCGCCGTCCGATTCGGGCGAATGCCAAACCTTGCCGGGCTCGTAAAAACTCTTTGGTACCATCATGCCAAGCAGCACAGGAAAGCCTTCGGAAATCGCCTTTTTGGTGCCGTTCACTTTGTCGTCGGCCGTGCCGTAATCGATGTCCCAAAGTGTTTGATAGTCGGAAATGATGTAGTCCTGAGCTTCGATCAGGTCGTCTATTTCGATTTCAGCATTGCAGGTGCCATAAGGCACCGATTTGAGCAGTGGAACACCAAAGATTTTCAGCAGTTCGCAGGCATTGATGGGGTTGGCGCCGCCCTGGCAATCCGTATCGCCTTCATTTTTAATTTGTTCATAAACGAAAGAGGGCGAAAACTGCATGGCGTTGATTTTAGCCTTGTCCGTTACCCCAAATTGTTTGGCCCACAAAATCGTGCGCATGGAATAGGCTGTTGCGAAGGCAACGCAAGTTCCGTATTCGCCTTGGTCGCCAGGTGTAGGACAATATTTTTCCAAAGAGGCACTCGCAGGCATGGATGCAAAACTGCGGGTGCTGAGTTTGGCTTTGTAAGGTGTTGCCTTGTATTGGGCACGATCGATGACCATACCTGTTGCTCTTTTTTGAGCGTTCACTGCGCCACCAAAAAAAAGGACAAAAACTGTGGTAAGGGTTATGAAAAAATGGGGCGTTGAAAACTGTGTTTTCATGGTGAGGTTGAAGGTTAGTGGTAGGTACAATAAAGTTTTCAGGTGTAAGCAGGCGTACTGCAGACAGCGTTTTTCACATCAATTTCAGAGGGTGTAAATCTACGGTTTTAGGACAGATAACACAGCGTTTAAAGTTTCAAGAGTAAAAAAACCAATCGGTATGCAGCGTTTCAACCTTGGCAACAGTCTTGTGTTTGACCTTAATGGCGAAGACCAATTGCTGTGAGCGGTTTTCATAATTTTTTCCAAAAAACAAGCTCCTCCTGCTAACTTTAGCCAACGAAGCAACTGGCTTCGGTTGTGTTTTTGTCACAGGCTCCCTGTCTTCTTGTTGTTATACTTTAAGGTTAGTAATCATGAATATACCACTATCCAGCGTTTCCATGTTACCCAAACTATTTTTTACACTTTTGGTTACCGGAAGTTTGTTGTTTCCGCAGAGCATGGATGCGCAAACTCCATGTGAATGCACAAACTGTCCGCAGTTTATGGAAGATTTATTTGTCGGCGATTTCAACCTGACGGTACAAAATGCTTCCAATCCAACCCTGGGTCAAAACGGCCAGGGTGTTTGCGGTGTCATTGTACATTGGGATCATACGGCGATTTGCGATATTTCCATCACCCTGACCTCACCTTCCGGTCAGGTGGTAACCCTCGTTGGACCCATCGGACAGTTCTGTACCTCCAACGGCAACGCAGGTACCGACTGGAATGTGACCTTCCTGCCCTGCAATGATCCCAACGTTGCCCCCGACCCAGGCTTTTCAGCCAACTGGAACAACAACCAAAACTGGGGCGCCAACAACAACTACTCCGGCAGCTATTACCCATCCTCCGGCTGCCTTCAAAATTTTTCCGGGCCTGTAAATGGCGACTGGACCCTTACCGTTACCGATGGTCAGGCCAACGACATTGGCAATCTTTACAACTACGAGGTCATCTTTTGCGACCCCAGCGGGATCAATTGTTTTACCTGCGAAGCTGATGCAGGCAATTTGCCACAACCGAACTTCGCGGCATGCAGAGGCGATCAGTCCCTGATCCTCAACTTACCGCCCACTTATTTGCCACCTGCGCAAGCGCCGCCTCCATCGGAATACAGCTACACTTACATCGTATCCGGGTCCACAGGCGTTATCGTGGCATATGATCCTGTGCCCGATCTGACGGGTCTGCCAGCCGGCAATTACACCGTTTGCGGACTTTCGTATTACACCCTCAATGAAAATCTGATACCACCTCCCAACGGAACGCTTACCCTGACCCAACTCTCCAACCAACTGAACTCCAACCAGCCGCCTTTTTGCGGCAACATCGGTTTCGATTGTGTGGGCGTAACCATTTTGCCCTTGCCGCCCAATGTGGCAGAAACAGGCGAAGTATGCGCGCCGGAATGCTACTTTTTCAACGATGTGCCGTTTTGCACATCAGGCACCTATGAATTAATACTTTACGATGATGATGGCTGTCCCTACACCGGCACCCTCAATCTTACGGTCTTTCAACCCGATTTGGTACTTTTGAACGAAGTAATTTGTTCGGGAACATGCTCGCAAAATCCGAGTTTTCTCGATGCCTGTACCGCCGGAGGCCACCAGGTTATTTTAACCAATACGGACGGATGCGACAGCATCGTTTTCTTGAACCTGATTGTGATCAACGCCAATGCCGCCATACTTTTGCCAGTGCCTGACCTCGGCTGCAGCCAAAATTCCATCGTGCTTCAGGGAGCAGGGTCTACCATCGGACCCAATACAACCTACCTCTGGACCGCCACCGGCGGCGGGAACATCGTGGGCGCCAACAACACCCTCAACGCCACCGTGGATGCTCCCGGAAATTATCAGCTGCTCGTTTGTCGGAGCCAGGGAGGCGTTGCGTGTTGCGACTCGGTGGGTGTGACCGTAACGACCAGTCAGACCTTGCCGGATGTGCCGGTCCTCAGCGGCAACGATACAATTTGCCCGAGCCAGATGGAAGTTTTTTGGCTTACGCCGGTTGCCAGCGCAAATTCATACACCTGGTCAGTACCACCAAACGCTACCATCACTTCGGGCCAGACCACCGACTCCATCACGGTTCTATGGAACGGAACAATCGGCGGCACCGTTTGCGCCACCGCCAACAACGCATGCGGTACCAGTGCGCCAGCATGCTTTAATGTATTTGTAGATAACATCCCGGCTCCAGTCCAACCCACGGGCGACACGCTGCTGTGTGCCGGCGATACCGTAATTTATGCAGTGGTTGCTGTCCCCGGGGCCAATGCTTGGAACTGGCAGGTTAGCGGTGGAACACTACTTGCCGGAAACGGTACGGACAGTTTAACCGTGGTTTGGGATGGCAATGTTGCCGCCGGTTCCGTGTGTGCCGTTGCTGCGGGACTATGCGGGACAAGTCCTTCCACATGCCTGAACGTTGTGGTCAATACGCCGCCGCTCTTACCGGTCATGACAGGCGACACCTCACTTTGTGCCGGAACTTCCGGCTCTTACACCATCCAGCCTTTGAACGGCGCTACCGGTTATACCTGGACGGCGCCTCCCGGCAGCAGCATAGCTTCAGGACAAAATACGACGGCCATTGCGGTCGACTGGACGGCCGCACCAGGCGGTAATATTTGCGTAACAGCTACGGGACTTTGCGGCGCAGGTCCGCAACAATGTTTGCCAGTAACAGTGCTTGCACAGCCTGTTGCTAATGCTGGTATTGACAGTGCCCTATGCGGCACCGTGCTCGGACTTTCGGCAACAACTTCCGTGTTCGGAAGCAACGGTCTTTGGACGGTGCTTCCCGGCGCGCCGGGTATGGTGACTTTCAGCGCATCGGATTCCATTCAAACCGACGCGATGGTTTCTACTTCTGGAATTTATTTTTTCCAATGGACCGAAGCCAACGGCATTTGTGCCGATTCGGATACGGTGCAGGGAACATTCAATGCCTCGCCCCAAATTGGGCAAATACAGTCTGCCTGTGACGGCACCAATCAGAACTACACCGTTACTTTTCAGGTTGCAGGCGGAGCTCCGCCTTACACCATCACAGGTGGTACGCTTGCGGGCAACATTTTCACTTCCGATCCGATCATCAGCGCCCAGAGCTACGCCTTTACGGTGGTTGACGGCAACGGTTGCAACTCGATTACCGTCATTGGCAGTGTCAATTGCAACTGCAGTTCGGATGCCGGACAAATGGACCTTCAGCAGTTGTCGGCCTGTCCGGGCAGCTCCGTAACAGCCCAGCAGCAGGGTGGGGTGCTGGACGCCAACGACATCGGAGCGTTTGTTTTGCACAGTAATGCCGGAAATTCTTTGGGAACCATTTTTGATCAAAATACTACAGGAACCTTTGGGTTTTCCGCAAGTATGGTTTATGGTGTAACTTATTACATCAGTTTTGTGGTGGGTGATGATTTGAATGGGGCGCCAGACCTCAACGACCCCTGTCTGTCCGTCGCACAGGGTCAGCCCGTCGTTTTTTACGACAATCCGGTGGCCAATGCCGGTACCGACAATGCAGGTTGTACACTCACGCTTCCTATGAACGGTGCGGCTGTAGCGGGAACCGTACTTTGGACGGTAGCCTCCGCCCCTGCTGGTGGAAATGTCATGATTGCCGATCCTGTTAGCGGTGCCACCACAGTAACGGTTAGTCAATTCGGAGCCTACACTTTTGCCTATACCGTGACAGTTAATGGATGCTCAGGCTCCGATAATGTGGTACTCAATTTCAACAATTTCCCAGATGCGGGGCCGGTGTCGTTTCTATGTGACGGCGCCAATTTGAACTACACCGTCAGTTTTCCCATCATCGGTGGTTTGGCTCCTTACAGTGTTAATGGTTTGCCGGTGGCAGGGGTTAATTACGTTTCGCCACCATATCCAACGGGCAGTACGTATGTGTTTTCGATTTCTGATGCCAACGGTTGCACATCACCTTCATTTTCAAGTATATTCAACTGCAACTGTTTCACCAACGCGGGTACCATGGTGATCACGCCGATCACCTTTTGCGCCGGACAACCTGCCACAGCGGTTTGGAACAACAACGCTACCCTGGATGCCGACGATGCTGTGCAGTTCATCCTGCACAGCAATGCCGGCGCCACCCTCGGTACCGTTTTTGCAACCAACAGTCAACCCGAGTTTAATTTCGTTGCACCCCTACAAACAGGCATCACCTATTACATTTCCGCCATCGCTGGCAATAGTCCGGCCGGCACGGTTGATCTCGCGGATCCCTGCCTGAACATTGCGTTTGGCGCCCCGGTGCAATGGAGGCCGCTTCCAACGGCTTCGCTGGCGGGCGATACCAGTTATTGCGCTGGCGGAAACGCCACGTTGGTTTTCAGCGGAACAGGTCTTTATCCGCTTCAAGTAACCTACTTAACCGCCGGAGGTACGCCTTTGGCATTCACCATTCCCGGTGCTCAAATGGTTGCTCTGCCGGTAACACCACAGTTGACCACAACGTACACCCTGGTTTCGGTATCAGATGGCACCGCGCCCGTATGCACAGCCACGCTAAATGATCCAGCTACGATCATCATCGTGCCCGACCCGGTGGCGGATGCTGGTCAGGACCAAACCATTGGCTGTGCGTCGACTTTTGTCACTTTGGGCGGACCGGCCACGAGCACCGGCGCAGGCATCCTGTACGAATGGACCTACCAGGGCGCTATTGTGGGCACTTCAAAGCAATTGACAGCAATGAGTGCCGGCGCCTACGAATTGTTGGTCACCAATGCAGGAGGCTGTACTGCCGTCGATGCCGCAGCGGTTGTCGTGGATCAGACCGAGCCGATGGCCTTTGTGATCAACGTACGTGAAATCACTTGTTACGGCGACAACGATGGCAGCATCTTGCTCGATTCCATCGTCAGTGCGCAACCGCCTGTGTTGTTTTCATTGAATGGCGGTCCGTATGGGCCTTCGTCGCAGTTTTTCCCGCTTGGACCGGATACCTACGTCATATCACTGCAAGACGCGGCAGGATGCGAGTGGAGCACCGGTTCCATCGTGTTGAGCCAGCCGGTGGAAGTTTTGGTGGACCTTGGCGCTGATGTGGAAATTACCCTGGGCAACGACGTAACCCTGAACGCACAAACGAACCTTCCGCTGGACGGCCTCGAATCGGTGGTTTGGAGTCCATTGTTGGATATCCTGAATGCTGGCACCTTGACGCAACAATTCACACCAACCACAAGCCGCATCATTACCTTAACCGTAACCAATCAAAACGGATGTACCGACGTGGATGCGGTTTTGGTGGTGGTTCAACGTCCGAATGAGGTCTATATTCCCAATGCCATCAAACCCGGCACCGGCATCAATGAGCGGCTCGTGGTGTTCGGCGGTGCGTCGGTAGCCGGTATCGATTACCTTCGTATTTACGACCGCTGGGGCGGGCAGGTGTATGAAGACCTGGATTTCATACCCAACGATTTCTCGAGGGGTTGGGATGGCAAGGCGAATGGGAAAAATGCAAGTCCGGGCGTATACGTGTACTATGCCATGGTGCGTTATGTGGATGGAACCACGGAATTGGTGTTTGGGGATGTGACGGTGATGTGGTAATTGAAAATCGAAGCAGGATAAATTTGTCCGGCTTTAAAAATCTGATCTGAGATGCAAAAGAAAGAAATCCTGCTTATGGAAGACATCCACGAACTGGTGGATACCTTCTATGCGCAAATACGTTCCGATGAACTGCTAGGACCCATATTTAATGGTGTGATCAGCGACCGTTGGCCTGTGCACCTTGAAAAGATGTACAACTTTTGGCAAACCATTCTTTTGGAGGAACATACGTATTACGGCAGCCCATTTCCACCCCACGCCAAACTGCCCATAAGCAAAGAACACTTTGAGCGTTGGTTGCAACTTTTTAATGAAAATTTGGACGCTCGGTTCGAGGGCGAAAAAGCAAACGAGGCCAAATGGCGGGCCGAAAAAATGGCCGACATGTTCCAGATGAAAATAGCGTATTACCAAAACCACGACGCCAATCCACTTGTGTAAAAATGGAATCAAAACAACCTTTGAAACGGCACATAGCTTTGCAGCCCCTGAGCCGCCAGCACCATTACGGCTTGTTGCTTGGCTGGAAAATTCGCACCGGATTTTCTAAAGGCATCGCTGTTGAAAGGATGAAAGCCTTTGCGGACTGGTTTTTTCATCAGCATCTTACAACGCACTTCGACATGGAGGAAAAACATGTTTTTCCACTGCTGGGCATGGACCATCCGATGATCTTCAGGGCCATGAACGAGCACGTTTTGCTCCGGCAGCTTTTTGCTGCTACCGATGACCTGGGCTACCAATTGAGCCGGATAGAAGAAGTTCTGGAAGCACACATCAGGTTTGAAGAACGGGAATTGTTTCAGGAAATACAAAAGGTAGCCACAGAAGAGCAAATGGCCGAAGTGGAACGGTTGCACGGCGGTGATTTAGCGGCAGATGACTGGAAAGACCGGTTTTGGGAGGCATGATGAATGTTTATTTGCCAATCCTCAACGCCGTCGCATAGGCATTCGGCAGCGGACTATCCTCTACCGCACGGGCAGCTTTTTCCACGTCGTATTCAAAACGAATGAACTCCACCTGCAAACTTTCCGCCTGACTCAAGCT
>JBBSDH010000209.1:0-7616 GCA_038249605.1 Chitinophagales bacterium | reverse complement strand
TGGATCACCCGTGCCCCGTCGCTCAAACGCAAACAAATCCTGCTTGCCAAAGTGCAGGATGAAGGCGGTCACGGCCTTTACCTTTACGCCGCCGCAGAAACACTCGGCGTAACGCGCGAGCAAATGATCGATGAACTGCACACCGGCAAAGCCAAGTACTCTTCTATTTTCAACTATCCGACGATCAACTGGGCCGACATTGGCGCCATTGGCTGGCTCGTCGACGGTGCAGCCATCATGAACCAAGTGCCTCTGATCCGCTGTTCTTACGGCCCTTACGCCCGCGCCATGGTGCGGGTTTGCAAAGAAGAAAGTTTCCACCAACGCCAGGGTTTTGAAATCCTGCTTGTTTTGAGCAAAGGTTCTGACGAACAAAAAGCCATGGCCCAGGACGCCATCAACCGATGGTACTGGCCCGCAGTGATGATGTTTGGTCCATCCGATGGCGAGTCGCTACACAGCGGCCAAAGCGCAAAATGGAAAATTAAACGATTCAGCAACGACGAATTGCGCCAGCGTTTTGTCGACATGATCGTTGAGCAAATCAAGTTTCTTGGACTTGAAATTCCCGACCCCGACCTTCGCTGGAACGAAGAACGCGGTCACCACGACTTCGGCGCCATCAACTGGGACGAATTCTGGGCCGTGGTGAACGGAAATGGCCCCTGCAACCGCGAACGCCTGCGTACCCGAGTAAAAGCGCACGAAAACGGCGCCTGGGTACGCGAAGCTGCTACTGCCTACGCTGAGAAAAAAGAAAAACGCCGTCAAGAAAGCGCCGCCCAAACACAGGCAGCATAAACTACCCCAATGCAGGATACCTACATCCTACGCTTAAAACAACGGGACCAAGGAGTCATTTCCGACCTGTACGACGCCTACAGCAGCGCTTTGTACGGCGTGGTATTGCGCATCGTGCAAACGCCGGAACTGGCAGAGCAGGTGCTGCAGGATACGTTCGTCAAAATTTGGCGCAACAGCGACAGTTACGACCCCGGCAAAGGCCGGCTGTTCACCTGGATGCTCAACATTGCGCGCAACACAGCCATCGATGCAACCCGTACCCGACATTTTCAGGACAGGAGAAAAACCGAAACCCCTGATAAACTCGTATATCAATCCAGCAGCGACAACATCAATCCCGATCATGTTGGACTGCATGAACTCGTCGGTAAACTCGACGACAAATACAGCAGCGTGGTGGATTTGATTTACTTTAAAGGTTACACCCAGGAAGAAGCCGCCGAAGTTACAGGCATTCCTCTCGGAACCGTAAAAACCCGTTTGCGCTTCGCCATTCAGGAACTTCGCCGTGCTTTTGGCCCGGCCGTAATTGTTGCACTTTTGGTATTTCAACTTTAATCTTAAGAACACTGCCTGGAAACAGGCGCTACACAGAATGGACATTCAACAATTTCTCCAATCAGGTTTGCTTGAAACCTACGCCCTCGGCCAGGGCAACGTCGAAGAACGTGCACTGGTTGAACGTATGCTAAGTGAACACCCGGAGGTACGCGCTGAGCTCGACGCCATCGAGCTCGATTTTGAGAAGCTTGCCATGGCAACCGCCATTGCACCACCAGAAGGTGTTAAAGAAAGGATTTTGGAAGAAATAGGCAATCCGAACACGCCACCCGAAAATCCGACCATCAAAGGCACCGTCTCTCCCTTGGGATGGCTTCCCCTGGCCGCCTCGTTGTTGTTTATTGCGTTGTTGGGCTACCAATGGTACCAGTCCGAACAGCGAAACAATGAAAAAACGGCGCAGATTGCCGTCATGCAAACACACATCAACGATTGTGATACCCAAGCAAAAACGCTTGAAAACATGCGCCAAGCCGTTGCCATGCTCCGCGATCCGGATACCCGGGCCGTGAAAATGGCGAACGACAAAGAATATGCCTTCATGTATCACAACCCCGTAAGGCAGGAAGCGGGCATGGATGTGTCCG
Organism: Chitinophagales bacterium; assembly: GCA_038249605.1. Taxonomy (GTDB): domain Bacteria; phylum Bacteroidota; class Bacteroidia; order Chitinophagales; family Saprospiraceae; genus M3007. The sequence continues at coordinate 5,664 of JBBSDH010000209.1, read as the reverse complement.
GACTACCCGTCCCCCCCTCCGGCCAGTACTTCCAGGCCTGGGCCATCGTAGACGGCAAACCCATGAGCCTCGGTATGGTGGATCTCCAATCCAGCGGAGGCTGGCAAACCATGCCTTTCCCCAAAAATGCTACGGCTTTCGCCATTTCCTCGGAAAACAATCCCAAAGGCAATCCGGCGCCTACGGTGGTGGTGATGATTGGGAATGCGGGGTAGGTGGGGTTGTAAAAAGTTCAGCGGCGTTAAGGTTTATGGACTATTTTTGTAAAAAATACGGATTATGGGCAGTTTGCTTATCACCATTGAAGACCCTAAGGATAAAGATATGATCCTTGCTTTGGTGCAGCAGTTAAAACTTTCGGCAAGGGAATTGTCGGATGAGGAGTTGCGCTATTTGGCGCGGGTAGCTCTTGCCTTCGCTTCAAACCCAGCGGTTGAAAAGCAGGAATTCAGCGAAAATGAGATTCAGGAGGAGGTAGATGCCGTGCGGGAGAAAAAACAAGGTTACTCCTCCTGATGCTAAGGGTCGTAATTGATACAAATTTATGGGTATCCTATGCTTTGAATCCGTTAAAGTCGCACGTTCGAACTATTTTGGTAAATCAGGAAATCGAACTGCTCACTTCGGAGGAGCAAGTGGTTGAACTGTCGGAAGTGTTGCGGCGTCCGAAATTTCAAAAGTCGTTCCTTGAATATCCGATGGATCAATTTCTGGTGATGTTTAAGGAAGCTGTTTTATCGATTCCAATAACATCAAAAGTAACTGTATGCCGGGACCCAAAGGATAACTTTCTGCTGTCGTTGGTAAAGGATGGTAATGCAGATTATTTGTTGACCGGCGATGCCGATTTGCTGATTCTCGACGTGTTTGGAAGCACGCGTATTTGCACCATTCGGGTGTTTCTGGATACAGAAAATCCTGCTTTTCCCTGATCTCCTCTACTACGTCTGCAACACGTCTGTGAACGGCTGCTGAAAACACAACTGCCTCGTATAGCGCCGTAAAACATCTCGAAAACATCGGGGCTAACAAAGTTGGTGAGAGGTCACCTCCTCGTGCCTCGGAGATGACGCCTCGCAGTACAGAGATTTCAAACAGTTAGGTTAAAAGGATTCACGCCTGCTGCGACTATGTTGATACTACAAGTGTCCTGACGAAAATATATTTATTATCCGAAATAGCCTTTTTTTCGACATTAACATATTAAGTTTTTGTTTAAGAAAAGTGCGCTGGGTAAATGGTTAGACTCGTGGATGGCCGGGTGTGTGTCGGTATTTTATTCTGACTTCCGATGGTCCGAATAAATTTTGAGCCCCTACCTTTATCCCAAACCGAAGGCACTTGAACGTCCTTTTACTTTTCCTCCGCCGACAGGCATTCCTCAACAACACCCGCGCCATGCAGCTCTACCAGCTCATGCGCCTGGCAAGCGTGGTGTTGTCGAGCATCGTGTTGGCCAAAAGCGGACTGGGGACCTCCGAGATCGGTGTGTACGAAGCGTTGACTTACCTCGGAACCACCTTCTCCTTTTTCTGGATCAACGGCCTTTTGCAAGCCATGCCGGCCGTGCACAGCCAGTTGGAACAAGAAGCCAAACCGGCTTTCCTTTTTCAAACCTTTTTAGTTTTTTCAATTCTTTCGCTGCTGGTCTTTGCCCTGCTGTTTTTCGGCGAAAATCCGGTGGTGCCATGGGTTACGGGACTCGGCGAAACGCCCGATTATTTCCCCTGGTTTTGCCTGTTTTTACTTTTCAACCTGCCAACGTATCCCACCGAGTATTATTACCTGCTGAAAAACCATCCGCAAGGCATCGCCGTGTGGGGCTTGGTGGGTTTCGGCGGACAAGTGCTTGCCCTCGCGTTGCCCTTGTTTGCCGGCTGGGGACTCACCGTCGCCATGCAGTGCCTTGCTGGATTGGCGTTCATAAAGTTGGTGTGGACAGCCATACTGGCCACGCGGTGGGGCAGGGCAGGGTGGAGGCCCGACTTGGTGCGGCATTTCCTAACCTTCAGCGCTCCATTGGTTTTGAATGTGTTGATGGGCAGCCTCGTTTTGTTGTTCGACAATTGGCTGGTTGGCTGGTACTACCACGACGAAGTTGTGTTTGCCGTTTTCCGCTATGGTTCCCGCGATTTTCCACTGGCTTCGGCCATGGCTACGGCCCTGGGCGCTGCCATGATTCCCATGCTGGGCGCCGATCTCGAAGCCGGGCGAAACATGTTGAAAAAACGCAGCGTAAAACTTTTTCACCTCATTTTTCCTTTGTCTATGACGCTGATGCTGCTCAGCGGCACGTTGTTTCCCATCGTTTTCAACCCCGAATTTGCCGCCAGCGCACCGCTTTTCAACATTTACCTGCTCATGACAGCCAGTAGGGTGTTGCTTCCCAATGCCTTGTTGCTGGCGGGCGGACAACCACGCATCATTTTTCGAGTAGGTGTACTCGAATTGTTGGTCAAAGTGCTTTTGGGCTTTGTGTTTATCCGCTGGTGGGGCCTGGAAGGCGTGGCCTGGTCGGCCGTAGCGGCGTTTTGGGTGGAAAAACTCGGACTCATTTGGTATCTGAAAAACCGCATGCACATCGAAACCCGAAGCTGGCTCGATTTCAAATGGTTTTTCGGTTATGTGATCACTTTGCTGGCGGTTTACCTTGTTACGCTGGTACTGTAAACTGATCGATGATGTTTTTTAAAACTGTTTCGTCGCTTTTCCAGTAAGCGCTTTCCAGTCCGGGCAACGCGCTGGTTTCACCTGCGTCTTTGGCGATTTTTCCCGTAAAATGAAGATCGACGGCACCGCTGATTCTGGCGGTTTCAACAATATTTTTCGCGGTTAATCCGCCGCCGGGCATCACATGCAGGCGTCTTTGCGTCTTGTCTACCAGGTCGCGCAGCAGAAACCTTCCTTCGTAGGCCGAAGGCTCTTGTCCGGAGGTAAGCAACCGTTGCACCCCCATGTCCATCAGGACATCAAGCGCCTCGAAAGGATCTAAAGCGTAGTCAAATGCCCTGTGGCAGGTTATGTGCAAGCCATCTGCGGCTGCTATGAGCCGGCGCATCACCGGCGCATCAATACCGCCTTCGGGGTTGAGTGCGCCGATGACCACGCCTGCGGCGCCTGCCTGGCGGCAAAATTGAATGTCTGCAAGCATGATGGCCACTTCGCGTTCATCGTAGCGGAAATGGCCTTCGCGCGGACGAATGAGCACGTGCACCGGCAAACCGCCCTGTTCAACGCAGGCGCGGATGAGGCCTGCCGATGGTGTAACGCCGCCGTTGTCGAGCGCGCTGCAAAGCTCCACGCGGTGGGCGCCGGCGCGTGCGGCCGCCTGTGCGGAGGCCAAACTGGTAACACATATTTCGAACTGCATGCCGCAAAATTAATAGAGATTTGTAAAAATGCCGTACTTTCATCGCATCCAAAGCAATCCTTATTGGTTTGAAAACTATGTACCGAATTGTTCCCGCCCTTGTTCTGACGTTCCTTTTGGCCTCAGTCAGCGTAATGCATGCCCAGGACTTGCATTACTCCCAGTTTTACCATAACCCCATGCACCACAACCCGGCGCTCACGGGTATTTTTGAAGGCCAGTGGCGTGCAGCGGCGCAATACCGCAGTCAATGGACGAGCGTACCGGTTTCTTATTCTACCTTTTCGGCAGCTTTCGACAACAAGGTGATTCGCCGGGGCAACAACATGCTTTCCGCAGGTTTCAACCTGCAGCACGACCGGGCAGGCGACGCCGCGTTGACGTGGACGCAGGGAGGTTTGCAGGTGTCTGCAGCACGTGCCTTGGGTGAACAACACGCCGTTTCTGTAGGATTTGGTTTTGCTGCGGCCCAACGCGCTTTTGATGTTTCCGCTTTGAAATTTCAAAACCAATGGACCGGCGAAGTTTTTGATCCGGGCCAAATGACACAGGAAAATTTCAACCAGAGTTCTGGTATTTCGCCCACCATTTCCGGCGGTTTGAACTGGCATTTCCAATCCACCGAAACACGCACGCGATTTGATCTGGGTGGCGGCGCTTTTCACCTCAACAAGCCCAAAGTGAGTTTTGAAGACAACGCGGATTTCCAATTGCCGCTTCGTATTGCACTTCAAGGCAGCGCCAACATCCAGATGAATGAAATGCTTGATTTGGCGGTGTTTGGACTTGCACAGGAAATGGGTCAAAATTACGAAACGGTGGTGGGTGTGGGAGTGCGCAGATTGCTGTCTACCGGTGCCGGCAATTTCACCGCCGTGCAACTCAGTTTTGCTACACGACTGGAAGACGCCATCATTCCCGCACTGCAACTTGAGCGCAACAACTGGACGGTTGGCCTCAGCTACGATGTCAACATTTCCGAATTTGATGTGGCTACCAACGGGCGCGGCGGTTTCGAGTTGGCCCTGATTTACAGGCACTTACCCGTTCCTCCGGTAAAAACATTCAAAGCTTGTCCTATTTTTTAATGGAAAATACATCTGGTTCAATTTGTTTTGTGCCAAGCCGATCGGATCAACATTGCTAAAAAAACATCAAACCCTTCAACAAATGGAAATTCTCGACGAACCCCTCTCACAGGCCAAGACGCCAGAACAACGCGTACCCGAAGTTGGAAACCGACTTGCGATGATGGTCCTGGATCACATCATTTTTTCCACCTTGTCCGCCATGATTTTGCTGCCTTTTTGGTTTGTATTCATTTTCAGCACGATCAAGGAAGGTGGTCCAAACCCAGCCACAGGCGCCAAGGCAGTATTTGGCGGCTTACAAATTGTGATGGTGGCCTACATTTTCATCATCGCCTTTTACCTTTGCAAAGACGTCATAAATGGCCGAAGTCCTGCCAAACGCATCATCGGTGCCCGGGTCATCAGCATGAGCACAGGCGAAACAGCCACTCCAATGCGCTGCATGTTGCGCAACATCACCTTGCTTTTCTGGCCCATCGAAGCACTGCTGGCACTGATCACCTCCGACAGGCGCCGTTTGGGCGATTACCTTGCCGGCACACGTGTGGTGATGCAGGCGCCTGACAACCCCGCACCTGCGCTCAACTGGGGAAGCATCCTGTTGTCCTACCTGTTGGCTACCGGCCTACTGGCTTTGGCCATTTTGCCTTTTTATTTTTTGACAACTGTTCTGCAAAGCAAGTCGCTGGAAAACCTTGAAAAATACAAGTCCTTTGATGACGGCGATACAAGCGATACAACAACCCTTGCTTCTGAAATGGATGAATCGTTGACAAGCATGATGGAACCCGTTTTGGCGGATTACCTCACCTACGTACAGGTGCAAACCGTGGAACAAAGCCCCGATAACTACGTTGTAGACATCAGTGGCTCAGCCTTACTCGATGATCTGCTGAACGACGAAGAACAATTGGATACGGTACTGGAAACAGCCCGAAATTTGCTCGAGGACAAGTTACCCGAAGCCAGTCTGCCCGTCAAAGGTCGCCTGGTCATCCGTTCCGCCGATCCGGACAGCAAGGAAATGAGAATACTTTCTTTTTAGCAGGCAGCAGGCAGAAGGCAGCAACCTTGACCCTAAATACCGACTGTTGACTGCCGACTGTTGACTTAACCGACTGCTGACTTTAACCGACTGATGACTTATGCGTTTTATAATTTTTAGTTTGTTTTTTCTACCTACTGTACTTTCTGGACAGTCTT
>JBBSDH010000208.1:0-7653 GCA_038249605.1 Chitinophagales bacterium | reverse complement strand
CCTTGAAGACGTTATTGCATTGGCCGGCGAAGCCGAGCCCCGTTTGAGCACACTCATTAAAGAACTTCTGAAAAACCTTAGAGCATGATCGTATCCGCCATAGTAGCCGCCGCCAAAAACCTTGTGATTGGAAAGGGCCATGAAATTCCGTGGCATTTGCCTGTCGATTTGGCTTATTTCAAAAAATGTACGCTGGATCACCATGTCATCATGGGGCGCAAGAGTTTCCAGGGTATTGGGCATCCGTTATCGAAACGCACCAACATCGTCATCACGAGGGATCCTTATTTTACCGCCGAGGGTGTTTTGGTGGCCCATTCGGTGGAAGAGGCCTTGGGCATTGCGTTTGACCATGGTGAAAAGGAAGCGTTCATCATTGGGGGAGGTGAAATATACCGCAGCAGTATGGATTTGTGGGACCGTTTGTACCTAACAGAAGTGGAAATGGAGCCTGAAGGCGATGTTTTTTTTCCAGAAATTGAAGCAGAGGAATGGTTAGAGGTGTGGCGCGAAGAGCATGCCGCTGATGCGAAAAATGAATGTGCGTACACGTTTCGAAAGTTGGAGCGGGTGACGGCTGCGGAAGAGTAAATGGTCTAAAAACCAGTTGGTTAGCATTTTTTTTCAGGCTAAAAAAATTTAAGCCCTTCAAATTGCTTAAAAATTGTCGTACTTTTTTTATAATTTTGCAGCCGATTTTGTAAAACAGCGGTTTTGCAGATTGATGTGGAACCACGAAAAAAAGTCTGGCTGATTCATGGAAAAGAAGCGATTGTTGATCGTCACGCAGGAGATGGACCCTTACACCGAAGGTGGTGAACTGGCTGATCTGGTGGCGAAGTTGCCCAAGTTCTTTCAGGACAACGGTTACGAACTGAGAATTTTAATGCCGCGTTACGGCGTAGTGAATGAGCGCCGTCACCGTTTACACGAAGTGGTACGATTGTCGGGTATGAACATCATTGTTGACGACGACGACTATCCGCTGATCATCAAGGTTGCTTCACTGCCCAACTCAAGGTTGCAGGTTTATTTCCTCGACAATGAGGATTTTTTCAAGCGCAAACAGATTTTTGAAGACGACAAAGGAGTGCCTTTTGAAGACAACCCCGATCGTGCGGCATTTTTCTGCAAAGGCGCCATTGAAACGGTGAAAAAATTCGGTTGGCCACCCGACATCATCATGTGTCACGGCTGGCTGACGAGCCTGATTCCTTTTTACCTAAAAACGGCGTATAAAACCGAGCCGCTTTTTGCGAATGCCAATATTTTGTACAGTGTATATCCTACCGAAAATGAACGCCTTGGCGCCGAACGCTTTTTTGCCAAAGCTGCCATCAACAACCTTTCGGAAAATGACCTCGCCGCGTACAAAGATGTTGAGGGCAATTTGTCTATGCACAAAGGCGCCTGCACGTATGCCGACGGCATCATCATTGGCAGCGAATCGGTCGATACAAGCGTTGATTACCTGTCGGTAGCACAGGACAACAAAGCCGTGATGCCCTTCAAGGATGATAATGAAATGTTGCCGGCTTACCTCGAATACTTCCGCAACCTGCTGGAAGCCGAAGTGTCACAGTAAACAAACAGCCTTGCTATTGGAGTTAACTGACACGCCTTTGCCCGCATTTGCTGCGGCAGTGGCGTGTCGGTTTTACCGGGCAAACGAGGCAACCCCGTGGCCTGTTGCTGTACCATAGAGGATATTGCAAAACGTAGAAAGACAATTAACTTTGTCGCTCGCCGTTTGCCTCTCACAACCTACCTTTTGTACAAGGCTTATGAAGCATGATAAACACCATTCAATGAAACAACCCTTGCCGGTAATCGCTGCGCTGTTGCTAGCGTTGGCTTTCTGGACCTCGTGCGCCGAACCCACACCTTTCGGCGCCGATCTGCTGGAAGATCAGATTGCGGATTTCGACTTCCAGGATACATTTACCCTGCGCTTTACCCTCGTGCGCGAAGACAGTGCTCTGACCTCAGACCTGACCTCCACCGCCAATTATTTTTTGGCAGGACAACTCAACGATCCCTTTTTTGGGATGTCGTCGGCTGAAATCAATGCCCTTTTTCAAACAGGCAATTTTGCACCTGGCTTCGACGAAAGTGCTACCATCGACTCCGCTTTCCTGTACCTCCGCTACGATGTGCCGGGCGTGTACGGCGATACCATGCAACCCCAGGACCTTCGCGTTTACCGGCTCACCGAACAATTGCGCTGGGACGAAAATTATTACTCCAATGATAATTTGCCTGCCGGCGAAGAAATTGGTGCCCTGCTTAATTTTCTGCCACGCCCGCGCACGGCGGCACGCATCAACCCCAACGACAGCACATCCGCGAGGGCCGCTTTTTTGAAAATTCCCCTCACCAGTGCCTTCGCACAGGAGTTGCTCAACATCGACAGCGCCAGATACAGCACCGATACGTCCTTCTGGGAGGCACTGAAAGGCATCAAAATCGCTGTGACCAACAACAGCATGCCAGGCGCCATGCTGGCGTTCGATCTGAACGACGACAATTTTAGCTTTGTTCGCCTGCATTACAACTTTCAGTCCGATTCTACTGTTTATGCAAGGTTTGACTACATCTTCCAAGGCAGCAGTTGCAATAAATTTACCAACCAAACCCACCAATACGCCGGCTCGGCAGTAGAACCCATGATTGGTCAGTTGGTTTCCGACCGCCTCTACCTACAGGGCATGGCCGGGTTGAAACTCAAGGTGGAAGTGCCCTACGCACATTTGCTGGAAGACATCGCAGTGAACAAAGCTGAACTTACGCTCACCGTTGAATCCCTTGACAGCGACAATCCGACACTAACACCTGCCTCCCAATTGCTCATAACCGAAAGTCAGGGCGATTCCGTCAACGTACTCATCTCCGATGTTTTTTATTCCATCGCCGTTTCCGCAATCAGCGGTTTCGATCGTTTCGGCGGCAGGCCGACGAAAGAAGATGGTGAAAACGGAGTCACCGTAGATCGTTACCACCTGATACTTACCTCCCATTTTCAAAAAATGATTGACGCCTCGCCTACAAACGAAGGCGCCAAATACTTTTACATCAACGTTTACCCTCAAAGCCAGTCGGCCATGCGATCCATCTTGCACGGACCCACAAGCATGAGTTACCCAGCCAAATTGAACCTGAAATACACCCGCATCAAATAACATTTCAACACCACCCCTGAGTTATGTGCGGAATTGTTGCTTACATCGGCTCACAAAAAGCCTATCCCATACTCATCAAAGGCCTCGAACGCCTCGAATACCGCGGCTACGACAGCGCTGGTGTGGCCCTTCAAAACGGCGACCTCAACGTTTACAAAAAGAAAGGCAAAGTGGCCGAACTCGTGGCCTATGCCCGGGATAAAGATACCGATGGCCAAGTCGGAATGGGCCATACCCGTTGGGCTACCCACGGCAAACCCGACGACATCAACGCCCACCCGCACCTCAGCGGCAACAAACGCCTGGTGCTGATCCACAATGGCATCATTGAAAACTACGCCGTTTTGAAAAGTGCCCTGCAAAAACACGGACATACTTTCCAAAGCGAAACCGATACCGAAGTGCTTGTTCACCTCATCGAAGAGGTGCAAATACGCGGCAACCTGCCCATCGAAGAGGCCGTTCGTCAGGCACTTACCCAGGTGCACGGCGCTTATGCCATCGTGGTGATGGACCGCCAGGACCCCAACAAACTCGTCGCCGCCCGCAAATCGAGCCCGCTCGTGATCGGTATAGGCATAGGCGAATTCCTCGTGGCCTCCGACGCAACGCCCATCGTGGAACACACCAAAAACGTGGTGTACCTCAACGATGAAGAAGTGGCGACAATGACCCGCGACAGCGGACTCACGATCAAGACGCTCCGCAATGAGCTTATGACGCCCACCACCCACCAAATTGAACTCGAAATAGAGCAACTGGAAAAAGGCGGGTATGACTACTTCATGCTCAAGGAAATTTTTGAGCAACCTACCACCATCGCCGAATGCATGCGCGGCCGCATGAACCCCGAAGAAGGCTGGGTACGCCTCGGAGGCATGGAAGAATACAAAATGCGCATGATCAATGCCCAACGCATGATCATTCTGGGTTGCGGTACTTCCTGGCATGCAGGTATGATCGCCGAATACCTTTTCGAAGATCTTGCACGCCTGCCGGTAGAAGTAGAATACGCTTCTGAGTTCCGCTACCGCAACCCGGTGGTGCGCGACAACGACGTGATCCTCGCCATCTCCCAGTCGGGTGAAACAGCCGATACGTTCGCCGCCCTCGAACTTGCGAAAGAACGTGGCGCCCTCACCTACGGCATTGTGAACGTGGTGGGCTCGTCCATCGCACGACTCACCCACAGCGGCTCGTACATCCACGTAGGACCCGAAATTGGCGTGGCCTCCACCAAGGCCTTTACCGGTCAGGTTACCATGCTCACCATGATGGCCCTTATCCTGGGTTACGAACGTGGATTTTTGCCCAAATCGCAATACCAGAAACTGGTGCAGGAACTGGCGCTTATCCCAGATAAAGTAGAACGCCTGCTGCAAAACTGCCACGACCAGGTGCGCTACATTGCCGGCGAATTTCAGCACGCCACCAATGCGCTTTACCTCGGTCGCGGCTACAATTTCCCGGTAGCCCTCGAAGGCGCATTGAAACTCAAGGAAATCAGCTACATTCATGCCGAAGGATATCCGGCCGCCGAAATGAAGCACGGTCCGATCGCCCTCATCGACGAAAACATGCCCGTGTTTGTGATAGCAACCAACCGCAGCGCCTACGACAAAATTGCTTCCAACATCCAGGAAGTGAAAGCCCGCAAAGGTGTCGTGATCGCCGTTGTTACCGAAGGCGATGAAACCATCAAAGGCCTCGCCGACTACAGCATTGAAATACCCGAAACCGAAGAACCACTCACGCCGCTGCTCTCCGTCGTGCCCATGCAATTGCTGGCCTACCATATGGCCGTCCTTCGCGGATGCAACGTAGACCAGCCGCGCAATCTTGCAAAATCAGTCACCGTTGAATAAGTTTAAAGTTTGAAGTTTAAAGTTTAAAGGGCACCTTGCTCCAAACTTTGAACTCCGAACTCCAAACTCAATTATTATGAATCAATTAGATATATCCTACAACACCGAACGCGAAGTCATCCGTTATCCGGAATACGGCCGCGTTATCCAAGGCATGCTGGTGTTTGCCAAAACCATCGAAGATCGTTACAAGCGGCAAAAAACGGTGGAGTCCATCATACACATGATGCAGCTCATCAATCCGGTGGGCAACCGCAACCTGGAGGATTACCGCGAAAAACTTTGGAACCACGCTTTCGCCATCGCCGGTTTCGACCTCGACGTGACGCCACCCACAGGTATCCTGATTGTGCGAGAAGAAGAAAAACCCAAAATACTTTCGGTCGAATACCCACCCACCACCAAAAAATTCCGTCACTACGGCCGCGGGGTGCAAGCGCTGATCGCCAAAGCCATCGAAATGCCCGAGGGCTCGAAAAAGGAAGGTTTTGTGGAAGTGATCGCTTCCTACATGAAACTGGCCTACAAGACCTGGAATAAGGAGCACTACGTGAGCGACGACGTGGTGAAAGACGACCTCGAAATTTTGTCGGAAGGCAAACTTGAATTGCACGAAGGCCACAGCTCGCTCGACCTGCTGTCCATCAGCGCCAACAAACGCGATAAGGAAATGATGCGCCTGCAACAACAACAACGCCAGCGCAACAAGCAAAACGGCGGCGGCAAAAACCAGCAGAATTACAAAAAGAATTACGGCAATTTCCGCAAACGCAAGAAGTGACCAGGATTTGGTGGATTTTGAGATTGGGATTTTGATGGACTGAGGGATTTGGACGATTGGATTGGATTGGATGGAATCCAATCCCATCCAATCGTCCAAATCCCCGAATCCACCAAAATCCCAATCTGTAAATCTCGAAAATCCTGGTCAATACGGTCCTTCGCTACTCCAGCAACGGATGGCCAGAGGTTGGTCCACATTGGCTCGGTAGCCTTGTAAAAGACCCAGCAACGCATTATCGGAAGCCGTGAGGCTGCGCAGGAACGGTACATGTTGTCCTGATGTAGGAGCTATGCTGCGGTGGAAAAAATACTGTCCAGCGCCACTTACCGTAAAGTACCCGTAAAAACCAGGTTCAAGCGCCGGTTCTTCGGTCAACGTTTTCAAATCGGTGAGGAATTGGTTGGCCGGCGGTGTTTGGGCTTCCAAAGGCGTTAAAACGTATCCCCAAAGGCTTTTGGCTGGCAATGAACGCATCACACGGTTTTGCAAATCAAATCCCCGTGTTTCGCCCATGGTCATCTCGTATGTTCCGTTGCCCACCAGCAATGTACCCTCGCTTACCAATGCTTGAGCTTCGCCCAAGGTGATGGTGATGGTGTAAGAGCCTTCCACAAAGTCGCCCAGCGGAACAAATTGGCGCGCCGGACTGGAGTCGCCGACACAGATCGCAGGTTTTTCTACGGCAAGGATTTGTACCGACAAATGGTTGTTTGTAAACGCCGTTTGTGTACGGATGCTGTATCCCGGACAACCGTATTTCGCCATGCTTTCCATCCACAAACCAAATTGCGGCGAACCGCCCTGGACTTCGCGTTGTTCGTACAAATCGAAGATGAACTCGGGCGCCACCGATACAATGATGTCGGGTTCTTCAACGTCGTAGCGGGTGCAGGCGACAAGGGAAAGCAGGATAAGTGTCAGGAAGAAATTGGCTCGCATGTGCGGTTTGGTGACTGTGTTCCATTCAATAACGCATTACCGGCAAATATGCTGCCAGCTTTGTTTCTTTTAAGTTAAGTCCGTAGGCAACGAATGTTTTATCCACCGCCTATTCTCTTGCCTTGCTTCCGGGAACGTACCTTTGCCTCGCTTCATTTTCAAGAACTACCACAACTGCATATGACCCGCTTTTTTTTCGCCGCAGTCGGCTTTTCCCTCCTGCTTTTTTCCTGCAGCAACGATCCCAAAACCAACCAGTACAACAACTCAGCTACGCCCGATACCGTGCGCCTTGAACCGGTATCCAGAGAAGGTGCCACCACCTACCGCATCACCGAAGGCACCGTGTACTGGGCGGCCAAAAAAGCCATTGGCGACCCGCACAATGGCACACTAACGGTGCGCGAGGGTTCCCTGCTGGCCAACGAGGGCCAACTCATCAACGGGAACGCCATCGTGGATATGCAGAGCATCACGGTGGTAAATATGAAAGACAACGGAGAAAAAACCGAACTCGAAAACCACCTTCAATCGGCAGACTTTTTCGCTGTCAAAGAATTTCCCATCGGCGAATTCACGTTCAAAGAAGTACTGCCCAGCAACAACCCCGCCTTCAACGCCGTCGTATCCGGTAAACTCACACTCAAAGGCAAAAGCAATCCGGTAAACATCCCCGTGAAAGTGACCTTCAAAGGCGACGACATAAACATTGAATCGCAGTCGTTCCTCATCAACCGCACCCAATGGGGCGTCAATTTCCGCTCCGGCGCCCTCGGCGCAGCCAAGGACAAACTTATCGAGGACGTGGTGCTGTTGTCGTTGAGGGTAAAGGCAAAGAAGGCGGGTTAGTTGGGTGTCTCCTTTCAGTCGACAAGACAGGGGGACT
>JBBSDH010000207.1:0-7698 GCA_038249605.1 Chitinophagales bacterium | reverse complement strand
ATGGTGGTAATGGGCTTAATGGTTGGTAACTTCAGACAAGACATTGCAATGAGCGACACAACACAAGAATTTGTACATAAATTTTGGGAATTATTAGACGTAATTCTAAATGCCATTTTATTTATTTTAATTGCTTTTGTACTTATTGAAATTGACTTTAGCACAAAGTATATTTTAGTAGGTGTCGTTTCAGTTTTAATAGTGTTGGTATCAAGATTTATCATTGTTTACCTGCCTCATTTTGTACTCCCTAAACTTCTAAAATTGACAAATAAAGAAGCCAAAATAATTAGTTGGGGTGGTTTACGTGGAGGACTTTCATTGGCATTGGTATTGTCCTTGCCAAGTAGTGAAACAAAAAATATACTTTTAATTGCGACCTATTTTTGTGTTTTATTCAGTATAATTGTACAGGGATTGACCATTGAAAAACTTGCAAAATAAAGACAAAAAGATACCAGCCAACAATGGTGATAGAATAACTTGGTTGTATATTCCAGATTATCTGACCTTTGTAAAAAATGCCAACCAGATACAAACAAGCGATGAAAACTGCCTTACTGCTTCTCGCCCTCCTCTTTTCCCCGTTCCTTGCTCCTGCCCAAGTCCACCTGGGCCCGGGCCAAACCTACAACAACATCCAGGCCGCTGCCAATGCCATTCAGCCCGGCGATACGGTGTTTTTGCATGCGGGTGCGTATGGTGGGTACCAGGGCGTAACCAACTTGCAGGGCAATGCCGCTGCGTGGATTGTGGTGATGCCGTTTCAAAACGATGCCACCACCATTTCCGGCACCTGGCAGTTCATCAGTTGTGCGTACCTCAAATTTCAGGACCTCACATTTGCAGGTACCCCAAGTCAACCCGGCCGGTTGTTCAGTGTAGACAACGGCGGAAGTTGTGAAACGCAATCGAAATTTATCGTTGTGGACGGTTGTTCCTTTGCAAACACCACCGACGCTTCAGCCATAGCAGCCTTCAAATTTGGCGGTGTCGATAGTTTTGAAGTGCGCAACAATCTTTTTGAAAACATTCTGGTGTGCAGCGCCATGGATTACAACGTTTGCCGAAACGGCCTGATCGCCGATAACCGTTTCGAAAATTGCCTGACCGCCGGACACATCAAAGGCGGCGCCTCCAACATCACCATGACCCGCAACCTGTTCATCAATGCTTCCGCCGCGCCTTGGGTGGCTTTTGAATTGGGCGGCGATACCGGAGCGCAGTTTTATTGCGAAGGCGACAATTATGAGGTGAAAAACCTGAAGTTTTATGCCAACATCATCGTAGGCGGGTACAGGGGTTTGGCGCTTTCGTCCGCACGCGATTGCGAAGTGGTCAACAACACGTTTTACAACTGCGGACAAGCAACCATGCGCTTCCTCACCACCAGTGCCCTGTATCCAACGCTTTCGGGCAACAAAGTGGAAAACAATATTTTCGCTTTTGGCGCTTCGGCCTATTTCAACGGTGGAACCCAACCTGCCAGCGCAACGACGTTCAGCAATAATCTTTATTTCAGCATCCTCGAACCCAACTTCAACGGCCCTTATTGGGATACGCCTGCACTGGATGCCATCAAAGACCCCAATCCCCTGAACTTCGGTTCCGGTTCGCCCATGTTTGTCGACGGGCCTAATCAGGATTTTCACCTTGCAACTGGCAGTCCGGCCATTGGAAACGGTGAAACGGTTACAGAACCTGCATTTGATTTTTTCGGACTACCTTTTTCGCCCACCATGCGTTCCATTGGTGCTGCGGAGGCAACCACCAACGTCGGTGTTCAAGAAAGACCATTTGAATCTGTCCGGGTTTTTCCAAATCCTGTAGTCGATTACCTGAAGGTGCAAGGCTCTCCTTTCATTATCGCCGAGGTGTTTAATGCTGTCGGTTTGAAGTTGTTTGAACACCGTGCCGATGCTCCTATACCTGTATTTGACTTACCGCCAGGATGCTATTTTTTGAAAATTGGGGACAGGATTTTGCCTTTCCTCAAGTTGTAGGAAAACGATCTCACAACACCAGCAACCCCAACGAACGCAGCGATTGTACCGTTTTGTGGTACCAAAACAGCTCAAAATCGACCAGTCCGCTGTTTTCAAAATGCGCTTTGACCTCCTGCAACGTCATCACTTCAGCGTTGTTTACCGATGCCTGTTTCAAAAGTTCGGCAAGCCATGCTCCCTGTGCCCGCGCGGCATTGACCACCACCGTTTCGCGCTTGTTATGAAACGTGAGTTCAACCATGTCCATCGACCGGCCTTTTTTGGTTTTGGTAAAAGTTTTAAGGCCAGGGAGCATGCCCAGCCACACGACTTTTGCCGACGGTTTGTGGGAAATGGGCTCCGGCTCGTTCAAGGCTTCCCGAATGTAATCCTGTGGAACAGAAGGCCGCGGTACTTTAAAGTCGAACCAGTCTTTCAGTGGCAAATCGAATCCGATGCCATGCATGTAGTTGAGCAGCGATTTTTTCAATCCAAAACTGAACGCGTCATGGTCCGTGCCCGTTGGGTCGATGTGCACGATGTCGTTGTTGGCAAACGTGCCGATGGTGTCGGTTTCCTTTTTGACTTTAAATTGTTCAGGATACAAACCCACGGGGCTGTGTGCGGTCATGGCAAACTGGTGCCAGAAACCCGACTGTAAAATACCCGCCTCAAACATTTGACGCACCATTTCCAAAGAATCGATGGTTTCCTGTGCGGTTTGGGTTGGAAAACCGTACATCAAATAGGCATGCACCATAACGCCGGCCTCGGTGAAATTGCGCGTAACCTGTGCTACCTGCGCGACCGTGACGCCTTTTTGAATCAACTCAAGCAACCGGTCCGACGCTACTTCCAATCCTCCTGATACGGCCACGCAGCCCGATTCGTGCAGCAAAACACACAGGTCGAGCGTGAAACTTTTTTCAAAACGAATGTTGGTCCACCACGTCACCACCAGCTTGCGGCGGATGATTTCCAGCGCCAGGGCTCGCATGAGTGCGGGCGGCGCAGCCTCATCCACGAAGTGAAAACCGTTTTGTCCCGTTTGTTCGATCATGGTTTCCATGCGGTCGCACAACAGACTGGCAGTTAGCGGTTCATACACTTTGATGTAATCAAGGGAGATGTCGCAAAACGTGCATTTTCCCCAATAACAACCGTGCGCCATGGTGAGTTTGTTCCACCGTCCGTCGCTCCACATGCGGTGCATGGGGTTGGCCACTTCCAGCACAGAAATGTATTTGTCGAGCCACAAATCGCTGTAGTCGGGCGTGCCGGTATCGGCTTGTTTGTAGTCTTTGCTCAGACTGAGGTTGAGGTATTCCACTTTGCCATCCACGAGGGCGAATGCGCGTTTCAACAGTTCGAGGGGACGTTTGCCGGCGACGTGTTCCACAAGGTGTTCGAGGGGCGCTTCGCCATCGTCGAGTGTTATGAAATCAAAAAACTCAAAAACGCGGGGTTCGGAAAGTGAGCGCAATTCGGTGTTGGCGAATCCGCCACCCATGGCTGTTTTGACGCCCGGACAATGTTTTTTGATCCATTGGGCACAGCGGAAAGCCGCGTACAAATTGCCCGGAAAAGGCACAGAAACACAAACCAGGTCCGGATTGATCTCTGCCATGTGTTTCTGCAGGCTGTCGATCAACAACGTGTCGATGTAGGTGTATTGAGCTGAAAGGGCATCGTAAAGTTCGTCGAAACTGTTGGCTGAGCGGCCGAGCCTTTCGGCGTAGCGGCTGAAGCCAAAATGCGGGTCGACGCATTCCTGGATCAGGTCGGACAAGTCTTCGAGGAATAGGGTAGCGAGGTGTTTGGCTTTGTCCTGCGAGCCCAGGGCGCCGAAAGCCCACGCCATGTCGTCGAGCTGGTTGAAACGCGAAGCCTCGGGCAGGAAATTTTCCTGGCAAATCAGGTGCGAAAGGGTAGGGTTTTTGCCTTGTAAAAACAGGATCACCGCGTCGATGGTTCGGATGTAATGGTCCTTAAGCGCGATGATGCGTTTGGCATTGTCCGAAACCGCTGGATCAGGGGTGCCAATGTGTTCAAAGAGGTGTGTTATTCCGCTTTTGGAAAACAACGCTAGGATGACTTCAATGCCCAGGTCGGACTGGCGACTTGGGATGTTTTTTGTGTTGAAAAAACCTTTCAGGTACGCCGTTGCCGGGTAGGGCGTGTTCAGTTGTGTGAACGGAGGCGTGATGAGGTAAATGGAAGGTTTCAAAACAGGCAGCATTTGGCGTAAAAGTACGCACGTCTGTTTACTTCTCGCAGATTTCCAACACAAGCTTCATCCATTCAACGACAGCAACCTGAAAATTGAACCACACTTTTTATGGGCATAAAAACATGAGTCACCCCAAAAATAAATCGGGATGACTCATGGTACTTGCATATCCAATATTTTTTCAGAAAATACCTATTCGGCAGCAATACGGACGTTCACGGCATTCATGCCTTTTTTGCCACGCTGGGTATCGAAAATTACCGTATCGCCCTGGCGGATTTGATCCACCAAACCGGTTACGTGAACAAAAATTTCCTGGCCAGAGCCAGTTTCAATAATGAAGCCAAAACCTTTGGTTTCATTAAAGAACTTGACAGTTCCTTTGTACATTGGTTAATGAATTTTAAAAACTTGGAATGTTACTGGAATGAGCTACAACAAAGGTAAGCGGTTTTGACTTTTTATGTGAAAAATATTTTTTTCAATAACGTTTAACTGATTCGATAATGTATAACGGCCTGTTTTTCAATTCGCTGTATATGTTGGAGAGGTAAATGGACATGATGTACAACATCAAACATGTTATGGCGAAAAAAACGGATATAAGAACTACAAGGAAGGCCCATCCGCTCAAAGTCTGGTGGTAATCGCCGAAAATATCCACATTGGTGAACCGCACTTTTACAGCATTAAAAATGGTTGTTCCTGCCACCAAAACCGACAATAAAAAGATCCAGAGCAACAACGAACGCAAAAAAGAGGTGAAAGACGTGATGGCAACAAGGGATGTTTTGAACTGTTCCCCAAATCCTGTGCCGGGTTCGGTGAGCAAGGGCTCGTCAACCTCAATGGATGTGCTGCTGTAACCCACCAAAGCATAGTTTGCTTTCAGGTAACGGCTGTTTTCGCGTAGACGCAACAACGAATTCAACGCCCTCCGGCTGATGATGCGGCTGTGGTGCGCCAGTGGGTCGAGTTGCAAACCTGAGTAGCTTTTCATGATGCCGTAAAAAACACCGTGGAGCGTTTTGGACAACCAGCCAATGCGCCTGTTGCGTGCGCGCAGGTAAACGATGTCGTATCCTTCCCTGCTTTTTTCCCACATGCGGGTTATGAGTTCCTGACGGTCGCTGAAATCAAATTCCAGCACGACGGTGTAATCTCCGTTCGACCTGTCGAGACCGGCCATGATGGCGTTGTCGCGGCTTACCGGCGTCGATAAATTGAGCAAAAAGACATGCTTCCGTAGCTCTTCAGGAAGCGGTTTGATGGCCGCATCGATGTCGGGCTGGTGGCAGTGGTTGTTGACGAGCACAAGTTCAAAATCGGAAAAATTCCGGCTGAGTTCATCGTAAACGTTCGTAAGCCACAAAGGCAACTCCCGGATCTGGTAGGGTGCCTGGATCAATCCAACAACAGAAACGAACGAAGGGCGCAGGTTCGACATGGTGGCAAAAATAGGTGTAAATACTCAATCCTCAGTCGAGCCAAACGAAGTCTTCGCTTTTGGGGCCTTTTCCCAGGGCTTCGGCCACCAATTCGGGTGGTGTGCTCAGCTTACGCAGGTTTGTATCTATCCACGCCCCGTCGATGTTGATCTCGGCGCACACGGTGCCGTCTTCCCTGCGGATCAAATGTCGAAAGGAAAAGCGGGAAAAGTTGTGCCGCGCTTTGCTCAGACTTACGCTGATGGTTAACACATCGCCGAAACGAAGTTCACGGCGGAAAACGGCCTCTTCACGGAAAAGAACGGGACCCACGTGCATTTGCGCCATGGCAGTAGGAGGTAAGCCACATTCCAGAAAAAAATCCATCCGCGCTGAAGCTCCGTAATCGTAATACGCTGAGTGTCGGACGTGGTAATTCGGATCAAGGTCGGCCCAACGTACAATGATTGGAAAAATGAGTTCGGGCATGAATTGGATAAGTAATTGCTTTAAATCCTTGGTTTTAGGGCGTTGTTTTGGCCAGGTCAATCATCAGCCCGAGCTCCTGTACCAGCGATTCTGTGCTGTTGAAGCCCACACTTTTGAAACGGATGTTGCCATTTTTATCTACCACAAATTTGGTAGGAATGCCGCTTACTCCGAAAGAAGCCACCACCTGGTCGTCGTTGTCCATCAACACTTCAAAGGGGTAAGATTTGCTTGTCATAAAGTCAGCGGCGTTTTTTTCCTTGTTTTCAGCCCTTTCCCAGCAATCGATGAACACGTAGGCTACGTTGGGATCATCCTTGTGTTTTTCTTGCGACGTTTGCATGCCCGGGAAAGAAGCTTTACACGGACCGCACCAGGTTGCCCAAAAATCGATTACCACAACTTTGCCGCGCAGGCTTTCCAGACTAACGGTTTCGCCTTTGAGGTTTTTCAGGCTGAAAGTCGGCGCAGGCTGGCTGATCATTTTGCGGGAGATCTCCGTTTTTTTGTTGTCGTAAGCCTGTATGTCGAGCAAGGCCAGATAGGCTTCGGTGCCTTCGGCGGACTTGTCCTCCGAAGCGTACAGTTTTTTGAACTGCTCGCGCATGGTTTGGGTGGCGTTGCCTTCCAAAAGGAACCCTTCCAAAACATGGCGCAGGGTGGGGGACTTGCTCTTTTCGAGGTATTGGGTGTAACGCTCGTTGTAATCGGCGTTGCGTCTTTTATCGGTAGCTACGGCTTCGGCTTGCAAGCGAGCTGCACCCAGGGCATCGCCGTTTTTATCAAGGATGTAGGCGTAGGTATCGGCGTACATGCCCAGCGTTCCCTGCCTCATTTCGCTCCATTCCTGCTGGGTGAACATCGCAGGTTTTTCCACCGATGGCGCCATGGTTTCCTGGCGCGCCCACAACGTGGCTTCCGAGGACATTTGTGCTGCATTGGCCAGGTCGACATCCTTTTCAGCCAGTTCCCAGGCAACATTGTTGTACACCGACATGCGTGATTTGGGATGCATGTGTGCGGAAACGTTGTTGAATTTGGTCCAATCTTTTTTCTCGGCATAGTGGCCTGCAATGTCGGCCCAGTTGCGGTCGAGCACGTCTTTTTCATCCTGATTCTGGGGTGGAAAATCGCGTTCAAAATTTTCAACCTGCTTGCTTCTTTCCGCAAAGTCGTCTATGGTGCGCAGTGTTTTAAGCCTTTCGGCCTGGGCGGTAGGTCCTTTCGGATTGGCTTTGATGTTTTTGTCGCGCAATGCCTGACCGCGTTGGGTGGTTCCGGTGAGCCGATCGTAATAGTTGGCAACAACGAGCAGTTCTTTTTCAGTGGCTTTCGGATTTTTTTCCACAGATTCAAGCATGGTGATTGCTTCCGCTTTGCCTTCATCGCCACGTTTGATGGAAAAAAGCACACCAAGATACGCATTCAGGTGTGTGATTTGAAGATCGGGATTACCCTGAAATGCTTTTTGAAAATCATCCATGGCAACCGTTGCTTTGCGGTTGAGATCCATTTTGCCACCTTGTACACGGTACAACACCGCCCTGGCAGCATAACTTTCGGCAGT
>JBBSDH010000206.1:0-7815 GCA_038249605.1 Chitinophagales bacterium | reverse complement strand
GCGCATACCAAAAATCCTGTGCCCTGCATTTTGGTGCAACCGGGCGGCAGTCCTGGGATCACCCTGAGACCGGGTTGTTTGGCCGACGTAGCGCCCACGCTTCTTGAACTTTTGGACATGGAAAAACCGGAGGTCATGACAGGAACTTCCATGATTCAAAGGAAGGGTTAAGAGCCGTTGGCTAGTAGTCTGATGTGACCGGATCAGTACAGTTGTCCAAATTTACAGGCAGGATAGACCGGTAGAAACGTTTGATGATTTTGAACGGGAAATTACCGGTTAAGAAGTTCTTACTGGTTTCGTGTTTGACTTGCGATGGATGAAATTAGGCATAGAAGAAAAAATAAAATTTTAAACACCCCATTTCCCATTGCCGGGATCTTGCGTAAGCCAGGTCCCGGCGTTTTTTTTGTGCTTGACCATCTTTCCCGCATTTTCGCCCCATGCCATTACATTTGTTGCAAAATTTGCCTGTCATGTACAACCGAATAGCACTTTTAACGTGTCTGATGTTTGTCGTTTCCTCTTGCCTGCTTTTTTCACAACAAGTTTTGCCCAAATCCATGCTAAAAATCCCCTTTGATACCAATTCCAACCAGACGATGACGTACGAAGAGGTCATCGAAGCTTATGGTAAACTGGCGCTTGCGTACCCGAACAAAGTGTCGTTCCTGGCACAGGGCGCTACCGACAGCGGCGAGCCATTGCACGTGTGTGTGGTGTCGTCCGATGGCGTTTTCGATCCCTCCGGGATTCGCAATTCGGGGCGCCAAATTTTGTTCATCAACAACGGCATACACCCTGGCGAACCCGACGGCATCGACGCGACGTACATGCTGCTGCGCGACATACTGGTTTCTGCTGAAAAAAGTGCGTTGCTGCGCCACGTTGCAATCGTTGTAATACCCGTGTACAATGTGGATGGATGCATCAACCGGGGATCATTCAGCCGGGCCAATCAAAACGGTCCGGAAGCATACGGTTTCCGCGGCAACGCGCGCAACTACGACCTCAACCGCGATTTTGTGAAAAGCGATTCGCGCAATGCGCAAACCTTCCATGAAATTTTCCGCCATTGGGATCCCGACGTTTTTATTGACAACCATTGCAGCAACGGCGCCGATTACCAGTACACCATGACGCTGATCGCTACCCACCACGACAAACTGGAAAAACCGCTGGGCCATTTTTTGTTCCAAACCATGTTGCCCGCGCTGTACGACGGCATGGAAGAACGCGGTTGGGAAATGACGCCGTACGTCGACGGTCCGGGCGACACCCCCGAGGAAGGACTTTACAACTTCAGCGATGAACCGCGTTATTCCACCGGGTATGCCGCCTTATGGAACACCATTGGGTTTATGCCAGAGACCCACATGCTCAAACCTTACAAAGACCGTGTTCAGGGCACCATAGCCTTTATGGAAACGGTCCTGAAATTTTTGGATACCCACCACGCTACGCTTGCGAAGGCACGTGCAGAAGCCAAAAAACTGACCCGTGAAAAAAAGAACTTTGTGCTCGACTGGGCGATCGATACTTCCCGTGTTGATTCCGTTTTGTTCAAAGGTTACACCGCGAAATACAAACCGTCGGAAGTGAGCGGCCTGCCCCGTCTCTGGTACGACCAAAGTGAGCCTTGGGAGGATTACATACCCTATTACCAGCACATTCGGCCGGTATTGGAAGTGCAAAAGCCGGCGGCGTACGTCGTACCGCAGTCGTGGACACCCGTGATCGAAAGGCTTGAGCGCAACGGTGTGAGGTTACGCCGCTTGTCGGCCGACGTGGAACTCACGTGTGAACACTACGTCCTTGGCGATTTTAAAACGCGAAACCACTATGAAGGGCATTATTTCCACAGCGATTTGGAAGTGGAAATGAAAAATGCGACACGGTTGTACCGTAAAGGCGATGTAGTTGTATTTACCGACCAAGAGGCGAACCGGTTTGTGGTGGAAACCCTTGAACCCCAGGCGCCGGATTCGTGGTTTGCCTGGAACTTTTTCGATGCTGTTTTGATGCAGAAAGAACATTTCTCGGCCTATGTTTTTGAAGACCTTGCTGCCCAGTTTCTTTCGGAAAATCCGACCATTCGCGCCGAATTGGAATCGTTGAAAGCAGAAGACGATGATTTTGCAGAAAACGCATCGGCACAGCTCAATTGGGTGTACAAACGTTCACCATGGTATGAGTCTACACACAAGTTGTATCCGGTTGGAAGGTTGAATCAAATTGCCGGTTTACGACTCGTGCCTTGAAGCATGCATTCAAAGAACATTCCTGAAAATACTTCCTTTCATCTGTTGAAATACCGCATTCCTCTAATTTCTAATGCCTGCTGTGGTTGGGTGCATTATTCTTGTACCCGTTATTCAGAAGGAAAAATCCATCCGAACCTATGAAACACATTGCCCCTGCTCTGTTAAGCTTTTTTTTGTTTTTTACCTGTACGCAAGCAAAGGCTCAGGAAGTTTGGTCGCTCGAACGTTGCATCACCCATGCGGTTGACAACAACATTACCATCAAGCAAGCTCAGGCTACGGTAGCGACGAACGAACTTGCACAAAAACAGGCCAAAGCGTCGCGCTACCCCAATGTGAACGCCAGCGTCAATGCCGGTAATCAATACGGTCGTACCATCGACCCCACCACCAACCAGTTTTTAAACCAGTCCATCGGCTTCAACTCCATGAGCCTGAATGCAGGGGTGAATGTCTTTTCCGGCGGACAAATACACCACCAGGTGAAACAGGCCCAATGGGACACCAAAGCTGCCCAAGCCGACGCGGAGAACAGCATCAACACCCTCGCTTTGAACGTAGCCTCGGCTTACCTGAGCATCTTACAGGCCGAAGAGCAACTCAACAACGCGGGCAATAGGGTAAAACAAAGCCAGGAGCAACTCGCAAACACCAACAAACTCATCGAAGCCGGCAACACACCCGCAGGCGAACGATTCACCATTGAAGCACAAATAGCCCGCGACGAACAAGCGCAAATTATTGCACTCAACAGTCTGGAACTCGGTTTTTTAAACCTCAAACAACTGCTGCAGCTCGAACCCGACTACCCGATGAGCATCGAACGTCCTGGTGTTGCAATTTCATCCACTATTGATCCGGAAACGCTGGCGCTTGGCGAACTTTACCAGCAGGCGCTTGCCACACAACCCAACGTAAAAGCCGCCGATTACCGCATGCAAAGTGCCGATGAAAGCATCAGTCTCGCCAAAGCTGCCTATTATCCTACGGTGTCGCTTTTTGGTAGCCTGACATCCAACTACTCCACACAATTTCGCAAATTCACCCCCACCGGTGAAGTGCGAAAGGATCCATTTCCAACGCTCGTTGAAATCAGCGGCATGGACGTCCCGGTGTTTTTTTATTCTCCCGAAATCATTGTTGAGGATTTGAAATATTTTCCACAGCTCGACCAGAACTTTGGCCAAAGCTTGGGGGTCAACGTCAGTATCCCCATTTATTCCAACCACAGAAACAAACTCAGCGTAGAGCGTGCACGCCTCAATAGGGTTACTTCTGAAATGCAAAATACGCAGGTTCGTCAGCAACTGAAAAACGACATCCAAACTGCAATCGCCAATGCGCGATCGGCCAAACTTCAGATGGCAGCAGCAGAAAAAACACTGGAAGCCCAAAAAAACGCCTACGTCAATACCGAAAAACGCCACGCGATAGGCGGTGCCAATTCGCTCGAACTGACCACGGCAAAAAACAACCTCGACATCGCTCAAAACGATCTCATAACAGCCAAATACGATTACCTTTTCCGTTTGAAAATCATCGATTTTTACCTCGGAGTCCCCATTACTTTGGACTAACCAATCAACCGACCAATCGACTTTTTTAGAACTTCAAATCTATACTGAAACATGATCAACGCAGCACCCAAACGCAGAAAAACCCTGCTTTATGTCCTTATCGGCGTGCTCGGACTGCTTATAGTCGCGGCCGTTTGGAAAGCCAGGCAAAAGCCCAAAGGCGAAGAAGTTAATGTGGAAAAAGTGCAGAAACGCACCATCCGCGAAACGGTAAGCGCAAGCGGTAAAGTATTCCCCGAAACCGAAGTGAAAATCAGCTCCGACGTGTCGGGGGAAATCGTGGAACTTTACGTAGAAGAAGGCGATTCGGTGGTTGCCGGACAGGTGATGGCCAAAATCCGCCCAGACGAATACCAAAGCGCCGTTGAACGCGGTCAGGCCGCCGTCAACAGCGCCCGTTCCCAACGCGACATCTCAAAATCGAACGTCACAGTATCGCAAGCCCAGATTGAACAGTTGAAAGCCGACGTCGCCCGATTTAACGCAACCCTCGATCAGGCACGCAAAGCACACCAGAGAAACGACAAACTGTTCAAAGAAGGTGTCATTTCGGAAGCTGAATTTGAAACTTCCCTAAGCTCCCTGCGCAGCCAGGAAAGCAGCCTCATTGCAGCTCAGGCCGCCCTGCGCTCGTCCGAAAGCAGCCTGTCCAATGCCAGAGAAAATGTCAATGTATCGGGCTACGGCATCACCAGCGCCCAGGCCTCACTCAATGAGTTGCGCACCAGCCTGCAAAAAACCGTCGTTACAGCACCAGTCAGCGGCATCATCAGCAAGCTGAACATCGAAAAAGGCGAACGTGTAGTGGGTACCCTGCAAATGACCGGCACCGAAATGATGCGCATCGCCAACCTCCAGTCGATGGAAGTACAGGTCGAAGTGAGCGAAAACGATATCCTGAAGGTCAGTCTCGGCGACGAAGCCGACGTTGAAGTTGATGCCTATCTTGGCCGCAAGTTCAAAGGCAAGGTGAGCGAAATTGCCAACAGCGCGAGCAACATCACCACCGCTACCGGCGCTTTGAATACCGATCAGGTGACCAATTTTGTGGTGAAAATCCGCATCGATCCAACATCGTATGCGGATCTGGTGACCAAACAACGCCTTTATCCGTTCCGCCCAGGCATGTCGGCTGCTGTCGATATCTACACCAACAGCGCCGAAGGAACCCTCAGCATACCACTGATTGCCGTAACCGTTCGGGAAGAAGAGGAAAAAACTGTCGCCAAAGACGACAAACAAGCGCCGCAAGCCCAAGAAGCAAGTCAAAAAACCACCGATGAAATCAAGGAAATCGTTTTTGTTTTTAGCGCCGATACCGTGGGCATCCGCGAAGTAAAAACCGGTATTCAGGACAACGACTACATCCAGATCCTGTCGGGACTGGAGGAAGGCGAAACGGTGGTGAGCGGTCCGTATTCGGCCATTTCGCGCAAATTGAAAGCCGGGAGCCAGGTTACAATTGCGGATGAAAATGCGAAAAACGAGAAAAAAGGATTTGGCAAAAAGGACAACGAGTAGAAGCTGTACCTTTGCATTTCCCGAACCACGGCGTTCGTTTCAAACAACATGACACAACCAGATCCGTTTATTTCCGATACCACCGGGCTGCCTGCCAACGGCGCAGGTCGCCCGGTGTTGCTTTCTTCCAATACCACACTGGCCTGGCGGGTTTTTGTGCCCATTTTTGGCACTGTCTTCCTGGGTGGCCTGGCGATGGCCTACCTGCTTACCAATGCCGACGACTTGTATGTCACGGTGCTTCCACTTGCCGTTGTGCGCGCTTTGCTGGTCCTGCTGTGGCTCGGCTGGTTGTTTTTTATGTGGCGCACTTTGTGGCGGTTGAAACGTGTGGATGCCGCCGATACCCACTTGTATGCTTCCAATTATTGGGTTACGGTGCGTTATCCGTGGTCTGATGTGGAAAAAGTGGTGGAGAAAAAACGCCTCGGCCGGCGTGTCGTCAACATCCACCTCAAATCGCCCGGACGGTTCGGACAAATCATCAGTTTTTTGCCGGGTTCGAAGTACGCTTCCTGGAAAACGGAAATGGGGTGGTAAGCTTTACCGTTTCCAGCTTTCAATCACCGGCAGGATGTATTTCCACGCAATAAGTTTGAAATTCTGCGATGTACTTTTTCTACGAGCATCCAGGTTAAAGCCGTCCTGAACCACCAGCATGCCCTTTTCAAAAGGAGCTCCAAGATTGCGAGCGGTAATGTCGAGGCCATCGGTTTCACCTGTACCGTCGACCCCCTTCATGGTATTGTCGCCAACAGCAAAACTACCCAAATACCTGTTGTTGCCCGAGCGTTCAAACACAGCATAGGTATTGTTGCCCTGTGAAGATGCGATCAGGTAACCCGTCGTATCCCCGGTAGGGAAGATGGCCAAACCTTCGATGTCGTATTTGATGGGGCGGTTTTTAGCGGGCACACTTTCGGCAAGCATCGATAAAGTTGTTGGTTTGTCGGGCTCTGCCTGAAGTTTCCAAATGGCATGATCTTCTTCACCAAGGTACACAAAGCCCATCTGGTCGTCGGCCACCAGACCTTCGGGCTGAGTTTCCACGCGAAAAGTACGTTTCAGATGCCCTGTAATGTTTGTTTGCCCATCAGGGCGGAGTTCGTATTGCTCCAAGGAGCCGTCTTTACCGTTTACAAAAACATAAAACAGATTACTTATCGAGCTGCGGTACAGGCAAATGCCATATACTTCGGTTAAGTTGGACTGGATTCTTGCCGTTTCAATCAAGGCGCCGGTAGCAGGTTCAATACGGAAAAGGGCTACTTGGTTGTTCGAGCGGTCCGAACATGCCGCAAAGTCAATGGTTTGTCCGTTTCCGAGTTTGAATCCGTAACGAACGTCCACGTTGTTTGGATTGCCAATGCGGTAGGTATGGCGTAAGACACCCTTCAGGTCGTACACTTCTAGTCCGTACCGTTTTACCGTACCGATCACCAAACTTTTTTCAGGTTCCGTGGGGTGAACCCATATGGCGGGGTCGTCTGCGGCATCGTCGGTTGGAGAGGCAGGAACCGGACTTGTTTCAACATCCGCAAACACCCGTTGCACGTCGGAAGGCGTTGGAGCTTGTTTTTCAGGGAATATCCCGCAATGCAGGTTGTAAAGGCTACACACAAGAAGCGCAAGGGTGAAAATTCGGGTGAATTTCATGGCAATCAATCGATGGTTAGGCGTATACCGAGGCGCGCCCATTGTGAATAGAATTCCTGTTGTTTTACACGGTTTGGTTCTCCAAGGTAGTATCTTAGGGGAGTGTTGAGCAGGTTGACAATGTTGAAATAAGCCTGAAAGCTTCTGTTGAATTTGTAACTCATGTTCAGATCAAGGTTGAGGTTCCGGTCGTAATAAACATCCCAAGTGCTGCGAATGCCCAGTTCGTTGAGGAAGTCGTCGTTGAAAACGCTGGAAACACGAACATAAAATTTAGGCGATTCGAAATAAACCGACAAGTTGAGGGCGTGCGGCGATTGACCGGGCAATGCAATGTACTCTACTTTGTTGTCGCGGTTGTTGATAAGGGCTTTCGACCATGTATAGGTATAGTTGAAATTGACGCCGAAATACCTCCAAAAACCAGGCAACTGATAAAACTGCTTGTTGAAGGTCAATTCTAAACCGGCCACATCGGCGCGTTTACCGTTTTGAGCTGTGGTTACGAAATACCAACCTGGTCGACTGATGTTTTCTACAAACACCCGTTGTTCGAAGTAATAAATGAAGTTGTCGATGTTTTTGTAAAACACTCCGGCGGCCAGCAAACCACCTCTGGGCAGGTATTTTTCATAAAGTAAGTCGATGTTGACAGCGCTGGCAAAATTCAGATCGGGGTTGCCCTGCTTGATTTCACGGGAATCGAGCTCTGTTTGACGGTAAGGTAATATATCTTCAAAATTGGGTCTCGAATAGGTCCAGGTTACAGCAGCTCGGTAGTTGGTCGTTTCGTTTGG
>JBBSDH010000205.1:0-7961 GCA_038249605.1 Chitinophagales bacterium | reverse complement strand
TTGTGGGTTTATGATGGTCACATGATATTTCAACAACATGGTGGGCATTACAAACGTTGGGCCTCTCCGAGGCCTGGGACATGGGGCTGTCGGAATTTCTACAAACGTTGGGCCTCTCCGAGGCCTGGGGTTCATGCGTGGTGGGGCATTTCTACAAACATTGGGCCTCTCCGAGGCCTGGGGTGCATGCGTGGTGGGGCATTTCTACAAACATTGGACAGCATCCCTCCGGACGCGGCCCCGCGTGCTATAAAACAATGCTCGACTGTTGACTGCCAACTATCGACTCATTTCACCGCTTCCACCCTGTACCCTTCTTTCCGCAACAATGCG
Organism: Chitinophagales bacterium; assembly: GCA_038249605.1. GTDB lineage: Bacteria > Bacteroidota > Bacteroidia > Chitinophagales > Saprospiraceae > M3007. The sequence continues at coordinate 7,628 of JBBSDH010000205.1, read as the reverse complement.
ATCACGCCCTGATCGCCGCCGAGGTGGCCGGCGCCGACGGCGAAGAAGGTGGGTTTGGCTTTCATCATGCGGCCCATGATGGGTATCCAGTTCTGGTTGCGTTTGTCGAGCAGCAAGTCTTGGTATTTTTCCATACCGAACGATTCTTCGGTTACCATGGCCTGCATGGACTGGATGTCCTGAGCTAGGTAGAGATCCACCATTTTTTGGTATTCATTGTCTGAGCCTTCGTCGCTGCGCAGGGTTTCAACGAGCATTTGGGCCTGCATTTCGTAGGGGATGCTGTCGAAAATGGCCATTTGGTAGGAGGCGGTTTCGAGACCGGCGGATTCCATGGTGCGTTTCTTCGACAGCTTGTACAGCTCCATTTCCACCGAAGTCATGCTGGCAGAGGATGCCTCTACGGATTCATCCTCTTCGCTGGTTACGAGTGTGCTCAGAAACATGGGTTTGAGTTTTTCCATAAAGGAAGTAGGCAAACCTTTGCCTTCGAGTTTTTCGTGCACGAAGGTGTAATCTTCAGGCGTCAGCAAGTCTTTGAGTGTTTTTCCGCCGCCCATAAAGGCTTTGGTCATTAGGCCCATCTGCGTCCGCATGTTGGTCATTTCCTTCATGTCGATTTCGAAGGCGATGCGTTGCGTATCGTCGAATGCACTGCGGGTTGCTTTGCTAAATTCGAGTTTATCCTTCGGGATGAGGTGGATGGTGCCGTAAACGTAGGAGGGCTTTTTCAGACCGTTGGCGCTTACTTTCCAGAGCAGCGATTTTTCTGTGGGTACCACCTGATCAGGGGCATAAACCACTTTTTTGCTGCTTTGGCAGGCGGTGAACGCCAGTGCGGGAAGCAGCCATAACCACCAATTTTTCATAACTTTTGTGTTGTAATGGATTGTTTGCATATGCGCCGGGCCCCGTTGGTAACGGAGCCCGGCACAATCAGGAGGATGTTTTTAACCGTTTTAAACAACGGCGTTGTATTCTTTGGCCAAGTATTCCTTTACCCAGTCGATGGTCACGGATTTCGGACGTTCCAGCGGAAGCCCCAGCACGCGCGACCAGCAAGTTGCGGCCAAAACACCGAGGGAGCGGCTCACGCCGAACAGCACGGTATAGTAGTTGAATTCTTTCAGTCCGTAATGGATGAGCATGGCACCGGAGTGGGCATCCACGTTGGGCCAAGGATTTTTCACTTTGCCGAGGCTGCTGAGGATGGGCGGCACCACGTCGAAAATTTTCCACACAATTTTCACCAGGTCGCTGTCTGGAATATTGTCTTCGGCAAACTGGCGCTGGGCCATAAATCGCGGGTCGGGCTTGCGCAAAACGGCATGACCGTAGCCTGGGATCACCCGTCCGCCGGTCAGCGTACTTTTTACGTACTCGCTGATTTGCTCGCGTGTAGGTTTGGGAGTACCGAGCGTATCCACCATTTTTTGGATCCAACGGATCACTTCCTGGTTGGCCAAACCGTGAAGGGGCCCAGCAAGGGCGTTCATGGCGGCACTGAAAGCCAGGTAAGGATCGCTGAGGGTAGAGCCTACGAGGTGGGTGGTATGGGCTGAGGCATTGCCGCCTTCGTGATCTGCGTGGATGGTCAGGAACAAACGCATGTATTCATGGAAGCCTGCGTCGTTGAAGCCAAGCATGTGCGTGTAGTTGCCGGCCCAGTCGAGCGAAATGTCGGGCAGGATGTGGTCGCTGTTGTGGTAGGTACGGCGGAAGATGTACGCTGCCACACGCGGCAACCGGGCCACCAGGTTCATGGTGTCTTCGTAGGTGGCGTCCCAGTATTCCGATTTGTTCATGCCCGTGTTGTAGCGTTGCGCGAACACACTGGTATTTTGCATGGCTAAAACGCCGATGGAGAACTGTGTCATCGGGTGGGTGTCGATGGGCAGCGAATCGATGGCGCGGAAAACGTGTTCAGGCACATTGGCGCGACGGTTCCAGTTTTCGGTGAGCCACTTCACCTGTTCTTTGGTGGGGATTTCACCTACGAGCATCAACCAGAACAAACCTTCGGGCAGAGGTTCCTTACCACCTTCGGAACGTGGCAGTTTCTCGCGAAGTTCCGGGATGGAATAACCGCGGAAACGTATGCCTTCTTCGGCATCGAGCAAAGAGGGCTCCCACAACATGCAAGTGATGTCGCGCATGCCGCCAATGACTTGATCGAGAACAACATCGTCTATCTTTTTATCGCCGTGTTCTTTGAGTAGTTCTTTAACTTCCTTGGCAGCCGTTTGGGCTTTTTCGTAAAACAAATGCTTTAACTGATCCATATTGTCAGCAAAATAAGATTGAGGAGGAATGGGTTAGGGTGTTTTGATGGCGTATTTTCTCTGATTGGTATTGCCGGCATGATAATGTCCTCATACAAAACAAAGGTACTTCCGCAAAGTTAACGTTCTTAGACCGAAGGGTGAAAGAAAGCGTCAATTCCGTGCACAAAAAAAGCGAAGTGTCCGTATGTGACATCGGACGCTTCGCTTCTCAGCTTGGGTAATGGATTTATCGCTTGCTGTTACCAGCTTGGATCTTCTTCGTCGCTTGGACGGCGCTCGTCCGATCCTTTCTCTGGGCCTTCGGCGTCGCGGTTTTGAGCCTCCCATTCTGCCTGACGGCGGTCGAACTCCTCGTAATCGAAGTCCGGCATGAGGGTTGTCTTCACGTGATCCACCACTTCGTTCAGCGATCCTACGAAACGGTTGAAATCTTCCTTGTAAAGGAAAATTTTGTGCCTTTTGTAGCCGAACCCGTCTTCACGGCGGGTGCTTTCGGTGATGGTGATGAAGTAATCGTTTCCTTTGGTTTGACGCACGTCAAGGAAGTAGGTACGCCTTTTACCGGCGCGAACGCGTTTTGAAAAAACGCTGTCTTCCTGGTCGCGGTTGTCGCTGCGGTCGTTGCGTTCGCCGCCGCGTTCGCGAAAACCACCGCGGTCGCCACCACCTGTACGGTTGTCGTTGCGGTCGCCACCACCTATACGGTTGTCGTTGCGGTCGCGCGCATCGCTGTCTTTCCTTCTGCTAAAATGCCCGAATTCCACCTGTCAAGATAATTTTGTGAAATGAGTAAGTTGAGATGTGTTTCAACAAAGGTAGATTTTCCACGGAATTATTTCAGGTTAAGAAAAAAAAGTGGTTTTTCAGCAGGCAGCGGGCAGGGCTCCTCGGCCTTCGGCCTCGTGGAGGGGAATGGTTCGTTTATTTTTCAGATATTTCTTGCAAGTCGGCCAGTGTATGAGGCCGTAAGCCGAATGGCGCTGCCCGCTGCCTGCTTGCCTACTGCCTGCTAACAGCTATTTTCCCACCAACAATCGTGTATAGCACCTTGGCCTCAAGCATCTCTTCCTCCGTACACGTCAAAAGGTTTTTGGAAAAAACAGCGATGTCTGCCAAATAACCCGATTTCAACATACCTTTTTCGTTTTCCTCAAAGGCTGCCCAGGCATTCCAGATGGTGTACGAAAGCAGTGCTTCCCTGCGTGTCATCGCTTGTTCGGGAAAAAAAGCTTCCGGACCTCCGGGCCTGCGCCGCGTTACGCTCGCAAACAAATTGGGTAAAGGCGCCACGTCTTCCACTGGCGCATCGGTGCCGTTGGCGAGGTGGGCGCCGCTGTCGATCAGGCTACGCCAAACGTAAGCGCCTGTCCGGGCGCGGTCCATCCCCAATCGTTTGGGCACAAAAGGTGCATCGCTGGTACAATGGATTGCCTGCATGGAAGCCACCACGCCGAGTTGGGCGAAACGAGGAATGTCGTCGGGGTGCACGTGCTGGGCATGTTCCATGCGCCAGCGTTTGTCTTCGGGTTTGCGGGCAGCCATGATGTTGAGCACTTCGCGGTTTGCGCGGTCGCCAATGGCATGTACACAATATTGTAAACCAAGCTGCGCACAACGCTCGGCCACCAGCGAAAGGGTGTCGAGCGGGGTCACGAGTTGTCCGCCGAGTTCGGGCCGGTCGCTGTACGGCTCCAGCAGCCAGGCGCCATACGAACCCAGGGCGCCGTCGGCATACGCTTTTACGGCCCGGCAGGTGAAATGCCCGTTGCCCGCGCCAATTTGCGGGAAGGATTTGAGTTTGTCCATCTCGTGCGCCTGCGGTCGCTTGGCCATGGCCCAAAGCCGTATGGGCAGTTTGCCGTTTTCAGCCAGACGCCTGTATTGCTGCAGTTCCCAAAAATTGCTGCCGGCATCCTGGAAAGAGGTGATGCCCAATTGTAAACAAGCCTCGGCAGCGCGTTTGGCTGTTTCATCAAATTCGGCTTGTTTTTCCGCTTCACTGCGTTTGTTTTTCCAATCCGTCAAGGGTTTGTCGATCAGCGACATGGCATTTTCCTCAAACACACCGGTGGGTTTGCCGGAGGCGTCGCGCAGGATGCGGCCGCCTTGCGGGTCGGAGGTTTCGCGCGAAACGCCTGCCAGTTCCATGGCGCGGGCATTGGCGAGGAGGGCGTGACCACTGGCGTGCCCCAGCACCACGGGATGGTTGGGCGTGCGTGCGCTGAGGGCATCGTGACGCGGATAGCCGGCCACACTGCCTGCAACGGATTCGGTCCATTTTTCTTGGTGCCAGCCGCGGCCTTCAATCCATTGGCCTGCAGTTGTGGTGGATGCGCGTTCGGCGGTTTGATCAAGCACTTGCTGCCAACTGGTGGTGTTGAGAAAATTGAGGTTCACCACGCTTTGTCCCAATGCGTTGAAATGCCCGTGCCCATCAATGAGACCTGGCATGGCAAATGCACCCTGCAAATCGATCACTTTGGTGCTGTCGCCTGCCAACGCCCTTGCGCCAGTTTCGTCGCCCACGTATACGATCCGGTCGCCCCGAATGGCCAGGGCTGTAACCCCTTCGGTAGAGTCGGCGGTGAAAAATTGGCCGTTCAGAAGCAGCAAATCGGCGGTTTGTTTGGCGCCCGGAGTGGCGCAAGACAAACAAAAGAGGATAAAAAGGGCAAAAACAGACGATTTCATGCAGTTAGCGCGTTGATGTAAAGCAAAGGTATTTGAAAATCCTGCTACCTTTGACCATCCCCGGAAGCAATAACTTTACACATTCGTATGAAAAAACTACTTTTTTGGCTGCCCTTGTTCGTTGCGGCGGCATCGACGGCCCAAACACCCTATGAATTCAAGGAGGTTAAAACGGTAAAAGCCACACCCGTTAAAAGTCAGGACCAGACCGGTACCTGCTGGGCGTTCAGCACCGCATCGTTCCTCGAAAGCGAAGTCATCCGCATGGGCAAAGCTCCCGTCGACCTTTCCGAAATGTACGTGGTGCGCCACATCTACCGCGATAAAGCTGAAAACTACGTGCGCCGCCAAGGCACAGCACAACTCGGTGAAGGCGGTTTGGCACACGACCTGCTCAATGCCGTTCGTGAGCACGGCCTGGTAACCGAACAAGCTTACCCTGGCCGCAAGGATCTCTCCAAGCCTTTCAGCCACAGCGGTTTGGAGCAAAAACTCAAGGACCTGTGCAACAGCATGGTGGACCAGGGCAAACAAGGCAAACTCGCTGCCGGCTGGCTGGGTCGCATCGACTCGCTGCTCGACGCCGAACTCGGCAAAGCGCCAAATACTTTTGTGGAAAACGGCGTGCAGTACACACCGCAGTCATTCCGCGAATACCTTGGCATCACACCCGACGATTACGTAAACATCACCTCGTTTAGCCACCATCCTTTTTACGCGTCGTTCATGCTGGAGGTGCCCGACAATTTTGCCAACGGCAGTTTTTACAACCTGCCCCTCAGCGAAATGATGCGCTGCCTCAATTACGCCATACAACAAGGCTACGGTGTAGAATGGGATGCCGACGTGAGCAACCGAGGTTTTTCAACCCAAAACGGCCTCGCCATCGTACCTGAAAAAGAGTGGAAAGACAAAACCACGGCCGAACAAGCCAACAGCTTCAAATATTGGGAAGATGAAAAAGAGGTGAGCCAGGCTTACCGCCAGGAAATGTTCGACCGCCAGATCACTACCGACGATCACCTGATGCACATTACAGGCATCACGGATGAAACCCAAAGCGGCCTTTTTTACACCGTAAAAAACTCGTGGGGAACCAATTCGGGCGTCGACGGATACCTGAACGTGTCGGAAAACTACATGCGCCTCAACACCATTTCTTTCACCATCCATAAAAATGCCTTGCCTTCCGACGTGCGCAAACGTATGGGCCTCGAGCCGGGCCAGGTTACCATCGAACAAACCAAGCCTACCAACAGCACGACCACCAAACCAACTTCCAAAACTGCTCCGGCAAACGTACAAAAGAACATGCGCGCCACCGAAGCCGCACCTTCCAAAGCATCGCCGGGTGGGGGTTCCAAACAATAAACGATCAGGACTTGTCCTGAGTTTTTCAAGAGGGATCTTTTCTGGATTTTTGTGGATTTTCCTGTTTCCCTTTTGCACCAAACAACTTTATTTTTAGCGTACATACCAAAAGAATGAAAGCAACACCATTAACGGAAAGACACGAGGCCCTCGGGGCCAAAATGGCCGAATTTGCCGGCTACAACATGCCCATTTCCTACAGCTCACTCACGGATGAGCACCACAACGTACGCAACAATTGCGGCGTGTTTGATGTGAGCCACATGGGCGAATTCATCGTGCGCGGCAAGGAAGCTGCCGCGTTTTTGCAGGCCGCTACCTCCAACGATGTTTCCAAACTCCAGCCCGGCGACGTACAGTACTCCTGCCTGCCCAACAAAAAAGGCGGCATCGTGGACGATCTGCTCGTGTACCGCATGGACGACGTGCCCGAAATGACCGTGGCCGGTGAACAATCGTACATGCTCGTGGTGAACGCCAGCAACGAAACCAAAGACTGGCGCTGGCTCAAACGCATCGCCCGCGGTTTCGACGTGAAAATGCAAAACATCTCCGCCAGAACCGGTCTGATCGCCATCCAAGGCCCGAAAGCCGCCGAGATCCTCAAAAAACTCACCGACATCGACTTGGCGGGTATGAAATACTACACGTTCAAGCGCGGCCGTTTGGCCGGATGCAAAAACGTGATCGTATCGGCCACGGGTTACACCGGCGCCGGCGGTTTTGAAATATACGCCCGCAACCGCGACATCGTAAAAATCTGGGACAAGGTGTTCAAACACGGCGAAAAATGGGGCATCCAACCCGCCGGTCTGGGCGCACGCGACACCCTACGTCTCGAAAAAGGTTTCTGCCTTTACGGCCACGACATCAACGACAAAACGTCGCCGCTCGAAGCCGGTTTGGGCTGGATCACCAAACTTGCTAAAGCTTCTGATTTCCCGTCCAAAGACAAATTCGTGAAGCAAAAAGCCGACGGCGTAAAACGCAAACTCGTGGGCTTCATCGTTGAAGACAAACGTGTGCCCCGCCACGACTACGTGCTCGAAAGCCGCCGCGGCGCCACCATCGGCGTGGTAACTTCTGGCACCCATTCGCCCACCCTCGACAAACCCATTGGCATGGGCTACGTAAAAGCCAAATTCGCTGAGCCGGGCACCAGGATCATGGTGGTTGCAGGCGCGAAAAAGCTGGAAGCGACGGTTACCAAATTGCCGTTTGTGGAATAGTAGACGTTCCTTTTCGGGTAAAAAACAAGGTGATTTTCGGTGCTAGCGCCGA
>JBBSDH010000204.1:0-7978 GCA_038249605.1 Chitinophagales bacterium | reverse complement strand
GGGAAGGTATTTCAAAACCAAAGGCGTTACGACGCGTTAGGCTATGGCACTACGTGGGTCGCGCACCAATAAATTCGTGGCCAATTGCAAAGGGAATTTGATGCTATCAGCAAAACCAGATTTACCGTCGTCTTTTGAGGAAGGTGTGTCCGGATTGAAAAAGTCGGCAGCTATGTTGCGTATGATTTTTGCCGGGCGGAAATCGCGGCGCAATTCCGAAACGGTATTTTCCAGTTCGTCGCGTTGTGTCTCGATTTGATCCTTAAGTTCAGCTCTCCGTTGGCGGAGTTCCTCCAGACTGTCGATTTTTTCTCGGCTTATAAAAATGTTCATCGTTGAGCGTGTTGTTAATAATCATGTCACGAATAAAAGGGCGTATCCACCAAAAAACCAGTGCACCAATCGGAATTACCATCAAACCCGATAGCGAAAAACCTGCGGCATTGCTGCCCAAACGTTCGGAAAGCCAGAAAGCGAAACCCATTAATAAGAAAAACAGCACGATCATGCCGAATAAAGCCACAGTAAGCATGCCTGCCGCAGCAGCTGAACCTGCGGCCATCTTTTCTACCAGCGAAAGAGAATAATACTCCCACCGTGTTTCCAAATGCTCAATAACCTGCTTGTACAGGGTTTGTAAACTTGGTTCTTGTTCGTTTCCCATAAGAGTTTGACGTTTGTAATAATGGAAAGGTAACAAAAATAAACATTAACCAGTAGTAAACAATTTTTATCCCCCCTGGTTTGTTAATTTAAACCGTGAAAACACGATACAATTGTGGGTGCTGTTAATAACACGTAAAATTAACCCAATGTGCAGGCGCTTTCCGTTTTTTCATCGGATATTTGCTTTCTACGTGCCATGCACAATCAACTACATTTAGAGCAACAATCAATTCATGGAAGAGAAAAAACGCCGTCCGCGCATCACCAAGCCGGACTCAGGCTTCTCGCTGAAAGAGCGACCCAAGCACTATTTCCCAGGTGAAGATCAATCGGAGAAACCGGAAGGAAACTCCGAAAACAAATTCCGCAAAGACACCGAAAGCCCATCGGCAGAGGAACGTCCGCGCACCCCTCGTGACAACGATAAACCGTTTGAACGCCGTGAAGACGGCGGAGACACTAGGGAACGCAAACCGTTTGAACGCCGTGAAGGCGGCGGCGGATTCGGCGAACGCAAACCTTTTGAACGCCGTGAAAGCGGCGGAGACTCGGGCGAACGCAAACCTTTTGAACGCCGTGAAAGCGGCGGAGACTCGGGCGAACGCAAACCTTTTGAACGCCGTGAAGGCGGCGGAGACTCGGGCGAACGCAAACCGTTTGAACGCCGTGAAAGCGGCGGCGGATTCGGCGAACGCAAACCGTACGAACGCCGTGAAGGCGGCGGCGGAGACTCGGGCGAACGCAAACCATACGAGCGTCGTGAAGGCGGAGGAGGTGGTGGATTGGGCGAACGCAAACCATACGAACGTCGTGAAGGCGGCGGCGGCGGCGGATTGGGTGAACGCAAACCATACGAGCGTCGTGAAGGCGGCGGCGGCGGTGGATTGGGCGAACGCAAACCGTACGAGCGTCGTGAAGGCGGCGGCGGCGGTGGATTCGGCCAAAAACGTCCATACGGCAACGACCGTGGCGGCTTTAAAAAGCCGTTCAACAAAAAACGTGACGAATTTCATGTAGAAAAGAAGCCCAAACCTCTACTTCCTACGGGTGAAGGCATGCCTTTGAACAAATATCTTGCACATTGCGGCATCGCGTCCAGACGCAAGGCTGTTGATTTTATTGCGGAAGGTTTGGTAACGGTAAACGGTGAAGTGAAAAAAGAGCCCTACTACCGCGTTCAAACCACCGATGTGGTCCTTTGCGACAGCAAACCCGTACAAATCCAGGAAAGGATGGTGTATGTGTTGATGAATAAACCCAAAAACGTGATTACCACCACCGACGACGATCACGGTCGCGCTACGGTGCTCGACATTGTGGATCCACAATTTCCCGAACGCCTGTATCCCGTTGGTCGTCTCGACCGCGACACGACAGGTTTGTTGCTCATCACCAACGACGGTGATCTGGCACAAAGGCTTTCACACCCTAGCTACCAAATTGTAAAACAATACCGCGTGGGACTCGAACGGCCACTCAGCGTAGCCGATCACAATGCCATCGAAGCCGGTCTTGAACTTGAAGATGGACCAGTTACAGTAAACTGGCTCCGTTTTTCAGAAGATCACCCAACGCGCGATGTTATCGAACTGGAAATTACCGTGGGCCGCAACCGTATCGTACGCCGAATTTTTGAATCGCTCGGGTACCAGGTTCGCAAACTAGACCGCTTCTATTTTGCCGGTTTGACAAAGAAAGATCTACCACGTGGCGCCTTCCGCGAACTTACCCAGCGGGAAATCATCATGTTGAAACATTTCACGGGTCACCCCACCTCCATGAAAATCAAGGTTGTGAAGGAGTTTGACCCCAACCACCCCGATATTTTAAGGCTTGGTGATGAACCCAAAAAGGAACAAACTGAAGTGAAGTCGGAAGCTGAAGAAACTCCGGATACAGACCAGTAAATCCTGAAAACACTTATGAGTCATCCCAAAAACTTGGGATGACTCATTTTTTTTACCCTCCATTCCTACCATGACGCGTATCAAGACAGACATCCTTGTGATGGGTTCCGGTATTGCCGGACTCACATTTGCCATCAAGGCCGCTAGGCATTTTCCCGAACATCAGGTACTGGTACTTACCAAAACCAACGAAGGAGAGAGCAACACCCGCTATGCCCAGGGGGGTATAGCTGCTGTGTGGAACCATGAAACCGACACCTTCGAAAAGCACGTGGAAGATACCCTTGATGCCGGCGATGGCTTGTGTAAGGAGGACGTCGTGCGTATTGTAGTGGAGGAAGGCCCTCAACGTGTTCAGGAAATCATCGATTGGGGCGCGCGTTTCGATAAGGAGAAAAATTCTGAGGAGTACGACCTTGCACGCGAAGGTGGGCACTCAGAACACCGTATTCTACATTTCAAAGACCTTACTGGCTGGGAAATGCAGCGAACCATCATGGAAGAAGCCGCAGGGCTGCCCAACATCAAAGTGCTTGAGCATTACTTTGCGCTCGACCTTATCACGCAGCACCATCTTGGTCGTATGGTAATCCGCGTAACACCCGATATTGAGTGTTACGGGTGTTATGCCCTAAACAAACAAACCAATAAGATCGATACCATTCTCGCGCGTGCAACTGTGGTATGCACCGGTGGCACCGGACAAGTGTACCGAGCCACCACCAACCCTGTGATCGCTACAGGCGATGGCATTGCCATGACCTACCGTGCCAAAGGCCGCGTGGAAAACATGGAGTTTGTGCAGTTTCACCCCACTTCCTTGTACAATCCCGTGGTTGAAAACCCGTCGTTCCTTGTTTCAGAAGCCGTTCGAGGGTTTGGCGGTATTTTAAAAAGTGCTGAAGGTGAAGAGTTTATGCAGCATTACGACGAACGCCTTTCGCTCGCTCCCCGCGACATTGTGGCTCGGGCAATCGACTCAGAGATGAAAAAACGCGGTACTGAATGTATGTACCTCGATTGTCGCCACCTCAACAAAGAAGATTTCCTGGCGCACTTTCCTACCATTTACGAAAAATGCAAAAGCATCGGCATTGATCCGTTCAAAGACATGATTCCCGTGGTACCCGCATGCCATTACATGTGCGGCGGCATCATGGTGGATACCAACGGGCGAAGCAGCATCCAACGCCTGTATGCCGCGGGTGAATGTACTTCCACCGGACTGCACGGCGCCAACCGCCTGGCGTCCAACTCCCTGCTCGAAGCCATGGTGTACGCGCACCGTATCTTTCTGGACATCAAAGACCAGCTCGATCAGTGGGATTACTGCGAGAATGTGCCCGACTGGAACGCCGAAGGTACCAATGAACCCAAAGAAATGGTGTTGATCACCCAAAGCATGAAGGAGTTGAAAGACATCATGTCGTACTACGTGGGCATCGTGCGCTCCAACATCCGTTTGCAACGCGCAACCGACCGCCTGCTGATACTCTACCGCGAAACCGAGGCTTTGTACCAAACTACGGCCGTTTCACCCCAACTCATGGAACTGCGCAACCTCATCACCATCGCCTACCTCATTACCCGGTCGGCAACACACCGCAGGGAAAGCCGGGGATTGCATTTTACGACAGATTATCCGGAGAAATTGCCGTTTGTGGAGCAGTCGGTGTTGTAGTTAATGTTCTAAACTTCACCAGCCCTTTATCTGGTGCGGGTAGCGGACCACATAGGTTTCCTTGATGAGGCGCGTCATACGTTCACGCAAAACTTCCATGTTTTCTTTGGTTTCAGCCGAAATAAACACGTTTTCACCGTAGGCGTGTAAGAGGCGGTCGGCCAGTTCGGCTTCCAGTTCGAGGCGGGTATCTTTGTCTACCAGATCGTCGAAGTACCGTTCGCGGTAGAGATCCATCTTGTTGTACACCATCAAAGTGGGTTTGTCGGCGGCGCCGAGTTCCTTCAGTGTACTTTGAACCGTACGGATGTGGTCTTCGAATTGCGGGTGCGCTACATCCACGATGTGCAGCAGGATATCGCTTTCACGCACTTCATCGAGGGTGCTTTTGAAACTTTCGACCAGGTGGTGGGGCAGTTTTCGGATGAACCCTACGGTGTCGGACAGCAGAAAAGGCATGGTTCCGAACACGATTTTGCGCACGGTGGTATCGAGCGTAGCGAACAGTTTGTTTTCGGCCAGTACGTCTGATTTGCTGATCAGGTTCATCAGCGTGCTTTTGCCTACGTTGGTGTAGCCTACCAAGGAAACGCGCACCATTTCACCCCGCGTTTTGCGCTGGGTTTGCGACTGGCGGTCGATGTCTTTCATTTTCAATTCGAGCGCCTTGATGCGGTTTTGTACGATCCGTCGGTCGGTTTCGATTTGGGTTTCACCGGGTCCGCGCATGCCTATACCGCCCCGTTGGCGTTCAAGGTGCGTCCACAAACCGCGGAGGCGTGGCAGCAGGTATTTCATTTGCGCCAGTTCCACTTGGTTTTTGGCCTGTGCGGTTTGGGCGCGGTTGGCGAAGATGTCCAGAATGAGCGTGGAGCGGTCAACTATTTTCACCTTCAGGATTTCCTCGAGGTTGTTGGTTTGTTTGCCGCTGAGGTCATCGTCGAAAATGACCATGTTCACGTTTTCATGTACCTCGAGGTATTTTTGGATTTCTTCCACTTTACCTTTCCCCAGAAATGTGCGGTGTTCGGGGTGTTTGAGTCTTTGGGTAAATCGTTTCAAAGTTTCTGCACCGGCTGTGAGGGCGAGAAACTCAAGCTCGTCGAGGAATTCGTGTGCCTGTGTTTCGGTTGCGTCGGGCGTGATGACGCTGACGAGCACAGCATATTCATCTTCTTTTTTGAGGTTGGTGGATTTTTCACCAAGCGTCCATTCTTTTGCCATAAGTCGTATCAAAGATGCAAAGGTAGGTTATTTAAAGGATCTTAACTTTGGACGCGGCACTGGAGTGAGCGAGCGATATTTCAGTTAATGAAGCATTGGGTTTTTATTTTTCCTGTTTCAATGCCCATTTTTCAGTAAGGATCATGACACGTTGGATTTTACCCCTAATACCGCATTTCCAGCATTTTAGTTCCTTTTTTTAAAAAAAATTAAAAAAACAATTTTAACTAAAAATTTATAAATAATTGATTATCAGTAAAATAAAAAATACCAACACCCCTTTTTTCCAAAGAAATATTTTCTCAACTTTGCATTTCTTAAAAATTGGCCCTTATTTTGTTAGGGCTCTTATAGGATCATTCAAATAACGATAATCCATCAACCAATTTAAGAGCTTGTTTAGGATTTTGGTTCGAGGCGAAAGCAAACAAATTTTATTTCAATTGAGGTAAAATTTGCAACCTTAGCCAAGTGCCTAAGGCGAAAATTTTAACGAAAAGTGAAATACAATTTGCTGGTTTAAGCCCGAATCCAAAATCCCGAACAAGCTTTAAGCATACTAATCCCCCGCGCAAGTATCATGTCGATGTATGGTCCAAAACAGAGCCTAAGCCATAAACTGCAGCAGAAACTGTCGCCCCAACAGATTCAGTTGATGAAATTGTTGCAAATTCCTACGGCTACGCTCGAACAGCGTATCCAGGAGGAACTTGAAATCAATCCGGCCCTGGAAGAGGGCGATGAAACGGCCGACCTGACGGAAGGCATGTCGGAAATGGATTTGAGTGATGCTTATTTCGACCGCGAAAATCCCGGAGAAGGTGGCACCGCTTCCGAAGTATCCGATGCCGAGGGCGGAATGGTTGACGATGCTGAACGCGATACCTCCAATGATTTTGCCGATGAGGAGGAGGCAGTGAGCTTGCGCGACGACGATGTAGAGCTCGACGATTACCTCGTGGATTTCATTGAAGACGATCCTTCTACGTACAAAACCCGTGGCGATGAGCGCAACGGCGACGAAGAGGAACGCTCCTCGCCCCTGGCTTTTGAAAGTACCTTCCACGAATACCTCGAACAACAACTCGGACTGCTCGAACTCAAAGACGAGCGTGAAAAAGCCATCGCCATGCAAGTGATTGGTTCGATTGACGACGACGGTTACCTGCGCCGCGAACCGACGGCCATGGTGGACGACCTGTTGTTCAGCCAGAACGTCAGCACCGACGAACGGGAGATCGAACGCATCCTGATCAAGATCCAGCAGTTTGATCCGCCGGGAACCGGTGCGCGCGACCTTCAGGAGTGCCTGCTGCTGCAACTGCGCCACCGGCTGCGACAGGACGATGAAGTGGTTTCCTACGAAGAAAAACTCGGCATCCATGTAGCCATCCGCATCATAAGCCAATACTTCGATGAGTTTACCAAAAAACACTACAACCGTCTGTGTCGCCAGTTGGAAATAGACGAGGAAGACCTCAAAGTGGCTGTGGATGAAATTCTGAAGCTCAATCCAAAACCTGCCAGCGGTTTCGCCAGTCGCAGCGATCGCGCCTACAATTATGTGCTGCCCGATTTTTTGGTGAGCAACCGCGACAATGAACTCGAACTCACCCTCAATTCCCGCAACGCACCCGACTTGCGCATCAACGACCAATACCGCGAGATGCTGCGCTCTTTCCACGCAGGTCGCAACATCCGCCGCGCATCGAAACAAGAAAAAGAAGCCATTTTATTCATCAAGCAAAAAATAGACAGCGCAAAATGGTTCATTGATGCCATCAAACAACGTCAGCAAACCATGCTTCTTTCCATGGGCGCCATTCTCGACCACCAGCAAGAGTTTTTCAAAACGGGTGATGAAAAAAAAATCAGACCCATGATCCTTAAAGACATCGCCGATGTTACAGGTCTCGATATTTCCACCGTTTCCCGTGTGGCCAACTCCAAATACGTTCAAACCGAATTCGGTACCAAACGCCTCAAAGAGTTTTTCAGCGAAAGTTTGCAAACCCAGGACGGTGAAGAGGTATCCACGTTGGAAGTGAAGAAAATTTTATCGGATATGATCAAGGAGGAAAGCAAACGTCGGCCGCTGAGCGACGAAAAACTTAAGTCTCTCATGCTCAAACTAGGCTACAACATCGCCCGTCGTACCGTCGCCAAGTACCGCGAACAACTCAACATTCCCGTTGCCAGGCTGCGAAAGGAGTTGTAGCATACGCCTCTGTGCAAGGTAAAGTGAAGTGTATATGCTGCTAGCCGCATATACACTTCACTTTACCTTGCACAGAGGCGTCCTGCCGGAAGCAGCAGGCCTGTACACCACGTTTTGTATTGTTAATGTTTGAAATTGGGACGTCCGCGCAGCGTCTTGTTTGTTCTATGCAGGACATTTTCGTGGGGGGTTGACCCCCCTAAAAAAAACACAGACGCTTTTTTATTTTTGGGTATAAAGAGCCGAAAAATATTAATAAAAATTTTTTTTTTTTTTTTTTTT
>JBBSDH010000203.1:0-8044 GCA_038249605.1 Chitinophagales bacterium | reverse complement strand
TCATGTCGAGCACATCGGAAATACTTTTGCCTTTGTACAGGATTTCAAGGGTTTCGCGGTTGTAACGCCTGCCGAGACAACGTTCGCAATGAACCTGTACGTCGGGCAGAAAGTTCATTTCGATGGTGCGCAAACCGGCGCCTTCGCATACTTCGCAACGGCCGCCTTTTACATTGAATGAAAAACGCCCTGCGTTGTAACCCCGTATCCGCGCTTCGGGGGTATCGGCGAACATTTTTCGGATGTCGCCAAAAACATTGGTATAAGTAGCCGGATTGCTGCGCGGCGTACGACCTATGGGGCTCTGGTCTATTTCGATCACCTTGTCGAGGTGATCTATGCCTTTGATTTCCCGGTAAGCCAGCGGGCGTTTGAGGCTGTTGTAAAAGTGGCTTTGCAGGATAGGGTAGAGGGTTTCGTTGATGAGGCTCGATTTGCCCGAGCCGCTCACCCCGGTAACGCAGATGAACGTGCCGAGGGGCAGGCACATATCCACATTTTTCAGGTTGTGCCCTGTAGAGCCCAGCAATTCGAGGAATTTCCCATTGCCTTCACGGCGTTTTTTCGGCGGATCAAGCCTTGCACGTCCGGCCAGATAATCGCTGGTGCTGGTGGGATTTTTCAAAAATTCGGCGGGTGTACCGAGGTCCACGATACGGCCGCCGTGTTTACCGGCGCCGGGTCCCAGGTCGATAAGGTAGTCGGACTCGAGCATGATGTCTCGGTCGTGTTCCACCACCAGCACGGTATTTCCGATGTCGCGAAGGTTTTTAAGTGCTTCGATGAGGCGTAGGTTGTCGCGCTGGTGCAGTCCTATGCTGGGTTCGTCGAGGATGTAGGTGATACCGGTGAGTTGCGAGCCGATTTGGGTGGCCAGGCGGATGCGCTGACTTTCGCCGCCGGAGAGCGTTCGCGCCGGGCGGTGCAGGGCGAGGTAATCGAGGCCGACCTGGAGTAAAAACTTAACGCGGAAGCGTATTTCCTTCAGCACATCGCGGGCGATGGCGCGTTGGCGTTCGCTCATGCCATTTTCCACCGTTTGCAGACGTTCATAAAGGGCATTGAGGTCCATTTCACCCATTTCAGCGATGTTTAGCTCATCGATTTTAAACCATAGGCTTTCTTTTTTCAAACGGGCGCCGTTGCATTCGGGACAGGGCTGCACGGTCATAAAATCCTCGGCCCATTGGCGTATTTTTTCGCTGCCCGTATCGGCATACCACCGTTTGAGCATGTTGATGAGGCCTTCGTAGGCGAGGTTGTAGCTGTATTCGTCGCCTCCCCAGGTGAGGTCCACTTTTAGGTCTTCATCGCCGCCGTGCAGGATGGTTTCCAGGGCTTTTTTGGGAATTTCGTTGACGGGGGTACTGAAGGAAAACTTGTATTTTTTCGAAAGGGTGCGCAGTTGTTTAAAAAGCATGTTGTCGCGTACTTCGCCGAGTGGTGCGATGCCGATGTCGTTGATGCTTTTGGTGTCGTCGGGGATGACGCGGGCCATATCCACCTCATGCACTTCGCCCAAACCTTTGCAGTGCGGGCACATGCCGTAGGGCGAGTTGAAAGAAAAGGTATTGGGAGAAGGTTCTTCGTAACTGATGCCACTTTCGGGGCACATTAGGTTTTTGGAATAACCTGCGGGCGTTGTGTCGCTGGCATCGAGGTCGATCACCATGAGCATACCGTCGCCCAGGCGCAGGGCTGTTCTCACGCTATCGGCGAGGCGTTCGCCGCGGTCGTCGCCGGTGCGCAGGCGATCCACCACAATTTCGATGTCGTGGATTTTGTAGCGGTCGATTTGCATGCCTGGTGTCACGTCGAGGATATCGCCGTCGATGCGCACTTTGGTGTAGCCTTGTTTGCGCACTTGTTCAAAAAGCTCGCGGTAGTGGCCTTTGCGGGCGCGAACTATGGGCGCCAAAAGGGCTATTTTGCGTTTATCGAACCGTTCGAGGATGTTCTGAATGATTTGCTCCTCGGTGTACTTCACCATTTTTTGTCCGGTGTTGTAAGAATAAGCTTCTCCTGCCCTTGCGAACAAAAGTCGAAGAAAGTCGTATACTTCGGTTACGGTGCCTACGGTGGAGCGCGGGTTGCGGCCTGTGGTCTTTTGCTCAATGGAGATCACGGGACTAAGTCCACTGATGGATTCTACGTCGGGGCGTTCCATTTCGCCGATGAATTGGCGGGCGTAGCTCGAAAGCGTTTCCATAAAACGGCGCTGACCTTCGGCGTAAATGGTATCAAAGGCGAGGGAACTTTTGCCAGAGCCACTGATGCCGGTGATGACGACGAGTTTGTTGCGCGGAATCCGCACATCGATGTTTTTCAGGTTGTGTACCCTTGCGCCGATGACTTCGATGTAGTCCTGCCCTGCAACGCCGTTACTTGATGTTTGCTCGTGGACTTGATCGGGTGTTGTGTTTACTTTTGCCATATTGTGCTTGAAAACAGCACAACACGCTTCGCGGTTGCGCCAATTCGCAAAGTTACGAGATAAAACCTGTTCAGGAAATAAATTTTAAAACAAAATGTGTTTACGCCAAACGTCCGTTACAAGCAAATTTTTCACATTAACAATCTGCTTGCACTTTGAACGGCTGTGTTGTTCTATTTTTGCGACTGAAAACCCATACAGATTGGATGAGTGATTTAGCAAGATTTATTGAACACACCCTCTTAAAGCCAGATACGACACTTTCGGAAGTTAGGCGCATGTGTGAAGAAGCAAACCAATACCAGTTTGCCGCTGTGTGTATACCGCCACTTTTTGTGCGGGAAGCCAAACGCATTCTCGGCGAAGGCAGTACGGTTAAAGTTGCCACTGTGGTGGGTTTCCCCATGGGTTATTCGGCCATTGCAGCGAAAAGTGAAGAAATCAAACGCGCTGTGGAAGACGGCGCCGACGACATCGATGCCATGATCAACATGGCCGCTTTGAAAAGCGACAACTGGAACCACGTGAGCAACGACATCGAAAGCGTGGCCATGGCCACCCACATGCGCGGCCGCACGCTCAAGCTGATTCTTGAATGTGGCATGCTGAGCGAAGACGATATCCGCCGTTTGGCCGAAATGGCCGTCGCAGCACGTGCTGCCTACCTGAAAACAGGCACGGGTTTCAACGGCTTCCCTGCCACCACCGATATGGTGGAACGCCTCCGTGCCATCGCACCGCCTTCCCTCAAAATCAAAGCCGCCGGGGGCATACGCACCGCCGACCAGGTACTCGCTTTGGTAAAAGCAGGCGCCGACCGCATTGGGACTTCGGCAGGTTTGGAAATAATTGGAGTGAAATAATAAGGGATTAACTACTTTGCTGTTAACATTTGTAGCTAATTTGGGAAGAAAATCAAGTTCAGGTCCCTCGGACTTATCTTGAAAATCTCGCAAATCTTTTAGTCCTGGAATAAATTGCCGGAATCATGAAAAACTCCCTGTTGCTTATTTGCTTCTTTGCTTTGTGCGCGATCGTGTCGCAAGCCCAGGAAGTACAAATCAACGAAGACCCTGCCGTTTCCTCGCTGTTTCAGGACTGGACCAACAACAACCGCACCAATCCGGGCATTGATGGGTGGCGCCTGCAATTGATGGCTTCGGCCGACAGGCAACAAGTGGAACAGGAGGAACTTCGTTTCAAAACCATTTACCCCGACGTGCCCGCCGCATGGGTTCATGAAAAACCGTATTACAAATTGCGCGTGGGCGCATTCCGCACCCGTTTCGAAGCGCAGGCGTTTATTCCGGCCATCGGCGACGAATTTCCGGGCGCTTACCCCGCCAAAGACCCCGCCATACACCCCCGCGATTTTTTGCGGTTTTAATTTTTGCCGCCTCCGCACCAAAAACGCCTAACTTTGCGTTTTACGGCCCAAACCTGGGGTTTACCATGTCCGATACCCGACCACAACTGCTCAATTTTGGTGAGCTCGACCGCATCATCCTTACCCTCTACGTGGCCCTTGTAGCCATTGGATGGCTTATGATTTATGCGGTCAACTACAACGCCGAAGCCCCATTCAATTTTTTCGATTTCTCCACAACACCAGGAAAACAGCTGTTTTTCATCGTGGTATGCTTTGCCTTGTTGTTTTTTATTTTGCTGACGGACTGGGCTTTCTGGCGCACGTTTGGGCTGGTCATTTACCTGATTTCGCTGGTGCTCATGGCGGGTACACTGGTGTTCGGCCGAGAGGTGAACGGCGCCAACGCCTGGTACCAGTTCGGTGGTTTTTCGCTGCAACCAGCCGAAATTGCCAAATTCGGCACTTGTCTGGCCATGGCCGGCTACTTGAGTTCGGCGGGCGTTAACTTGCGCGAGTGGCGCAGCCGTCTCTATGCTTTCGGGTTGTTTATGCTGCCGGTTTTGATCATTTTGCTGCAAAAAGACACCGGTTCGGCCCTGGTATTTTTCTCTTTCATGCTGGTTTTGTACCGCGAAGGACTGTCGCCAAGCTGGTACCTTCTCGGTTTCGGAACCGCCGCACTGGTCATACTCGGGCTCTCCTTCGACCCGCCCTACATCGTAGTCGCCCTGCTGACCCTCGGCGTTACCACCCTGCTCATCACCCGGTTCAAAGAACGCCAACGGGTTTGGTGGGGTGTTTTTGCCCTCTTGTTGGCGTCGGTGCTGTTTTGGACACCCCTTCAAGCGTGGGTAGCCTCCCAACTCAGCATTCCCCTGCCCACCAACCCGGATGCGCTCAAAGAAACACAAATGTGGATGATTGTTGCGCCCGCCTTGTTTTTCCTTGTCGCTTTTTTTCCCAATTACCTGAAAAAAACCAACCTCATCCAGCGACGTCTTCAACTGATGCTGCTGTTGCTTACGCTTTCGGGTGCACTCATCGTTTTGGCCAACTTTGCCTGTTACTCCCTGCTTGCGCCCCACCAACAGGAACGCATCAAGGTTTGGCTGCGGCCCAAGGATGTGGACCCACGCGGTTCGGCCTACAACCTTTTGCACTCCAAAATGGCCATCGGTTCGGGCGGTCTTTTCGGCAAAGGCTTCCTTGAAGGCAACATGACCAAGCTCAAATACGTGCCCGAACAAAGTACCGACTTTATTTTTTGCACCGTAGGCGAAGAACAGGGCTTTTTGGGCGTAGCCCTGCTTGTTTTTATTTTCGGCGCTATGTTGTACCGGATAACCGTAATTGCCGAAAAACAACGGTCCAATTTTTCACGTCTCTATGCTTATTGCGTCGCAGGAATCTTGTTTGTGCACTTCATTGTGAACGTCGGCATGACCATGGGACTGTTTCCCATCATCGGTATTCCGTTGCCTTTCATCAGTTACGGCGGCTCGTCACTCATCGGTTTTACACTCATGATTGGTGTGTTGCTGAAACTGGACAGCTTTCGAAACCAGGCATGACCAGGATTTTTGGGATTTTGAGATTGAGATTTGGGAAGATTTAGTGATTTGGAAGATTGGATAGGATTTTTTCGGTTACTCAGGGCTGATCGATTGTGACTTTCCGGACTAATATCGGGAATCCTACATTTGCATCCTTTAAATCAACTCAATCCGACTTCGGACTTCGGACTTTTTTACATGACTTTTGACCTTTTACATACTGACAACCAGACCCGCGCCCGAGTAGGTAAACTGCACACTGCACATGGTACGGTGGAAACGCCCATTTTTATGCCTGTGGGCACGGCAGCTACGGTGAAGGCTGTGCACATGCACGAACTGGAGCGCGACATTTCGGCCCAGATCATCCTCGGCAACACGTACCATTTGTATTTGCGTCCGGGGCTGGAAGTGTTGCAAGGTGCCGGCGGTTTGCACGGCTTCAACGGCTGGCACAAACCCATGCTCACCGACAGCGGTGGCTACCAGGTGTATTCGCTGGCCCACCGGCGGAAGATCAAAGACGAAGGCGTTACGTTTCAGAGCCACATCGATGGCTCGAAACACCATTTTACCCCAGAAGGGGTGATGGACATCCAACGTGTGATTGGCGCCGACATCATCATGGCTTTTGATGAATGTACGCCGTACCCTTGCGATTACAGTTACGCCAAAAAATCGCTCGACCTCACCCACCGGTGGCTGACGCGTTGCGTCGACAGGTTCAAAACGACCGAACCCATTTACGGCTACGACCAGGCATTGTTTCCCATTGTGCAGGGCAGTACGTATCCCGATTTGCGCAAACAATCGGCCGAAACCATAGCCGAACACGGCGCCGAAGGCAATGCTATTGGCGGCTTGTCGGTAGGCGAGCCCGCTGAAGATATGTATGCCATGACTGGACTTGTGACCGAAATCCTTCCGATACACAAGCCGCGCTATCTTATGGGTGTAGGCACGCCCGAAAATATTCTGGAATGCATCGCCTTGGGCATCGACATGTTCGACTGCGTTTTGCCTACCCGCAACGCACGCCACGGCGTGTTGTATACGGCGGAAGGCATCATGCACATCCGCAATGCAAAGTGGAAAAACGACTTTGATCCGATCGATTCGGACAGTCCGGCGCCTACCAGCCGCTTGCACAGCCGGGCATACCTAAGGCATTTGTTTGTAAACAACGAGATCCTGGGCATGCAGCTTGCTACCCTGCAAAACCTCTCATTTTACCTGTGGTTGGTGGGTGAGGCGCGCAGGCGCATTGCCGACGGTACTTTTGCTGTCTGGAAAAAAAATATGGTGGAAAAAGTGTCCCGAAAACTTTAACACATGGTAGGGGGCACTTGCAATGCAATATTTGGCTTAAATTGCGCCCTGTAGGGTTATTGTTTCCCAAAAATCGAATTGTTTGAGAAAAAAATACCCGTCCTTGGCAGCGTTTAAGCGTTATAAATGCTCTTAAGGTTTCCCAACAGAGCCAGAAAATGACAAGTTTGCACACTTTAACAAAAAAAGTGTGGGTCCTTTCATCGTCTCTGCTTAATATTGTACGTGTTTAATTCAATCCTATTCTTGGTCTGTCTGTCTATGAAAAAAACTACTTTACACACACTAACATTTTGCCTGGTGATGTTGTCGGCTGTAACCCTACAGGCGCAAGACATTCACTTCTCGCAGTTCTACATGAGTCCGCTCAACCTCAACCCGGCCCTGACCGGTGTGATGAACTGCAACCAGCGTTTTGTGGCCAACTACCGCAACCAATGGGCTTCCATTCTGAAACAGAACGCGTACAACACCTATTCGGCTTCTTACGATCAGAAGATTCCGACAGGTCGCTACGACTATTTCGGTGTGGGCGGTACTTTTTGGGGCGATAAAGCCGGCGCTTCCGAGTTTGGTACAATCCAAACCCGTCTTTCTGGCTCGTATGCCAAAAAAATGGGTGGCTACCGCCGCAGAGCGCATTACCTATCGGTTGGTACCGATGCAGGTGTGAGCTTCCGCAGCATCAACAGCGCTGCGCTGCAATGGCCAAGCCAAAACAACGGCAACGGCCAGTTCGACCCAACGGTCAACCCGGAGTTTATCCCTGAGGATAGGTTCGCGTTCCTCGACCTTTCCGTGGGTGCACTGTGGTTCAGCGTACTCGACGAAGACAACAACTTCTACTTCGGTGGCGCATTCAGCCACTTGAACCGTGCCGACCAATCTTTCGGCGGCGATGATCCCATTCCGCTGTACAGCAAGTTTACTTTCCACGCAGGTGGTGAATTTATGGTAGCAGAGCGCATGGGTCTTATCCCGGGTGTAGTGACCTTCTTCCAGGGCCCCTCCTTCCAGTTGAATGCAGGTAACTCGTTCAAGTTTCTGCTTGGCAACAGTCGCCGTTACAACCAGGCTTTCCAGCTCGGTGTATGGGCACGTATTTCCAACCAGCTCGACGATGGCAAACTTATGGATGCACTCATCCTGAGCACCCGTTTCGATTACGAAGTCTTCACCATCGGTTTCAGCTACGACATCAACACTTCGAACCTGTCCGCCGCCACCAACGGCAACGGCGCGTTCGAATTCTCGCTGGTGTACAAAATCTGCGGCCCGGAGCGTCGCGGCGTTTACTGCCCGAACTTCTAAACCGACACCAGGTTTGTTTCACGAGCCGCTCCGGTACCGGAGCGGCTC
>JBBSDH010000202.1:0-8077 GCA_038249605.1 Chitinophagales bacterium | reverse complement strand
TGCATGCGGACAGCAAGAGTCTCAGGGGTATATTGTTGGTCGTCCATGGTATTTTCTGATAATTAAGTATTATTCAAAAATCAGTTTTTTATCTGTGTTTCTTGCATATGTGTCACGTGTGTAAGAATCACCATGTGCGATATTACACGGATGACACTAATGAAAGCAACACGGATAAAAAACGTATTTTTTACAAAGCGACTATTTTGACTTCCCATGTGATTTTTGCTCCGGCAAGTCTTAATGTTTCCGTAGCGCTGCAGTATTTGACCATGGAAAGTTCTACGGCGCGTTGCGCTTTTTCGAGGTCAACTTTGCCGCCGGCAAATGTAAAAACGAGGTGGGCTTTTTCCCAGGGTGCCGGCAGGTGACTGGTGTCGCGGTCGGCATGGATTTCAATGTTGTATTCTGCCACCTCCTGCCGTTGTTTTTTGAGTATGCTGAGCACATCCACGGTGGCACAGGCGCCCAGACTCATGATCATGAGCTGCATGGCGCGCAGGCCTTCACCGGAGCCGCCAGCGTCAACGGGAATGTAAAGGGCAGTATCAATGCCGGTTTCGTCGGTAGCAATGAGTTGGGAGCCGTCGGTTGAGCGGCGAAAATGCATGTTCATGGCAGAGTGGTTTTAAAGCTGCAAGTTCGTACCTCGTCAATCAAATTCCAAAAAGCCAAGCATCAAAGCACAGATATAATCTGCTCAAGCGTGCTTTTCGCCTGTTTGATGCTCCGCACTTCGTCCTGAACAACGATAAGTTCCTTGTTGGTTTGTTTCAGGCTGAGGCCCATGATGCGCCCTTTTTGCTGGATGAATGCCATGATTTTTTGAAACTGTGCGGTTTCAAAAAACGACGATTGCGGGTCGCCAAGGAAATAACAGCGCAGTTTTCCGCCTTTTAAAATCAGTCTTTCGAAACCCAATTTTCGGCACAGCCAGCGCAGGCGCAAGGCTTCAAACAAAGCGTGTACCTGGTGGGGCAACTTGCCGAAACGGTCCTCAAGGCGTTTGGCATAATCGGCAATGTCGTTTTCGTTTCCGATGGCATCCAGCTCGGTGTAGAGGTTGAAACGTTCCTGGGTGTTGCTCACATACTCATCGGGAATGAGCATTTCCACATCGGTTTCAATCACCACATCGCGTACATAAGAGCCGCGCTGGGCAATTTCTTCTTTAAACAAGTCTTTAAAGTCGGTCTCTTTGAGTTCCTGAATGGCCTCATCGAGGATTTTCTGGTAGGTATCAAAACCGATGTCGGCGATGAAACCGCTTTGTTCACCTCCGAGCAGGTTGCCAGCACCGCGGATGTCGAGGTCGCGCATGGCCACCTGAAAACCTGAACCCAGATCGCTGAATTCCTCGATGGTACGCAGGCGTTTGCGGGCCTCCTGGGTGAGCACGCTAAGGGGTGGAGAAAGCAGGTAACAATAGGCCTTTTGGTTGGAACGGCCCACACGCCCCCGAAGCTGGTGCAAATCACTAAGACCAAACATGTCGGCCCGGTTGATGAATATGGTATTGGCATTCGGGATGTCGAGGCCCGTTTCAATGATGTTGGTGCACACCAGTACATCGTGCCGACGGTCAATAAACTCTACCAGCACCTGTTCGAGGTTATCGGCATCCATTTGTCCGTGTGCCAGGGCGATGTTGAGGTCGGGACACAACCGGCGCAACATTTCCACGATTTTGGGTAAATCGAGTACGCGGTTGTGCACAAAAAACACCTGTCCGCCCCGGTGCACTTCAAAATACACGGCGTCCTTGATGAGGTCTTCGTCGAACACGCGGATTTCCGTGTTGATGGGCTGTCGGTTGGGCGGTGGGGTGCGAATGATGCTAAGGTCGCGCGCTGCCATCAGACTGAATTGCATGGTGCGCGGGATGGGTGTGGCGGTTAGGGTGAGCGTATCCACGTTCACTTTCATGGCGCGCAGTTTTTCTTTCGATGCTACGCCAAATTTTTGTTCTTCATCCACAATGAGCAGTCCCAGGTCTTTGAAACCCACGTCTTTGCTCAGCAGTCCATGCGTACCAATAACGATGTCGATTTCGCCGGTTTTAAGTTTGGCCAGCAACGTCTTTTTTTCTTTGGCTGTCCGGAAACGGTTGAGGTAGTCGATGGTGACGGGAAACTCTTTCAGGCGCTCGTTGAAGGTTTTCCAGTGTTGCAAGGCGAGGATGGTGGTGGGCACCAGTATGGCAACCTGTTTGCCGTCGGTGGCGGCTTTGAAGGCAGCCCTGATGGCTACCTCTGTTTTGCCAAAACCCACGTCGCCGCAGATGAGGCGGTCCATGGGATAGGCTTTTTCCATGTCGGCCTTCACGTCCTGCGTGGACTTGAACTGGTCGGGCGTGTCCTCGTACATGAAGCTGGCTTCCAGTTCATTTTGCATGTAGCCATCGGGCGGGAAGGCGTGGCCTTTGGCGGCGCGGCGTTTGGCGTAAAGTTTGATGAGCTCGGCCGCGATGTCCTTGATTTTCTTTTTGGTGCGTGCCTTGAGTTGTTTCCAGGAGTCGGAACCGATTTTGCTGAGTACGGGCGGCGTACCATCTTGTCCCTGGAACTTGCTGATTTTGTGTAGGGAGTGGATGCTGACGTACAGGATGTCGTTGTTTTTGTAAACGAGGCGCACGGCTTCCTGCATTTGTCCGCCGATTTCAATTTTTTGCAAACCTGAAAATTTGCCGATGCCGTGGTCGATGTGCGTCACGTAATCGCCGGGTTGCAATTCGCGCAACAGGCGCACATTGAGGGCTTGTTCTTTGGAAAAACCCGTGCGCAGTTTGTATTGGTGAAAACGCTGGAAAATCTGGTGATCGGTGAGGCAGGCGAGTTTAAGGTCCTCATCGATGAAACCTTCGTGGATGGCCGTTTCAACCGGCGACCATTGCACTTTGGCTTTCAAGTCGGAGAAAATTTTCCCCAGACGTTCGAATTGTTTTGCGTTTTCGGAAAAAATAAAGGTCTCGTAACCGGCAGCCTGGTTTTCGTGCAAGTGCCTGATGAGCAGGTCAAAGTTTTTGTTGAAACTGGGTTGCGGCTTGCTGTTGAATGCAAAATGCCGCACAGGTGAGGCGCTGTAACCCAAACTTTCCAGGATGCGTTCGGGATGTTCCCTGCCACCTTCCATAAAAACGAGCGGACGTTCGGAGAGGTCTTCGAGTACGTCGGAGGGATACAAAAAG
This sequence comes from Chitinophagales bacterium, assembly GCA_038249605.1. Classification (GTDB taxonomy): domain Bacteria; phylum Bacteroidota; class Bacteroidia; order Chitinophagales; family Saprospiraceae; genus M3007. The sequence goes on along the minus strand of JBBSDH010000202.1, from coordinate 4,890 downwards.
GCGCGGTCGCGGAAAATTTCACGCAATTCGGGCTCTTCGAGTTTGGTTACTTTTTGTGCAAAAAGTTCTGCTTTTTCAAAACAATATTGAAGCCGGTCGAGCAGAAATTGCAGGTCTTTCACCCACACCACGGTGCCTTGCTCCAAAACACGCAGCAACGAAACTTTCTGGTCGCCGCGAAAACGCGTGTTCAGGTTGGGCACGATGCTGACATGTACCATACTGGTTTTGGAAAGCTGTGTGAGCGGATCGAAGGTTCTTATGCTTTCCACCTCGTCGTCAAACAATTCGATGCGGTAGGGCAGGTCGTTGCCGTAGGAAAACAGGTCGATGATGCCGCCACGCAGACTAAATTGGCCGGGTTCGTACACAAAATCGGTGCGTTCAAAGCCGTATTCCACCAAAACCTGCATCATGAAGTCGCTGTCGAGTTTTTCACCTTTGGCGATTTCTATGCGGCTTTTTTCCAAAATTTCCGGAGCAACTACTTTTTCAAACAACGCCTCCGGGTAGGTCACCACCACGTGTGCCTGTCCGGGCGTAGCCGTAATTTTGTTGATCGTTTCGGAGCGCTGCAACACCTGTGTGGGGTTCAGATCATCAAAATAGGCTGGACGTTTGAAGCTGTCGGGAAAAAAATGCATCACTTGATCGGGGAACAAACCCGCCAGATCGTTTTGCCGGTAGGCAGCTTCTTCTTTGCTGTTGGCGATGTACAAATGGGTACGGGGCGGAGCGGGTTTTTCACGGGGCCCCAGCAATGCTCCGGCAAGCAACAACGACTCCTGAGCGCCTTTCAGTCCACTAACTTGAAGGCGAGCAGGCGGCGTTTGGGTGACGGCATCGGAAAAATCGTGAAGCTGCGCGTGTTCGCGGTAGCGGTCGAGCAAGTAGGCTATGTTTTGCACAGTGCAAAGGTATGAAATTAGAGGGCAGTGGTTAACAGGCAACAGTTGGCAGACAAACGTTTAAAGAAGACAAAAGATGTCGTTTTTAAACCTGTTTTTAAAAACAGCGAATTGTACCGTTGTTGTATCTTTAAACCAAACAAACCCAAACCTCATAAACGATGGGCTGTATGCCGTTTGGTTTTCATCGGACTGCTGCCTGCTAACCACTGCCTGAACATTATGCAAAAACGTTACATCTTTTTTTTGCTTGTCCTGTTGAGCACCCAACTCCGGGCCCAATTGTTTGTCGATCCCAACTACACGGCCGAACAAATGATTACCTCCTTTTTCAACGGCGCCGGCGTCACGGTGTCCAATGTTACGTACACCGGAGCGCCTTTGTCGCTGGGCTTTTTCGAAGGCAGCCAGTCGAACATCGGTTTGAATGCCGGTTTGCTCATGACCACCGGCAATGTAAACGAAGCCGTAGGGCCCAATGATGAAGAAAGTGCAGGTTTAGACATGGGTATTCCTGGAACACCATGGCTCGATGCCCTGTTAAACTACACTTACCCATCTTTCGATGCCTCGGTAATTGAAATGGACCTGGTGCCTTCCAACGACACGCTCTGCTTCCAGTACGTTTTTGGATCGGAAGAATACCTCGAATACGTCAACAGCAACTTCAACGACTTGTTTGCCTTCCTTGTGGATGGTCCGGGACTGCCTTCCGGCGACAGCATCTATGTTCAGCCGGATACCTCCTACTATTACAGCGATTCCTGTACCGTTTGTGTGGATACCTTCCTGATCAACAGCTTCCAATTTTGCGAATGGGATTCCACACAAATGACAGATTCTTGCTGGTTTGTGTACGATACCCTAACTGTTTGGTGCTTCCAGGACCCTGCTTGTCCGCTGGATACCATTATTTACCCCGGTTACTGGTACGTGTCGCCTGGCGGAACCAACATTGCCTTGGTGCCCAACACCAACTTGCCGGTAGCCATCAACAACCTCAACCAGTTTGTGAACACCCAGTATTTTATCGATAATGCCGGTGGAACAACCGTACAATACGATGCATTCACCACAACGCTTTGGGCAAAACTCCCCGTCACGGCCGGCGAAACCTACCACGTGCGCCTGGCCATCGCCGATGCCGGCGACGGGATTTTCGACTCCGGCGTGTTCATCGGCATCGAAAGTCTCGACGGCGATTCGCTTTTGATTGTAGAGCCCGAGTTCGTGGCCCAGCCTGGCGACGACAATGAGGTCGTCTTTCAAAACGAAACCCTCTGGGCTACCAGCTGGAGCTGGGAATTCGGCGACGGCGCCGTGAGCAATCAGAAAAATCCGACCCATACGTATTTGCAGGATGGTACTTACGAGGTTACCCTCACCGCTTCCAACTGGTGCTCCAGCGAATCGTTCAAACAAACAGTGCAAATAGGCACTTCGGCGGCGAATGAGCCCATCAAAGCTGCGGCCTTCAGCGTTTCGCCCAACCCAACCACCCAGGGCATCACACGCCTCGACCTGGAAAACAGCAGCCAGGCAAGGGTGCGTTTGTACCGCACAGACGGCCAGTTGCTGATGGATCAGTTGATGAACAATGGTGATCGCCTTGATCTGCGTCCTTTCGGACAAGGCTTGTTCATGCTTCAGGTAGAAAATGAAGGAAACGTACAGGTGAAAAAAGTGGTGTACCGGTAAGAATAGAGTTTGGAGTTCGGAGTTTGGAGTTCGGAGTTTGGAGTTTGGAGTGCCGACTCCGAACTCCGAACTCTTCCGAGTAAATTTGGAATATGCTAACGTAACATTCCAATTGATGTATCATCTGTTTTTGCAGAATGGAAAAACTGGAAACTGTTATTTTTTATTCGATCGAAAAAGCGATCAAAACATACAGGCAATTTGCGCAACGCAACATCAACAAAGCCGGTCTCGACATTACCATCGACCAATGGCTGGTGTTGCGCCTGATTGAAGAAAACGGAGAACGTTATCAAAATGAAATAGCAGAACTCGTTTTTAAAGATACTGCATCGATTACACGCATTGTGGAACTTCTGGTGATCAAAGGATACCTTGATCGCAACGAACATTCGGGCGATAGGCGCAGGGTCAAGCTCAGTGTTACCGATACCGGCCGCGATTTGTTGGCTAAGGTAACGCCCATTGTTGCAAACAACCGAAACACAGCCCTGCGCGACATCCCGGCGCACGACATTCAGGACCTTCATCAGGTGCTCAACCGAATCATCGCCAATTGCGGTTGAAAGTGTACTTTTGCCGAACAACCGTCGAACCTTGAACTTCCCCTTCCTTGTTGCCCGGCGCTACCTCTTCGCCAAACGCAGCACCAACGCCATCAACATCATTACCGGCATCTCGGTTTTCGGGATCGCCATAGGTACAGCTGCTCTGTTGCTTATCTTGTCGGTATTCAACGGTTTTGAAGACTTGCTTTCCGGACTTTTCGGGCATTTCAACCCGGAAATCAAAATAACACCTGCCAAAGGTAAAACCTTTGATCCCGACAGCCTGGTGCTCGTGCGCATGCGCCAATTGCCCGGTGTATTGTACTTGAGCGAGTCGCTGGAAGAAATCGCCTTTTTCGAATACGGCAGTTCACAGGATTTTGGTGTTTTGAAAGGCGTTGACGACCAGTTCTCACGCATCAACAACATTGATACCATGCTTTTTGAAGGTCGTTACCTGCTCCGTTCAGAAGACCGCAACGGGGTGGTGCTTGGCGCAGGCGTGCGCAACAAACTGGGCATCAACATCAGCGACCCAGTGGCTACCATCACGGTGTACATGCCCACCAAAGACGGCGGAAAACTGCTCGAAAATCCTTTCAAAACACGGCTTGTTTACCCCATGGGTGCATTCGCCATCCAGCAGGAGTACGACAACCAATACGTGTTGACCAATCTTGCTTTCATGCGCGAACTGCTCGAAACCGCGCCCAACACTGTTTCATCGCTGGAAATCAAATGCATGCCTGGCGCCGATGTGGCCAAGGTAAAAACCGGCCTTGGCGCCATACTCGGTGAAGGATATCAGATCCGCGACCATTACGAGCAGAACGAAGCCTTTTTCAAAGTAATGAAACTTGAAAAATGGATGGGCTTTGCCATCACCAGCCTCATGCTTATCCTAATGGCATTCAACATGGTAGGTGCATTGTGGATGATCGTGCTCGACAAACAAAAAGACATATCTATACTCAAAAGCATGGGCGCTACCAACCATGCCATTCGGCGCATTTTTCTCACCGAAGGATTGCTGCTCACCGGCCTTGGCCTTTGCCTCGGATTGGTACTCGGCGTTGGTTTGTACGTTGCGCAAAAAACGCTCGGACTGGTAAGCGTTCCCCAAGGATTTCTTGTACAAAGTTATCCCATCGCCATGCGCTTTTCAGATTTTCTGCCGGTCATTGGCACGGTGCTCTGTATTGGGCTGCTTGCATCATTGGCACCCGCCGCCAGGGCAGTGAGGGTGCCAGCGTTTTTAAGGGAAGAATAGTTTTATTGGCGCAAATTCCCTTCAGGGGAGCGTTCAAAAAACGAATCGTATCCCCGAAAGACGGGTCCGAATACACGTTGTTGAACCAATAGGAAGTAACCGTTGGCTGTTTCGGCGTAAAACCGGTTGACATAGTTGTTGCCTGTTTTTCGGTCGGTTAGGATTTCTTGAGCCCAATATTTTGTAGTTTTTTCCACACCATCATCCGTTTTAACCGTTACGATGGCAAAAGGCACCAACGCGGTAATGGAATCGCGGCCGAGGAGCTCGTTTTGAATGGCTTCGGCGCCCTTGCTTTCAAAATTGATCAGATAAGCTTCGGCAGCGCCTTTGCGCATGGATTGTCGTGAAGGCCTTGTGGTGCTGTAAAAAGGCGTTACGGTATATTCGGCTTTGCCAGTTTTAGCCAGTTTGAACGACTCGCTTTTTTGTTGCGGGTATTCTACCGTTACCATTTGTATTTTTT
>JBBSDH010000201.1:0-8114 GCA_038249605.1 Chitinophagales bacterium | reverse complement strand
GTACATCAAAAAAAATGCTGTCGATTTGAGGACAAAAATCAGTTTGGAGTATGCCTACGTAGGGGTTGATGCCAGTATGGTAGCTGCCGCCAATGTAAAACGTATTGGGTGGCAACACGCAAACACCATCCACGCATGTTGACCGTGGACGACAGTCGTCGCAGGGATCTTCTTCGTTGTTGTCGCAACTGGTGAATACTGCAAGCAGGAGAAATAAGCAGAAAAATAAGGTATGTTTCATGGTTAGCGGATGTTGGTTTTAACAAATCGATGGGTGAATCTTGCATCGCCTACGGTGATGCTGGCAAAATACAAACCTGGGAGAAGTGAAGCGATTTCCTGAGGGAAGTCGTACTCGTGGTCGCCTGGCTGCACGTCTACCAAAAACGTAAATGCGAGGCGGCCCTGAACATCGAATACGTCGCAACGCATTGACTCCTCAGCAGGTGTTACCAAACGTAAGCGCATCTTATCCGATACCAGGTTGGGGAAAATCGTAGCGGAAGCATTGGTTTTCGAAGTTACCGTTTCCTGTTGTGTCAGAAGCTGGCGACCATCCAACACGCATGAAACCCCCCGAAGCAAGTCAAATTCTTGGTTCACCAACACTGTGTTCGAGCTGGGGCCGGATGGCACGTCGTACCAGTCGCCAAAATCACTTAAAAAGACCCCAACAGCCTCTTTTAGGTTTCCAATACTTTTAGGGGCGTCTAGTTCCACGTCGCCGTCGGGAGGCGTCGATAGCGAGCCTAAAATGTAAGTACCAAATCTATCCGCACAACATTCCGGATCTTTGGTAAGTTCACTTTCCACCACGCCTGCCAAGTAATAGCTGGATGCTACGGCTGCTTTGGCCCTCCAGCACCCAAATCCGCGCGTTCGCAAGTAATAGGCGGAGAATAGGTTGATTTGGAGCGGCGCGTTGGGCCTTAAAGTAAGGATATTTTCTCCGGAAACCAAGGTTTCGTATTGTTCTTCAGTGCCACAATCGTTGATGTTGTTGGTAAATGGCGTTTGAATCAGTTGCTCCAACGCTTGAATGAATGCGTCGATTTGCTGCGGAGTGGGCAAATTTGAGCCTGTAGTAGAGGAAGAAATAAGGTATTGACTTATTGGGACACCCAAATTAAGAACCTGGATCCAAAAATCAGGATTCCACGAAGAATTGCAACGCCGGCCCACCAAAAAATGTCCGGCATCCAACGCCGTAAGATCGCCTGTTGCCCGGTTCCAAACGGTTACAAACGCCATATCTTCTGCTTGGGCAGCAGCACCCTTGCTAAAAAGACAAGTCCTTTTGTCGGCATTCACCAACAAATTTGACTCATATTTGTAATCTACAACCAATGGCCTTTCGCACGAACAGCTCAAAGGCAGGTTGGTGGTAAAGCTGCCGTTGCGGTAGCAGCCCAGGAAAAATCCCAATCTACCTGAAGCTGTGGTGACCGACGATGGATCGTTGGTACCACCGGCGATGTTGCTCACTTGGTAGGTCATTCCCCCGCTGCCTTCATCCTGACGGAGCGACACAAACTTAGAGGCGCCGTTTTCCAGCCGGTCTACAAATGTCCTGTCGTTGCCGTCGCGGGCAATGTAACGTCTTTCTTTGGGGATGATGACGCCAGTGTCCTCATCTCGCTCATCGATTGGCGTTGCGAAATTTGTACCGCTACTAATTACCTTACATCCACATCCTTCTGCGCGTTCGGGAAGGCAACCACTAAGGGTAAAGGTTGTGGGGGCTGGATACCAGTCGGATAGGGTTGCTGACAAGGAGGCTTGTGTAAAAAACGCGTTGTCAAAAGCATAGGCTTGTATGAAAGACAGTTTTTCAAAAACATGCGCATCAGAAACAGCCAGGAAATCGCAAAACGTTTTGGTGGAGTCTTGTCGGACAAACCAGTCGGATAGCTGGTTGTACAACTTTTCAGACACTACAAGCGGCTCACGTTGCGGTCTTGTCGAAAATTCGGTGTTGCCGGATGCTGTAGTATTCAGTTCTGCAATCCTTACGCGCCAAACGAAATCCTGGTTTAGCGCCAGGCCGGTAACAACAACGCTCGTGCCCGCTGCCGTCAGCGACACCCAATTGCTGTCGTTGGTGTTGCGGTACGTTACCACATAAGATGTTGCCCCGTTGAGCGGACTCCAATTCAGGTACACCGAGGCGTTGTTGGGAAAACGCACAACGGCATTGGCCAGCGGGCGGGGAAGGTTGGGCGTTTGGTAAATCAAACTGTCGTCAAATTGTGTACTGAACTCGAGGGAATCGGGTTCTTCCTGTGCGTGCAGGTTTGTCAGGTTAAAAACAATGAGCATGGCTGCAATGAACTTGATACAGCGTTTAGCGCCTGTTAAAACCGGAGTGCGGAGTGCGGAGTGCGGAGTGCGGAGTGCGGAGTGCGGAGTGCGGAGTGCGGAGTGCGGAGTGTGACATAAATTATTGGTTTTTTAAAAGTAAATACATTAATTATAAAAGCAAAGCTATTAAATAAAGTTCATCTTTCAAAAAATTTAACATATAAATTTTTATTCAAAGTATGACAAAATCTTGCCGTGGATGTAAAGCGGCGGAGGGAACCCTTCCGAGCCAAGAACTTGTTCGGTATTTTGGTTCCAAGTAAAAAAGACGCCAGGAACCATTTCCTGGCGTCTTTTTTACTGCCTGCTGCCTGCTGCCCGCTACAAAGCCTCCACCACAAAAAAACCATCCGATCCCCTTGCCTGGTACAAAGGCATCAGGATCAACCCGCTGCAAGAGGCGTAGACAGACCCTTCGGCGTCGTCGGCGAGGTGCTCTCCGGCTTCAATGGATTGAAAATTGCGGTAACCTGGGCGCATCCTGAAGCCGTCGCCCGGACGGATGTGGTGCACATACCGCAAACGTGTGACTTTGGGAAGGGTGCTGGCGTAAGTGTGCAACAGCATGTCGTATGGCCCGGCAAGTGCCTCTTCGGGAATACAACCCGCCGACCGAAGTGTTGTAAAAACAGCGGACAAGCATCGGTCGATTGAAGCGGGGTCGTCGTGCTGACCACCTTCAAACGCAACACCAAGGCATTGTTTGGGAAAGCCGCCTACAGCAAAATGATTTCCTTCGGTAAAATGCAGCAACGAGCCTTCAATGCCTTTGAGCAGTCCCAAAACCACCGGTGCGTGTATGGTTTTGGCGAGGCGCAAACTGGCTTCCGTATCGGCAGGTATTACAAAAACGCCACCATCGGCCGAAGTCGTGTGTAAATCCAGCATGATCAGCGCCTCGGGTTGGTATTCGTAAAGGGCATTGTGGACCACCTCAAGCAGTTGCGTCATTTCCCTGTCCTCGGTTTGCAAATGGCCTGGCTCTGCTTGCCGTATGCGCTTGATGTGATCCAGTGTCCACATGCGGTTGAGGTCGCGGTCTATGAACCGCTGACCGGCAGCTATGGCGGGTAAATTGCCCCGAAGGGCAAGTAAAGCACCTGTAAATGCCCTTTCACCACCTGGGAGGCGGGTTTGAAGCATGTTGAATGCCCTTTCAAGGGCAACAACACCAGCAGTTTCGTTGCCGTGAATGCCTGCAAAAACCAATACAAGGGGACCTTTTTTTCGGCCGTTGAACCGGCCGATCACGCGTTCAAGCATCATCAGTGATGAGTGGTCGGTTAAGTTGACAGTCGACAGTCAATATTTGACTGCCGACTGTCGACTATCGACTTATTTGTTTTCTTCTGCCTTTCTTGCAGCAATTTTAGCCATGCGTGCTTCACGTATTTTGGCCATATGCTCTGGCGACATGCCTTTGCGTTTGGGCGTGTCACCGGTATCGGAGGCTTTGGCTTTGCCAGCTTTTTTGGGCGCAGCAACAGTTTTTCCGGCTGCTTCATCTGCCTTTCTTGCAGCAATATTGGCCATGCGTGCTTCACGTATTTTGGCCATATGCTCCGGCGACATGCCTTTGCGTTTGGGTGCTTCTGATCCTGAGGTTACAGCCTTGGAGGTTGCATCCTTTGGCTTCGGTCCGCGTTTCTTCGGCTCAGCCGGTTCGGCAGCAGCGGAAGCAACTTTTGGTTTCGGTCCGCGTTTCTTCGGCTCAGCAGGTTCGGTAGCAGCGGAAGCAACTTTTGGTTTCGGTCCGCGTTTCTTCGGTTCAGCCGGTACTGCAGAGGCAGCAGCAACTTTTGGTTTTGGTCCGCGTTTCTTTGGTTCAGCCGGTACTGCAGAGGCAGCAGCAACTTTTGGTTTTGGTCCGCGTTTCTTTGGCTCGGCGCCGAGAGCTGCGGTTTCAGCTTTGGATTTGGGCCCGCGTTTAATGCGTTCCGGCAAGGCCTGCGCACCGGAAATAACCGCATTAACAAGTTTCATGTAATCAGACATTTCCTCTTGTTCCCCTGTAGTAGGAACAACAGATTCTACTTCGGCGATGCGGGGTCTGCGGCCTCTGCGGGCGCCAGGAGTAGCAGCTGTGGTAGCGGCAATTTTAGGTTTTGGCCCGCGCTTCTTCGGCTCAGCGGCCGTCGAGGCAGCAGCGGCAATTTTGGGTTTTGGTCCGCGCTTTTTCGGCTCAGTGGCCGTAGAGGCAGCAGCGGCAATTTTGGGTTTTGGTCCGCGCTTTTTCGGCTCGGTGGCCGTAGAGCCAGTAGCGGCTTTGGGTTTTGGCCCGGGTTTTATGCGTTCCTCATCGGCAACCCTTGCGATCGGTTTTTCCACAATGGTTTCTTCCGAGTCGTTGGTTTTGATACCTTTGGCTACCAGGAGGATGTGGCCGAGGTGGTGTGTGCTGTGCCATGCGTACAATGCAATGGCTTCTTGAAGGGAAACAACACGTTGCATTTCGGGATGGAAATAGCTTGAGTCGAGGTCTTCATCGGAAAGCGACTCAAGGAACAAAATCCAACGGTGGTGCAGGGCATTGAGCAATTTGATCGAAAGCTTAATGGGCGCGAATTTACCGTCTTCGGTTTCGGCCCAATTGGCTTCTTCGTAAGGTTTAATGACCGGTGTGGTTTCCGTTACGGCCAGTTTCATACGAACGTACGCGTTGATGTGGCTGTCGGCCAAATGGTGTACAACCTGACGAACCGTCCAACCATCTTTGCGATAGGCCTGGTCGTAATCGTCGTTATTCAGTTTTTTCAGAGCTTTTTTAAGTTCCTTGGGAAAGCGTGCTAGGGTACGGATGTGTTTGCGGGTATCCGCCAATGAATACATTTTACCGTATTCAAAGGTACCTGTGGGATATCGCTTTTTGTCATTGGTACTCATATGCTTTTGTTTTGTTTGAAAATATTGGGTTACAGCCTAAAAGGATATTGACATCAATTTTAAAAGACAATTTTATTTTCTTTCCATCTCCACAAATACCAACTTGCAACGGAGCGGTAAGGTTTCCACGGCTCAGCGATGATTTCCATGTCTTTTTTCAACAGGCTGCCTTTGCTTTTTAATCCATACAAAGCAACCATGGCTTGCCGGATGCCGAGATCATCGGTTGGAAAAACGTCGGGTCGTCCCAGGGTAAACATCAGCATCATTTGAACCGTCCACCTCCCTACGCCTTTAATGGAGGTAAGAAACTGAATGATTTCTTCATCACTTTTTTGGCTCCGGGGGTAATGTTCCAGTTGGTTGGTCAAAGCAAATGTTGCAATGTTTTGCAAATAGGAAGCTTTTTGCCCTGACAGCCCAACTTGCCGTAGTTGTTCAGGTTGCAATTGAGCCAGCAATTCGGGGCGTGGGTAGTTATCTGGGAATATTGCACAAAATCGATTAAAAATTAAACGGGCTACTTTGGTGCTAAGTTGTTGATAAACAACGGAATCCAGCAGCCTGAAATAAACATTTCCCGTCGGATTAAATTGCGGAAAAATTGCTTTTTGTATGACAGGCTTTAGTTTGTCGTCCTTTTTTAAATGCAAAAGTGCATGATCTAATTCCATATGCAAAATAAATCACCAATTAATTCACAAATATATTCAAAATAGAAACACCGTTGTTTGGCAAAAACGAAGAAATAAAAAACATATTTTGCTTCTTTAGGGTAAATGAGATAATATTGCTGGTCGTTTGATGAAAAAAAAACAAACCGACATACCAAAACTATGGGATTTCAAAGTGTCAATTCCGCCGACGATCAAATCATGATGCAGCGCTTTGTACGAAGTCTGCTCGAAGATGTTCAGGCATTCGAATATATGCTTGAGCACAAATGGTTTGAAGACGATATCATACGTATAGGCGCCGAACAGGAAATGTGCCTTGTTCACAACAAAACCTACAAACCGGCCAACATCAACATGCAGGTTCTTGAATACCTGCAAGGCAAGGACTGGTGTGTAACCGAACTTGCAAAATTCAACTTGGAAACCAACCTGACTCCGCGTGAGTTTAAAGGCGATTGTTTGAGCAAGCTTGAAGCCGAAAACCTCGAATACCTCGCCATCATTCAAAAAGAGCTCGAACGTTTCGATGCCAGTATTGTGCTGTGCGGCATTTTGCCCACGTTGCGCAAACACGACCTGGACATGGAAAACCTGACGCCCAAAGACCGCTATTTCGCGCTTATGGAGGCCATCCAAAAACACTTGCTCGGCTCTTCTTTTGAATTGCGTGTAGAAGGTGTGGACGAGCTTCTGGTGAAACACGACTCCCCCTTGCTTGAGGCCTGCAACACCAGTTTCCAAGTTCACCTTCAGGTCACTCCTGATGAGTTTGTTAAAATGTACAATATCGCACAGGTACTTGCAGGACCCACCATTGCCATTTCTGCCAATTCACCCTTGGTATTTGGCCGCAGGTTATGGCATGAAACACGCATCGCTTTGTTCCAGCAAAGTCTCGACACCCGCACTACTTCCGACCATATGCGCGAACGCCTGCCCAGGGTGAATTTTGGCAGCGGTTGGCTACGCGGCGATATCACACAGATTTACAAAGAAGACATCAGCAGATTCCGTGTGCTGCTTGCTGGAGAAATAGAAGAAAATTCCATGCAAATGGTGTTGGAAGGTAAAGTACCCAAATTACGCGCTTTGCAAATTCACAATTCTACCGTGTACCGCTGGAATCGGCCCTGCTACGGCATTTCCCCCAACGGAAAACCACACCTGCGCATCGAAAACCGCGTGATGCCTGCCGGCCCAACTCCCGTGGATGCCTCCGCCAACGCAGCGTTCTGGCTGGGTGCCATGATCGGCATGAGTAAAAACTACGACGACATCACCAAACACATCAGCTTTGTCGACACGCGCGACAATTTCATCAAAGCTTCCAAATTCGGCATCGATACCACTTTCTCGTGGTTGAAAGACAAAAAAGTTCCGGTCACCGAACTCATTATTAAGGAACTGCTGCCCCTCGCAAAAGAAGGTCTGAAGGAACGCAAAGTTGACTCCAAAGACATCAGCAAATACCTCGACATCATTGAAGCTCGTGCACGGGAACACAAAACCGGCGCACGTTGGATGCTACGCACTTATACCGCCCTGATCGAACAGGTCACACACGAAGAAGCCTTAACCGCAGTTACAGCCGCCATTGTTAAAAATCAAAAAGAAAACAAACCCGTGCATACCTGGAAAGAAGCTACCACCGGCGACCTTGAAGAATGGAGGCCCGGCAAACTCAAGGTCGAAGAATTTATGTCGACCGACCTCTATACCGTTCAAAAAGAAGACGTCATTGAACTCGTGGCTGAAATCATGGACTGGCGCCGCATCCGCTACATGCCCGTAGAAAACAACAAAGGTGAACTGGTAGGCCTCATTTCTTCGCGCATGCTTCTGCGCCACTTCGTTCGGTGTCACCAAAACAAAAACGAAAATATTTCAACGGTGGCAGACATCATGATCGAAAAACCCATCACCGCTACCCCGGATACCAGCATCATGGATGCCATGTACAAAATGCGCGAAAACAACATCGGTTGCCTGCCCATCGTCAAGGGCAAGGAACTGGTAGGTGTCATCACAGAAATGGACTTCCTGCGCATCACCAGCAGGCTGATGGAACGCTACGAACCGGAGAAAAAATAATTCGCTAACAGGCAGCAGGAATTAAAAAAAGACGCCAGTATTTATTCCTGGAGTATTTTTTTACTGCCTGCTGCCCGCTGCCTGCTAATCACGAAAAGCACC
>JBBSDH010000200.1:0-8178 GCA_038249605.1 Chitinophagales bacterium | reverse complement strand
GGCAGCAGGCAGCAGGCAGCAGGCAAAAAAATACCCATTTGTTTGATTAACAAACAATTGGGTGTTTTTTTTCAAGGAGTTCTCAAATTATTCCCCCTACGAGGCCGTAGGCCGAGGAGCCCTGCCTGCTGCCTGCTGCCTGCTGCCTGCTCATCATTTCCTTATCGCTTCCACGGGGTCCATGCCGCTGGCTTGGATGGCAGGTATGAGTCCGGAGAGCACGCCTACGATGATGGAGGTGACTACGCCTACCAGGACATTTTTTAAGGAAAGGAAGATTTCGAAGTCTATGGCTTTGGAGATGCCGTAAGTGACCATCCAGATGAGCAGAAGGCCGAACAACCCACCTACAAAACAAAGCACCACGGCTTCGATGAGGATTTCGAGCAGGATGAACCAGCGTTTGGCGCCCAGGGCCATTTTGATACCGATGATGCTGGTGCGTTCTTTTACCGAAACAAACATGATGTTGGCTACGGAAAACATACCGACAACAAGGGCAAAAATACCGATGATGAAACCGGCCACATTGATGGTACTGAAAATGCTGTCGAACAACCCGCTCAGGATGGAAAGGGTGTTGAGCGCAAAGTTGTTTTCTTCTTTGGGTTTGAGACGGCGTTCGGAGCGCATGACGCCCGTGATCTCGTCCTTCATGTTGTTGAGGTTGACGCCCTCCTTCGCTTTGACGAGCAGGCTGGTACGTTCCCATTGTCCTTTTGCCCGCACGCTGAAACCCCGGCGGGCCAGGTTGTAACCCACAAGTACGGCATTGTCGAAGTTGAACGGTTTGAGGATGTCGTTGCCCGCTTTTTTCAAAACCCCGAGAACCCTTAATTTTCGTCCGCCGACGCTGATGGTTTTGTCTACCGGGTCGATGCCTTCACCAAAAAGGCCATCAGCGATTTGGTACCCGATGACACACACATCGCTTCCTGTTTGGTATTCTACGGGTGAAAGAAAGCGGCCTGCTTCATACTCAAGGGTAAAGAGGTCGCCACAGTCTTCCGTAATGCCGAGAAAAATAACGTTTTCGACGCTTGATGATTTCCATTTGAGCGTTTTAACGCCAAGAAACTGCCAATAACCTACTTTTTCGGCATTTTTCAACCTTTCCTTCAATGCTTCAAACTCGGTGTAGGAAAAATTGGGACGTCGCATCCATTTCCAGAAATTTTGATTGGGATCCTCGTTCCAGGAAAATTTTTCAACATAAATTACGTCGTTGCCGAGCTTCTCCATGCTGTTGCGGATGTTGCTTTCGAGCGAATCCACAGCGCTTTTCACACCGATGATGCAAAAAATGCCGATGGTCACGCCGAGCAGTGACAAAAAGGAGCGCAGCTTGTTGGCAATCAGTTGTTGCCAGGCCTGGGCCGCTCCTTCAAACAGGATGCGTAAAAATTGGCGCATGTCGAAGTTTAAAGTTTAAAGTTTGAAGTTTAAAGTTTGAAGTTTAAAGTTTGAAGTTTCAGCACCTGAACGTTGAGGTTTTTTATTTTTTGAAACCTAACTGTAGTTGACGGATTTAAATCAAACCAAACCTTTCGATTAAGTACTGTTTTTAGTCTATGAAACAGATTTATTTCACCAAACGCCTTACTTAAGCCCTGGCAACTTTAAACTTTAAACTTTAAACTTTAAACTTCAAACTCCAAACTCCAAACTCCAAACTTTAAACTTTAAACTATGCTGAGGGCCATCCAAAAGCTGAGAGCCATGAGCAGATAGCCGGCTCCTGTGACGATCCAGTGGATGATCTTTGGGGTAAGGGCGCTTCCAAGGCGTTTGGCGAGCAACACTTTTGTTACATCGCTTAAAAAGACCGTTGCCATGGCGGCTACAAGAAACAGCCGGGGTGAATCGCTGCCAGCGTGGGCGGCTGTGGCCATGCTCAGCCAGAACAACCAGTTGGATGGATTGAGGATGTTGATGAAAAAACCCTGCAAGACGGCGTACCGTTTTTTCGATGGCTCTTTTGTCGCATCTGTTTCTTTAGGTTTCCTGTTGGACCATACGGCGTGCAAACCAAAGGCAAACAAAAGCGCCGCGCCAGCAAGGCCAAACGTGTTTTGAAATGCATCCTGACTGATGACTTCCTGCAAACGTGAGGCGCCCCACCAACTCAGCAAAACAAGTGAAAGATCGCTGAAAAACGCTCCGGCCACCAACGAAAGACCGTTTCGCAAACCCTGTTCGAGGGTTATTTTCAAACTCATAAAAAAAAGAGGGCCGAGCAATAGCGCATAGGCCAGTCCTGCTAAAATACCTTTGATCAACACGTCCATACAGGGGCGAAATTAGGTCTTCCCCAACAGTGTAGGTTTGAAAAATTTAAAAAATCAAAGCACCCGACTTCCAAGAGTACATACGCTGACTTTACCACTGAAAGTCCAACAAACAACAAGCAACATGTATAATACTAATCAATAAAACATAAATACTGCTGATTTTACATTCAGGACGAATACAAATTACCCTGGTTGTAGAATAATGAATGTATTTTGAGAAAATTGGTCGCATCATGCAGCAAATTTAATGTTAAGGGTATCTTGGGTTAAGACATGTTTCATGTCAGTGATTCCAAGTATTTTCACACCAAAGGCTGAGCCGACAAATATTTGGCTTAACTTTACAGCTTGAAAATAGATTGTTGAAATCAGCCATATACGCCCATTACAATACAAACAAAAGCAACATGCGGCCAAACATTACACAACTACTACCCACCTTTTTGTTCTTTTTTCTCACCATTTCCGAAGTTAGGTCGCAATGCAATACCACCCCATGCTTTACGCCCTTTCCTGAGGTAAATGCTATGGATGCCTGCGTTCTGCCCGGGCCACAATCGCTTGATTGTTATTACGGCGCAACAACACCAGATGTTCCGGTTTCCTTTCCGGCTCCGTGGTGCGCAGTCATCCATAACAACCACTTTTTTGCCTTCGTTGCCGACTCACCAATGGAAACTTTTTCCATTTCGTGTTATGGATGCGCATCCGGAAACGGTATCCAGGCGGCAGTTTTATCAACTGCAGACTGCATCAATTTCAATTTTGTTTCCCCCTGCTTGGGAAACATACCTACACAAACGACCCAAACCTTAACGGCAAACGGTCTTGTGCCGGGTGAGACCTACTATCTTTGCATAGATGGCAGCGGTGGCGCACTTTGCGACTATTCCATCAACGGTTCTGTACCAACTGTGGTCGGTCCTCCTAACGACCCCTGTCTTCCAAGCGACCCTACCACCACCTTCACTACGGCTGCGACGTCCAACTGGACGATCAATCCACCCTCAGCAGGCAACATCATTGGCAACACAACGAGCAATTCGATAACTGTTCAGTGGTTGTCAACCGGATTCGCCGAAATTTGTGCACAAAATGCCTTTTGTCCCGACTCCCCTACCGACTGCTTTGAGGTGAACATAGGTGAAAACACCCAAATGGACGAAACAGCACAGCTTTGTCAAGGCAAAACAACCGAATGTGCAGGACAGACCTTTACTTCTGCCGGCACTTTTCAGGTCGCCCTGCCCTCCTTTGCAGGCTGCGACAGCGTCATCAATTGCATCATTAATCTGATTCCAACCATCATTACCAACGAAACCTGGATGTTTTGTGAAGGACAGTCTGTTGAATGTGCCGGTGAGGAGTTTTTCAACCAGGGCATTTTTCCAATTACATTGACCAATTTTCAGGGCTGCGACAGCGTCGTAAGATGTAACATCGTGAGGGTTCCCACCTATGTTTCGCCTTTCAGCTTTGTTAATATTTGTGGTCCAGGTAGTTACATGGTTTGTGAAACCGAATTCACTGAATCAGGGCTCGTCATCGAAACATGTACCAACCAGATGGGTTGCGACAGCATCGTGAGGGTAAACCTCGCCATACTCAACCCCATTGCCTCTGTGGCACCTCCGGCTGTAATCGATTGTACGACCAATGCAACCATCGTAATTAATGGCTCTGCATCCACCCTCAATACTGCCATCGGCGGTATTACCCTTTACAGTTGGTCGGGCCCCGGCATCGTCGGTTTTTCAAACCAGTCCACCGTAACCGTGAACCAACCAGGCGATTATTGCCTGATACTTTCACATGGGCGGGGTGGACTCTATTGCTACGATACTGTTTGTGTGAATGTGGTAGCAGTGAGCGCCGTACCTCCTGTCCCAACTTTGACCGGTGACCCCAATCCTTGCTCCAACACGTCCATCATTTATTCGGCTGTCGCAGGCGGTTTTCCGCCGGCCACCGTGTACAACTGGACGACACCCGGCAACATTCCTTTCACTTCGGTTGCCTTCGACAGCATCCTGATCAACTGGCTGCCCGGCGGCGTAAACGGCAACCTTTGTGTTACGGCTGAAAACGGTTGCGGGGCTTCGCAACCTGCCTGTACACCCATTTTGGTGCAGCAACCCTTGCTCGCTCCCATAATCACCGGTCCGACCAACGTTTGTGCAGGCGGCGGTGCTTACACCTTTACCCTCGATACCCTCTACCCCGGCGCAACCTACAATTGGAGCATACCAACAGGCGCAGTCATTTCCGGTTCAGGAGATACGGTGAACATCAATTTCAGCGCATCGGTATCCGGGCAGGTGTGCGTTCAGGCGCTCAACAACTGCGATACCCTGGCCCCGGTTTGCCGGAACATACAGGTTAGTCCAGTGCCTACCGTTGATCTTTCAGGCGACGCGACCATTTGCAATGGCGAAAGTGTTACCCTTACGTTCACGATGACCGGTAACGGACCGTTCGACATCGGCTGGACCAACGGCGCCCAAAATTTCCAGCTTACCAATGTGGTTAGCGGACATACCGTTACGCTTAATCCTACGCAAAACACCACCTACAGCCTCACCACGCTCAACGACAACACCACGCCTGCCGTTTGTCCAGGCACCGCCAGCGACGCCGTAACGGCAACAGTATGGCAACACACCAGCCTTATACTTACGCCCGAACTTTGTGATGGTGAATCGCTTTTTGTCGGAGGAGCCTTGCAAACAACGTCGGGTGTGTATGTGGACAGCTTTCAGACGATTTACGGGTGCGACAGCATCGTGACCAACAACCTCACGGTTTACAGCATTGATTCGCTGGTCATTAACCTGACAACTTGCGATCCCGCCGCTGCCGGCACTACGGTTCAAAACCTGTTGCAGTTCAACGGTTGCGACAGCACCGTGACCACCAATGTGGTACTTTTGCCCAGCAATACCACAAACATAGCCTACTCCAGCTGCGACCCTGCAAATGTGGGTGTTTTCACCCAAAACCTCCTGAACCAATACGGCTGCGACAGCATCGTGACCACTACCGTAACTTTTTCACTTTCCGACACCACCTACCTGAGCGCAACTTCATGCGATCTGGCGGCAACCGGCACCTTTTTACAACAGCTTGTTGGTGTGGACGGATGTGACAGTCTCATTTATACCACGGTTTCTTTGTTGCCAAGCAGCGTCGTAAACCTTTCGGGTTTGAGTTGCAACCCCAACCAAGTCGGTGTTTTTCAACAAGACCTGAGCAACCAGTTCGGCTGCGACAGTACTGTAATTACCACCATAACCCAATTTTACCTCGATACCACCTTCCTTGCCGCAGCCAATTGCGACCCTGCAGCAACGGGTGTGTTCGGTCAGACCCTCCTCACGGCAGCAGGTTGCGACAGCATCATTGTTACCACGGTGGGCTTGCTACCGAGCAGCAACACGCAACTTACGGGTTCAAGTTGCAATCCCAACCAAGTGGGGGTGTTCCAGCAGGACCTGAGCAACCAGTTCGGCTGCGACAGTACCGTGATCACCACCATAACCCAATTCTACCTCGATACCACCTTTCTTGCCGCAGCCAACTGCGACCCTGCAGCAACGGGTGTGTTCAGTCAAACGCTACTCACCCCATCGGGCTGCGACAGCATCATTGTTACTACGGTAAGTTTGCTTCCAAGCAATATTACCCAACTTACAGGTGCCGACTGCGACCCGGCTAACGTGGGCATATTTACTACAGTTCTGATCAACCAGTTTGGTTGTGACAGTACCGTGGTGACCACGGTAAGTTTGTTGCCAAGCGACCAGGTAGCCATCCAGTCTACCACCTGCGATCCATTGGCTTCGGGTGTTTTCACCTACAACCTGACCAACCAATGGGGTTGCGACAGCACCGTTACCGAAACCGTAGCCCTTTTGCCCAGCAGTACCACCAACATCACTTTCACCACCTGTGAAACCTCACAGGTAGGTACCATTACAACGGTGCTGACCAACCAATACGGCTGCGATAGTACGGTTGTGGCAGTTACAACACTGTTGTCCATCGGCAATTGCAGTGTGACGACAAGCATGACCGGCTCCACCATTCCTTGCGGCTCCAACACGGGTACCGTATCCATCACGGCTTCAGTGGGCATTGCTCCTTTCGATTATACGGTGTTGCAAAACGGTACTCCCGTTGCCAACGGAACCATCAATACAATAGGTACGCCTCAATCGGTACCTGGTTTGGCTCCCGGCAACTATACCGTAACGGTAAGTTCGCCCAATGGCTACAGCAACACAGCTACAGCAACCATCGTGCAACTCTTCCCGCCTACACTCACGGCAGCTGTTACATCGGATTTTAATGGAGCAGACATCAGCTGTACAGGCGACAGCGACGGTAGCGCACTGGCAACGCCCGCAGGAGGCCTGGCGCCATTCACCTATGTATGGTCCAACGGCAGTACCTCTGTACAAGCGAACAACCTGGCTGCGGGCGCCTACACCGTAACGGTAACCGACGCCAACCAATGCACCAATACGGCTACCATAACTTTGCAGGAACCTCAACCGCTTGAATTTGCTACGGACATTAAAAATCCGAATTGCATCGGTTATAAAAACGGCGCCATCACTGTTGTACCTGCTGGTGGTGTTGCCCCTTACCAGTATGCCCTGAGTTCCGGCGCCTTCCAGTCCAATCCCATTTTCAGCGGCTTGACTGACGGAACCTACTTCCTTACCGTCAGGGATGCCAACGGTTGTGAAAACGACCAAACCATCGTTGTAAGTCCAGGCTCCTCAGTGACGGTGGATCTCGGCTCGGACCAAACCATTGCATTGGGAGAAAGCACCACCATAGAAGCGGTTGTCAACATCCAGCAGAGCGACATTTTGTCGGTTACATGGACCCCCGCATTCGACACCTCGGGATGCCCAGGTTGCCTCGAACAGGACATCACTCCGGGTATTTCAACCACTTACTCCATCCTGGTGGAAGACATCAACGGTTGCACCGACGAAGATAGAATGACCGTGGTTGTGGACCGCCGCAAAGAAATTTACGCGCCCAACATCTTCTCGCCCAACGACGACGGCGTGAACGACTTCTTCCATCTGTTTGCCAAGGAAGGTCTGGTTACCAACATCAAATCCTTCCAGATATACGACCGTTGGGGTTCTGCCATTTTTGAACGTACCGACATCCAGCCCAACGACCAGAACGTAGGTTGGGACGGCAAGTTCCGCGGCGACAAACTGAACCCGGGCGTGTATGTTTGGTATGCAGAAATCACATTCCGCGATGGCGAAACCATCCTTTATGAAGGTGATGTAACAATTATGAGGTAATTGGTCGGATTAGTAAGTTGGACTAAAATTTAAAAATGAGCCATTCAGATTAAAATCTGGGTGGCTCATTTTTTATTGGACAATGGATTCATTTTTTAATGTTTGTAACAATTTTTACATTGTTTTCAACCATACTCATATGCAGTTCATTAGGAGCAAAAAACGCGCTGTCATGTCGACCGATAAGGAGACACCTCAAGCCCACCCACCCCCATTTCGAGCGAAGCGAGAAATCTGGCCATGCGTTATTGCGTACATTCAGCTTTTTTCAATCACCCCTTTGAAGCCCGGGTGGATTTATCGCTTGGCTCGAAATGGGGGGATTAGTGAGCTGCTGAGGTGTATCGCTAAAGCGCTCTAGGAACCCCGAGCGACAAAGGTTCATTTTCGGCTTGAAAAGGCCCAAAAAATGCCATAGAATTTCTCGACACGATAAGGCGCTAATCCTCCCAACAATATGATTTACAGGTATACATACAAAAATACACTAAACAAAAATGGATCATCCCAAAAAAATTGGAATGATCCATTTTCACACTTGCTACTTGCAACTT
>JBBSDH010000199.1:0-8197 GCA_038249605.1 Chitinophagales bacterium | reverse complement strand
TCCAGTTTTTTTTCATGCTGCTGTTGGTTTGTGGTTCTTAAACTAAAGAATAGGTTTGACCGGTGGCCGATGCCGCTGGTCAAACGCTAAATACACCCTTCTCCAGACACATTCCGACAAAACATCTAATTTTTTGCAAATTTGTCATGAAGCAAGGCGAAATTTTCTTTAACCTTGCAAAGTAACCCAGGAGCAATGCAGCCTATTTGCATTTTTTTTAAAAAAAACCTAAGTCACCCCCATGCCGACCAATAAAAATGCGGCGTTCCGGTACCGGATCCTGAACCATTGCTTCACCAACCGCGGTCACCGGAGGTGGATGCTCGACGAACTCATCGAAGAAGTATCCAACCGCCTGCAAGAGGATTTCGGCAGCAACACCAGCGTGAGCAGGCGTACGATTCAAGGCGACATCAACGTGATGCGCAGTCCGCAACCACGCGGATACGGCGCGCCCATCGTGTGCAAACAAGGGAAATACTTTTACGAGGATCCAGGTTTTACCATTGAAAAATTACCCCTCGGCGAAAATGAACGCGAGCTGCTGAATGAAGCGCTGGTGCTGCTCCGCCAATTTCCGGGACTGCCACAATTGCCTGTGCTTGAGCTGCTGGTGCAAAAAACCGAAGCAGGACACCAACTTTCTGCCTGCCACATCCAGTTTGAAACCAACCAACTCGTTCGCGGCAAACAATGGCTGGCGCCCATCTACAAGGCCATCGCCAACCAACAGGTTCTGGCCATCAGGTACCAACCTTTCCTCGATCTCGAAAAGGAACTCTCCATACACCCGTACCTGCTCAAGCAATGGCGCAATCGATGGTACATTTTCGGCCGCAACAGCGATCACCAATTGTGGAACCTGGCCCTCGATCGTATTACAGACATCAAAACCAACATGTCCGTGGCATTCCTGCCCAACAACCTGTTCGATCCCGCTACCTGGTTCCACGACCTCGTGGGCGTCACCAAACCCGACGGCGCCCAACCCGTCAACATTACCCTCGAAACCAGCGAACTCGTTTCCCATTACCTCGAAACCAAACCCATCCACCATTCCCAACAACTGCTCGAACGCAACAACGGCAAAGCACGGTTCGCTCTGCACGTGATTCCCAATCCGGAATTGCTGGGAGATTTGTTGTTTTTCGGCGGAGATTTGAAGGTGGTGGAGCCGGAAGTGGTGGTGGAAATGCTGTCGAAGCGAAGAGGGTGAGCCGAATTCGGAATGGTGCAAACTACATCCTCCGGACGTTGATGCTGCACATGTTTTCGTCCCCAACGGCAACTTGGTCCAAACTCATCATCACATCGGTGGCAATCCAAAAAATACCATCATCAAATGGGTCCGGTTCTTCTGGTGCGCCAAATTGTTGGATGAGGTTTGTCAACATTTTGGTACGCTCCGGTGAATCCGGATTTACTTGGTAGGGCGCAGTCATGAGGTTGATTACCGTAAGTTTTCTTTGGCTGTCGAACGTCAACCGAATTTCAGGATATTCAAATCCGTAGGCGCTGCGACAACACTTACCCTCGTACCGGTACAAAGTATCGCCTTTGGACATGGCGCCTATCAATACCAAATTTTTGCTCCAGGTATCCACGGTGTCATCAAAGGTGAAATCCTTGAAACCATTGTCGGCATCGAGTTTTGATTGCGCCTGGGCTGAAAACAGAAAACAAATAAAGGATAATAAAAAACTGATTTTGAGAAAATTATTCATTTAAATTTTTTTAAATGGTTTAAGTTTTCTCAATGTACTCCTATTTCCATTCAAACCAACAATTCTCATCCTTATCACACAACAGCGAGATGTTGCGGTCCGGCGTTTTCCAGGTGGTGTCCGACGTTTTTGGGTAAATTTTCGTGTACTGGCTTTTGTAATATTCCAGTCCCTCGTTGTGGGCAGGCACCACGAGCATGGAGGTGCAGATTTTTCTGTCGTCAAAAACATGCGCCAACGTGGCGCCTTCAATGATAACTTCGATGGTGTAACCTTTACCACTGTCCTGGGTTTCCGTAGGCGTGTAACCGGCATTGCGGTAGTCGCTCAGGATGGTAGCGGCGTCGAGTCCTATGCTCGATTGCGCAGCGAGGGAAGTGGTTATGGTGAAGGTCAGGAAAAGCAGCAGGTGTTTCATGTTTGAAAGTAGTTTGTAGCTCTAAGGTAAGTAAGTTCGTCATTTTTGGTTCGTTGTTTTTTATGGGGAGGTGTCCAACAGTACAAGCCAGTTTTTTGTCGCCTTCATTTTTAATCCTAATGTTAATCAAATGTAACTTTAATAAAAACCGTAAGTAACTGATAATTAATTATCAATAACGTAACCATGGCTTAACATACCCCACTACTCACCGGGATACTTTTGCAGGCTTGAGACCAATATTTATCAATCACTTCAGTCTTATCGCAAGCCATGAAAAAATTTCTATTCCTTTTATTGTGCTGTGGACTATGGACGGGTATTTGGGCCCAAACCACCCTCACCGTTCAAGTATCCATTGCTTCCGACGACCTGGAAGAGTACATCCCCAGCCCCAACCAAACGCAAACGGTGGGCAGTGTTGATGCAGGCAGTTCCGACCTCGAGTTGGGCAACGAAGCCGCAGGCAACGTGGATCCTATGGTTATAGGCATCCGCTTCACCGGTATTTCCATCCCCAAAGGCTCACTCATCACCCGCGCTTACCTGCAGTTTCAGGTGGACAACACCACCAAAAACACGGACCCCTGCAACGTGTGGATCAAAGCCCAGGCCGACGACAACCCACTTACGTTTGCTTCCGTGACTTTCGACATCTCGTCGCGCCCTACGCTCAACGATTCGGTTTATTGGGCCATCCCCAACGGCTCTTGGAATGTGATCGGTGACGCAGGCGCCGACCAGCGCAGCACCAACATCGCCCAGCTCGTACAGGCGCTTGTAAACCGCCAGGGATGGACCAGCGGAAACGCCATGGCTTTCCTACTCACCGGCACCGGCCTGCGTGAAGCCGAATCTTTCGATGGTTCACCCGCAGGAGCACCCAAACTCATCATCGAATACATCACCGTAACCAGCCTCACCGCACAAGTGAGCACTCCGGAAGACGACCTGGAAGAATATCTTCCCGGCGCCAACCAAACGCAAACGGTGGGCAGCCTCGACGCAGGCAGCTCTGACCTCGAACTGGGCAATGAAGCCGCCGGTAACATCGACCCCATGGTGATCGGTATCCGTTTTGCCAACCTCGCCATTCCCAAAGGCGCCAAAATACAATCGGCACGCCTGCAATTCCAAGTGGACAATACCAACAAAAATACAGACCCCTGTGTGATGTGGATCAAAGCGCAAGATGCCGCTACACCTACTTCGTTTACCACAACACCTTTCGACATCACCTCGCGCATCCAATTGCCGGATTCCGTAAACTGGCCCATCCCGGTCGGCTCGTGGAATGTGATTGGTCAGGCAGACGCCGACCAAACCAGCACCGACATCGCTTCGCTTGTACAAGCTTTGGTTGACCGCGACGACTGGACCACCGGCAGCGCCATGGCTTTCATGCTCACGGGCACAGGCCTGCGCGAAGCCGAATCGTTCGACGGTTCGCCCGCAGGAGCAGCTAAACTTCTGGTTGATTTTATCCCAGTTGCCACACTCACCACGCAGGTTTCAGCCGCTGAAGATGATATGGAAGAATACCTTCCTGGCGCCAACCAAACGCAAACGGTGGGCAACCTCGACGCCGGCAGCTCCGACCTTGAGCTGGGCAACGAGGCCTCAGGCAACTTGGATCCCCAAGTCGTAGGCGTGCGCTTCAATGGTGTTAACCTGCCCCAGGGCGCCGTGATCAGCCGCGCTTACCTGCAGTTTCAGGTAGACAATACCAACAAAAACACCGATCCCTGCAACATCTGGATTAAAGGCCAGGACGCCGACAATCCGCCGTCGTTTACCACCACACCTTTCGACATCACGTCGCGCTCTACCCTCAACGACTCCGTGTACTGGGCCATCCCTGCCGGTTCGTGGAACGTAATTGGTCAAAACGGCGCCGATCAGGCCAGCACCGACATTACCTCACTGGTACAGTCGCTCGTAAGCCGCTCGGGTTGGACCAATGGCAACGCAATGGTATTTACCCTCGATGGTACGGGCCTTCGCGAAGCCGAATCGTTCGACGGTTCGCCCGCTGGCGCGCCAAAACTGGTTGTTGAATACTTGTCGGGCGGCTCCACTGGCCCAACCGGTAACCCCACTACTGCCTATCCGGTATCGAAGAACGGCAGCTGGTCATACGACGATTCGGGTCTGTTCCCCGGCGTAATGTGGACCCAACTGACGTTCAACGATTCGCTTTGGCCCTTCAGCCAAGCCCCACTGGGTTACGGCCTGGGCGACCTCAATACGGAAATTTCATTCGGAACCGACCCCAACAACAAACACATTTCCACCTATTTCCGCAAACGGTTAAACATCGATCTCTCGTCGCTGCCCGATCCGGTGGAAATGCAGGTGCGTTCCGACGATGGACTCATTGTGTATGTTAACGAGCAGGAAGTCCTGCGCCGCAACATGCCGGTAACCGTGGTGAACCCAACCACCCTTGCCAGCAGCGAAATCAATGGCAACCGCGAATACGCGTATTTTACTTACGAAATCCCTAAATCGTTTTTCACCGACGGCACAAACATCATCGCTGCCCAAGTGCACCAGCATTCCGCTAACAGCGCCGATCTTGTGTTCGACCTTTCCCTGATCAATCCTATTGGCCTTTCCAATACCACCGACCTGGGTTGCATCGATGTCAACGATACACATATCGGTTGTTTCACGTCGCTCATTCCGCGCGGGCAACGCGATACACTGGAAATTCCGTCCACACATGCCTTCCAATACATCGTATTCGACGATGAAAACTACACCATCGGATCGGGAGGCATTCCAGGTACGTTCGACTTCACGGGCTACGTGCCCGCCAACGGCACCAACAGCCGTGCAGGACACATCGCTCTGAACCACGAAGAAACCATCGGAGGTGTTTCGGTGTTCGACGTAAGCTTGGATTTCCCGACTGGACTGTGGCAGGTGGACAGCTCCGGCAGCGTTGATTTCAGTGTGGTTGCAGGCACTCAGCGCAACTGCTCAGGAACGGTAACCCCTTGGGGCACCGTAATCTCTTCGGAAGAAACGTTTCCGACTTCTGGCGATGCCAACGGCGACGGATACATCGACCTAGGTTGGAATGTGGAAATAGACCCGATCACCCGCCAAGTACGCAATTACGGCAACGGTCCGGCCAAACTCTGGGCCATGGGCCGCATGAGCCACGAAAACGTGGTGGTCGCTTCAGACAACAAAATAGTGTACCAGGGTGAAGACGCGTCCAATGGCGCTGTGTACAAATTTGTGGCCGATGTGGCCACCAACCTGTCGAGCGGCAAACTGTACGTTTTGAAACTCAATCAGCCTCTGGTAGGTTTTGAACCCACCGGATCTAACGCAACTTGGATCGAGGTGCCCAACACCACCCCCACTGAGCGCAACAATGTGAAACTTTTCGCCAATGACAACGGCACCACATTCACCGGTGTGGAAGACGTGGAAATTAGTCCCCTCGACGGCAAGGTATACTTCGCCGTGAAAGGTGCAGGCCGTGTGTACCGCTTTCAGGACAACGGAACCACCGTAAGCGATTTCGAAACCTTTGTTGGTGGCCAATCGTACCGCATCACCAGTGGTGACGAAGTGGTTACGGAAAACTGGAACCTTGGCATCGACAACCTTACGTTCGACGAGCGTGGCAACCTTTGGGCACTGCAGGACGGAGGTCGCAACCACATCTGGATTGTGCGCCCGAACCACTCGCAGTCCATCCCTAAAGTGGAAGTATTCCTTCAAACCCCCATTGGATCGGAGCCCACAGGCATGACGTTTACGCCCGACCACCGCTACATGTTCTTGTCGATACAGTCGCCAAGTTCGGCCAACAATACTTTGCAAAGCGACATTAGCGGTCGCAGTGAAAAACTCAACCGCAACGTTATGCTCGCCATTGCCCGCCGCGAGTACCTCGGCATGGAACAAATGGTGGCCGTGAACGATCCTGCGCTCCGCGACCAATTGGTGAAAATTTATCCAAACCCCTTCTCCGACATCACGAACATTGCGTTCGAGCTCGTTCAATCGGCAGACGTGCGTGTTGAAATGTTCGACCAAACGGGTCGCCTTGTACGCACGCTTTGCGACAGCCGTTTGCCCGAAGGCCAGCATTTATTGAACTTCGAAACTGAGCAGGCAGGCATCTATTTTTGTCGTATGATCGTGAACGGCAGCACCAGCGTGTCGAAATTGATTAAACAGTAATTTTTTGGCAAAATAGGTTTTGAGGCCACTCCGGTTTTCCGGGGTGGTTTTTTGTTTTGGTGAAATATTCTGTATGCAGCTACCTCATGTGACCATTGTGGTTAATTCCGCACTTGTCAATCCACATCCAACATTCATCAATCTGCCGAGCAAAGGGCCCGGGCAGGGCGCAGTTTAGTCTCACCAAACCAAATAAAAATCATCGCACGCTTCATTCCCGAATATCAAAATGAAAACTACCCTTTCCATCCTGCCGGTACCGCCCAAGCAATCTCAGCCCACCAAAGCGACCGTGAGGTGACATCTCCGAGGAACGAGGAGGTGTCATCTCACAACCCTCGTCAACCTGCTAAGATGTGAGGTGACACCTCCTCGTTACTCGGAGATGGCATTTCACAACCCTGGTCAACCTGCTAATGACAATTACAGTTTATGTTACTTTCTACTTTTTACTCCCAACTACATAAACCGTAAAGGCTTCCATAAAACGTTTGCGCTCGAAACTTTTTTCCAAAAAGCAGCCGTGCAGTTTCGCAACGCGGTGTATGCCTTGCATGTCGCACGTGTCGGCAAGGATCACCCACACACGGCTGTCGGTATTGGTGTAATGGAAAAGGTCTTTAAAAAACCGGTGGAAAAAATCGAACGTCGGTCCGCAGTACCAGGCGAAAGAAGTATCGTCGGTGGGCTGGCCCTCATAAAACGGCGGGTTAACGATGATGCGATCGAAGGGTTGTTGTGGCACGTTGTCGAACACATCGGAGGCGCTCACATCCACCACCTGGTTGTTGCGCTGCGCGTTTTCAAGGGTACAGTTAACGGCGGCGTGGTTAATGTCGCAGGCAGTAACCCGGGTGCCCATCCGTGCGGCCGTAAGGGAAAGTAAGCCACTGCCGCACCCGATTTCGAGCATGGAAAGGCCGGAAAGTGGTTGTTTTTTCAAAAATGCAGCAAAAACTTTGGTGCTGCCGAAAAACGCCGGGTGGAAAACGGATTTTCTGATGATCATATCGAATCCATCGGTGCGGTAACGGCGGTCTTTGCGCAGGTAATGCAGCAGCAAAGGCCGATACAGATGGTACATCAGCGGGCGAAGGATCCGGCGCAGCATCAAAACCCTTCGGTTTCGGGTTGACGGTATTTGAGCCAGAACCTTTGAAGTGCTTTCAGTTCATAAGGAAATTGGTGGGCCTTCCACCGGTAGCGCCAGGCAGCGGCGGTACGGATTACGCGGCGTTGCAGGCTGTTCAGTTTGATGTCGGAAACGTTGGGGTAATAAGGATTGAGCACCGTTTCGAAATTTTTGATCTTGTTGATCACACGTGCGGTGAGCCAGGGCGTGAGCGGGTTTTTCCGCATGTCGAACTTTTCCCATGCTGGCAGCAGCCAGTCTTCCAGTTTTTGGGGAAACGTGAAGCCCAGTTGTTTGGCCTGTTCGTACATCTGCGATCCTTCGGTGGGCACCGGACTGTAAACGTAAATGATGATTTCCGTGGAAGGGTTGATTTCCTTCACTTTTCGGATGAAGTCTATTTCAGCATCTACCTGGCGCAAGGCCTCCTTTTCGTTGGCGGCCGGCCAGCCCAGTACGAAGGAATACTCCGGGATGATGCCGAATTTTTTCAACCTTTCCGCAAATTGCAGGATTTGTTTGCCGGTTTGTTTGCCACCCTTGTCTATGAACTCAAGCAAATCGTCGCTGCCCGATTCGGCGCCGAAAAAGATCATTTTGCAACCGGCTTCACGCATCAGATGAAGGCTTTCGTCGCTGTAGCGGTCGAGTGTGTCGATGCGCGCTTCGCCCCACCAAGTGATGCCGTGACCTTTGATCAGGCGTGCAAATTCCACC
>JBBSDH010000198.1:0-8199 GCA_038249605.1 Chitinophagales bacterium | reverse complement strand
TGGTGTGCCGTTTCTTTGGCCATACCGAGCCACACCTGATTTTCCTCGGCGCGGCGGGTAGCGCTGAACCCCATGTATCCCAACAAAATAAAGGCCGCGATGAGTATAAACTGCACAACCGGATAGTAGTTGAGCATGGGCAGCAGGCGCGAATGCGAATAAATAAGGTAATTGCGAAAATAGGGTGGGGCGGATATTTCGATGGTATCGGTCCAATCGTCCACCATGCTGTTGAGGGCCTGACGCACGAGGGCTGTATCCATCTGTTTGATGTTGTTGTCGCCAATGTTTTGGTATTCGATGATGCGCCATCCTTCGTCGAGCAGCACCACGGGTATGTTGATGTTTTGGGTGATGACCAGCGAGTGAAGGCTTACGTCGCAATTGTACTGGGTACTGTCACGGTTTGCTTTGCCCAAAGAGCGAAGCGCCTCTGCAAATTGCGTAGCTTGTTGCTCCTCACGTAAAATGAGTTGTTGGGCCAGGTAACGGGTGTACAACAATGAAATAAAAACGATGCCAATACCCGCTGCTGCCAGGTACCATTTCCAATAAGATTTGCGTGTATAAATATCCATGACAAGCTGTAAACGGTCCAAAGTAGGGTTTATGGCGCAATTGTGCGAAAAATTCCCATTGTTAACCTATGGTCTTCAGTTTTCCAACGGGGTTGCCAGGGATGATTTTCTGCTCAATCCATAAATTTATGGAAATTTATAACTACTTTTGTTCAACATTTTCCCTAAAACATTAAACAAAACAAGGAAAGTGCTGTTTGTACCTTGGTTCACCTACACCCTTGAAAAAACAAACCAACGGACCTATGTCCCAACAAGTTATCGTCATTGGCTCTGGATTTGCCGGATTATCGGCCGCATGCCATTTGGCTGCACAGGGTTTTCAGGTAACCATACTTGAAAAAAACGATTCGCCCGGCGGCCGGGCACGACAATTTAAAACCGATGGTTTTGTGTTTGATATGGGGCCTTCATGGTATTGGATGCCCGATGTTTTTGAGTCCTTTTTCAATCATTTTGGGAAAAAAGTATCTGATTATTACGATTTGAAAAGGCTCGACCCGTCGTACACCGTTTTTTTCAACGACGGCGATGTGATGCAGGTGCCCGCAGGCATCGAAGCACTCGAAGCCATGTTCGAACATTACGAACCAGGCAGCACGCCAAGGTTGCGCAAGTTCCTCTCTGAGGCGCGTTACAAATACGAAGTGGGCATGCGCGATTTTGTGCAAAAACCCAGCCACAGCATTGCCGAGTTTGTAGACTGGCGTATTGCAGCAAGCATGTTTCGTCTGCAAATGTTTACCTCTATGGCCAAACATGTGCGCCGCCTTTTTAAAAATGAAAAACTGCGCCAGCTGCTCGAGTTTCCCGTTCTATTCCTCGGAGCCACACCCGAAAACACACCAGCGCTTTACAGTCTGATGAACTACGCCGACATGGCCCTGGGCACCTGGTATCCCATGGGAGGCATGCACAAAATTGTAGAAGGCATGGTGTCACTTGCCAAAGAACTCGGAGTCACCATCGAACTTGATGCCGAAGTGGCCCACATCGACACGCCGAACGGGCACGCAACCCACGTGCGCACCAAAGACGGCCGGTCGTTCGCAGCCGACATCGTGGTGGGCGGCGCCGATTACCACCATATTGAAAACAACCTGCTGGACGACAACCAGCGCAACTACAGCGAAGCCTACTGGCAAAATCGCACCATGGCCCCTTCCAGCCTGCTCTATTACGTCGGACTGAACAAACGCCTCAAAAACCTCCGGCACCACAACCTGTTTTTTGACGAGGACTTTGGAAGGCATGCACACGAAATTTACGAAAATCCGCAGTGGCCTGAAAAACCACTGTTTTATGCCAGCGTACCCTCCATTACCGACCCCTCGGTGGCGCCTGAAGGTTGTGAGAACCTGTTTCTGCTGATCCCTGTGGCGCCAGGTCTGGAAGATACCCCCGAAATAAGGAACAAGTATTACCACATGGTGATGGACCGCCTCGAACAACGTACGGGACAAAACGTGCGCGACAGTGTGATTTACCTCCGCTCCTATGCCCATGCCGATTTTATAAGCGATTACCACGCCTTTAAAGGCAATGCTTACGGCCTTGCGAACACCTTGATGCAAACGGCCTTTTTAAAACCCAGATTGAAAAGTAAAAAAGTTTCGAACCTTTATTACACCGGGCAGCTAACCGTGCCGGGTCCCGGGGTGCCGCCATCACTCATCAGCGGAGCGGTGGTTGCAAGAGAAATTGTGAAGGCTTACGCAAAATAAACTATAAACAGCAAAATTCATCAATTTATGAGCCCTTTGGCTTTATACAATGATACCTGTTCCGAATGCAGCAGGATGATTACCACCCGGTATTCGACCTCTTTTTCCATGGGCATCAGGGTTTTTCATCCGCGCTTTCGCATGCCCATTTACGGCATTTACGGATTTGTGCGTTTCGCCGATGAAATCGTGGACACTTTCCACGATTATCCAAAAGCCAAGCTGTTTGAACGTTTCCGGCAGGATACTTACAACGCCATTGAAGACCGCATCAGCCTGAACCCGGTTTTGCATTCCTTTCAGCAGGTAGTACACAAATACGGCATCGAACGTGATCTAATTGATGCTTTTTTGAAAAGTATGGAAATGGATTTGCACCAGCAGGCGTACGACCCGGAAGGATACGATGAATACATCTATGGATCGGCGGAAGTGGTGGGACTGATGTGCTTGCATGTTTTTTGCGAGGGCGACAATGCTATGTACGAACATCTCAAAACACCGGCACGCCGTCTCGGCGCCGCCTTTCAAAAAATCAATTTCCTGCGCGACATAAAAAGTGATTTCGACGAACGCGGCCGTGTGTATTTTCCCGGTGTGGATTTCCGGCGGTTTACCATGGAAGACAAAGCTCAAATTGAACTCGACATCAAAGCCGATTTTGATGCAGCCCTGATTGGCATCAAACAATTGCCCGAAGGCGCCCGTTTCGGCGTTTACCTCGCCTACAAATACTACACGCAGCTTTTTGCAAAAATTAAAAATGCGCCGGCTCAACGCATCGCTGAAGAACGTTTCCGTGTGTCCGACAAACGCAAGATTTACCTTTTGTTCAGCTCAGCCGTACGCCACAGCCTGAATTTTTTGTAAAACATACTCCCAACAAGCGTTTACCCCAATTGAATCCAAGGGAAATTCCCCAAAACAAAACAAACCATGAGTCTTTAAAACATGAGTCATCCCGAATCATTTCGGGATGACTCATGTTTTATCAACCCTTCTTTTTTAAAGGGATCCTGTAGCCCAGTCCCACCTGAATGTTCTGGTTGAAAAAATTCGCATCGCCAATGTCCTGGCCGTTGTCATCCGTTAAAGTGACATCGAAAACAGGCGTAAAACCCCGATTGAAATGGGCTTTCAGGTAAAAATTTTTCAGGTAGGCTTTGGCGCCAATGAACCCTCCGAAATCCACGTTGTTCAACAAATCATCGAATACCGGATCTACCCATTCCCCGCCGTTGTAATATTCTTCCGACACCAAAACGCCTACGTTAACTCCCGCGAAAATGCCCAGAAACGGCCATGGTTTGATTTCAAAATTGGGTAAAAAATCGATGTACGAATACCGTGCTTTTATACCAAAGATGTCATAGTCGGCTACTTCGTAACCTTTTACAGAGTACTGTGCGGCCAAACCATAAGCCATTTTTCCCGACAACCAATATTGGCCGTGCAAGCCTGCAAAAAATTGGGCGCCCAAGTCGGTGTCAAATGCATCGTCCGACCAAGCGATCTTGGCAAAATTGACGCCGGCTTCGGGTGCAATGGTCCATTGGGCGTTCAGTATGGGCTGGAATGCCGCTACAAGCAATAAGGTGAAGATGCCTTGTTTCATGTTGGAGATGTGTTTTGGTTACATTTCCAATTTGACGCAGCATGCTTTGGTGTGGTTGCCTCAACCTATGGTTTGCTTAAAATCGCAACAAAACGCCCAACTCCCCATTTCCCGTGATCAGCGGTTTAAGCTGCGTTTCAAGACCGTTTAAATAAAAAAACGCACTCAGGTCAAAAACCATCAAAAAGGCACCCTGCAAAACCAGGGATCTTCCAAAACCCTTCCATCGTTCGGGGTTTTTATCGTCCGTTTTGGACTTTTCCTGCATCCAAAAACCTGCGGCCATGTAACCGACGTCGAGTCCGGCATTGAACAGCAGAATTTTTTGCATCCGGTGGTGTTCGTTTATGGTACCGTAAAGATCAAAAGAAGCGGGGTCGGTGTGCGTGGCCGTCCACCAACCGGCGCCGGCAAGTCCGAGGTTGATGAGGCCCCAACCGAGATTCATTTGTTGAAAAGCCTTGTTTTCAGCGCCGCCTCTGCCGGCACCTACCGCTCCCACAACGATGTTGGCGGCAGCCCAACCGCCAAGTACCAGCATGCTGTTGCGGGTGCGGTTGAGTCGGTTCTGGTTGAAGTCGGCCAGACCGATGTTTTGGGCAAAGACGGGCAGAGCAGCAACGATGAACAAGCAGATGAGGGTAAAACGAAGTTGTTGCATGGTTTTTTTTGGTAATCTACAACCCCAAAGGGCATAGTTGTTCACTTATTTCCCACAACATAGCAGCGAGTTGTTTGTCCTGGGATTTGGACGAAGGGTTGCGCAACTCATTTTTTTCCAGGTACTTACCGCTTACGCCTTCCCATTTTTCGTCCAAAGCGGCCGAAACTTGCATGGCTGCGCCTTCTTCAATGGAAACCGCACCCAGGTGGTTAAGCGTAGACCAAACCAAGCGGTAAAACAAGGGTTGATTGCGAGAACCTATGGTTGTGCGCACCCGTCCCGGACTAACCGTGTTTACTGTAACCGTCGTTCCGCTCAATCGCTGTGCAAGTTCGGTGGTGAAAAGCACATTGGCCAGTTTTGATTGCGCATAAGCTTTCAACAAGCTGTAGTTGCGCTCGTGGGTAAAACTTTCCACATCCATGTTGCCCATATGGTGGGCATTGGACGACAAATTGACGATGCGGCCCCGGGGCGCCTTTTTAAGTTGGGGCAACAGCAGGTTGGTCAGTAAAAAATAGCTGAAATGGTTCACTGCCATGTTCATCTCAAGGCCATCGGCTGACTTCTGAAAATGCGCAAAAACAGCGCCGGCGTTGTTGAGCAACACGTCGATGTGATCGTACCGGATTTGCAAGTCACCGGCCAGGCGGCGTATGTCGGCCTGCACCGACAAATCTGCAGCCATGGGTGTCAAACGAACATTTTTGCTTAGCCGTGCACGCACTTCCGCAGCGCTTTGTTCTGCTTTTTCAATGGTCCGACAAACCAACACCACCTCTATTCCGGACGCAGCCAGTTGGACAACACTTTCCAGGCCTAAACCTGAGCTGGCCCCGGTGACGATTGCAATGCGGTTTTGGTTTTTCACATCCATTTCATTGGCCTATTTACTCTTTTTTCCTTCCTTGCCTTACCCGATTCACAAAAGCTTCTGCCAAGGAAGGGTTGGCCGGGATGATTTCGTACAATTCACCGTCCGGCATTTTGAACTGCAAGTCTTTAGGCTTCATGCCTACAATGGCGTCGTTGAAACGGGTGCTGCTGGAAACCACATTCAGCGCGCCAGCCTGGTAACCGAGGAAGTACCAGAGATCGGGCGAAGGTTTGATGTAAATGTAGAATCGGTCGTCGTCGCTGGTAGGCATTCTGTATTCCACGAACACGGTCAACATTTTGTTGATGGCGACGCCATTGATGTAAAGCACGGGGTTGCGGTCGTCGAGGCTTAGGAACGACTGGTACTCATCGTTCCAGATTACCTGATGTCGGCCGAGCAGGATGGTGTGTTTGTTGTCGTCTTTGGGCAGCACGACGAAGTTGTTCCGCAGGTTGCCCATGGTTTCATCCATGTCTTTGTTGTTGGAAACAAATTCGGCTGTAGCTGGCTGGTAAAAGGCCATTTGGGTGTTGATGATGGGCGCCTGGGCATCAAAACTTGATGCCTGTATGTCGTTCAGCATCATATCGAGCAAATTTTTGGGTATGGTGATGTTGATGCCCGACATAAATTCCCCGGTGGTAGTGTAGCCTGTGGAGTCGATGTTGAAATCGGATTTCAGTTTGCCGGCGGTTTGTATTTTCATGTATTTCAAACCTTCGCCGATGTTGATTTTGCCTTCGGCTTGTACTGTACCCACGCGGTTGTCGTACACCATTTTGGCGCCGCGTTGACTTTTATCCAGCACTTTGAGCGAGTCGCCAAACGTAAATTTGTCGGTTTTTTCATCGTATTTGTAAAAGCCTGCTGCGTTGATGAGCACACGGTCGGTGCGGTTGAAAGGTATCAGCAGGATGCGTGGGTAACATTGTCCCGATTCTTTGCCGAGGAAAAATCCTGTAACGAGCGGATCGTCCTCGGGGTTTTTGGTTTTGCGGATTTCTACGAGTGGGTCGTTTTTATCCACGTCCGAACGCAGGGTAAACCATTCGTTGGCGGGCAATTTGGCGGCGTCGAGTTTTCCGTAGCCTTCGAAACGCAGGTTTTGTTTGTCGGCGTTCAGGATGATGTCGCCTTTGTACAAGGTTTTGATGCCGAGGCGGAAGTTTTGCTCTTCCGGAATGACGCCGCTGGCGGTCGTGCGCACGTTTTTCACCTTGGCGGCGCCTGGTCCGAAGCGCTGGCCCACAATGTTGTCGAAAAACACCTCCTGATCGTATCCGGCGATGTTGTACTGGTAGTACCCGGTTGCTTTGTACAGTTTTTTGCCCAGTATTTCTACGGAGGCGCTGTCAATTGTGTGGTATTTGCTCACGGTATCAGCCACGATGCGTGCGTCTTCAAATTTGGTCATTTTACCGCCCGGTTCAATTTCGATGTTTCCGTCTTTGGTGTAGATGAAAGCATCGGCCGATTTGATGACGTCCACGCCTCCAATTTTCAACAGACTTGTTTTCATGTCGTAAAAGGCCGTTTTGCCATTAAAAAACAACGAATCTTGATCGGGGTCGATGGACACGAATTTGGCCGGTTTGTTGAGGTCGGCTTTAAACGTGATGGTTTGCGCTTTCATGTCCCAGAAAAATTCGTTCATCGACGTCCGATATTTGTTCAACGGCAGGGTCGTGCTCGCGTCGGCCGTATTGGCCTTGAACCTGCCTTCCTGCTTGTCGAAATCGAGCTCGCCGTCCACATTGCGGGAGTCGAAAGCGATGCCTTCACCGGCAAGGGCTTTCACCTTGAGGTCGGCCGTGTCCGCACTGGCCTGGAACGGATCGTACGAAATGAGTTTGGAGGTCAACGTGCCGTATTCCCATTCAAATTGTCCGTTTCCTTTCAAACCCGAAGGCGTCAAAATAAGTGTGCCATTGTGGAAATAACCTGCAGATTTGAAAAGTTCAAAGTCCTTATTTTGGGAAGTTACATACATTGAGTCGTTGTAAGGCAGCCAGTTTACGCTTACGTCCTCGCCACGTGCCTGCGGCACTTTTACGGCGCTTTTACGGTCTTCTTCCATAAAAAAGCGTCGTGCGGTAGCCGTCATTTGCCTCGGCTTAAAAACGATGTCCTCCGATTCGATGTCGGCCGTCAGGTATTCCACCTTGCCTTCGCCAAGGAATCCCTTGTTGCTGAGGTCGAGCAAACCCGTATAATTGCCTTTGCCGTAGTAGGTGGGGTAACCCGTTGGCGGTGTTTTGTGCACAAAACCAAAAGAGCGGTCTTCCTCGCGTACCACGATGGTTTCTTTGAACGGTTTGAATATGCCCGCTGGCGCCATTTCGCCTTTAAATTTGAGCATGTCGGGCGTATAGCTGTCCAAACCATTGAACGCAAAGGGATCAAGTTTGAAATAAAAAGAGTCGCGTTTGTAAGCGCCCGCCTGTATGCTGGGACGCTCGTAATACACGAAGCTGTTCTTTTTGGTTTGCAGCGAGGGGAAAATTTCCAGACTTTCTTTACCCGATTTGTTGTTGGGTGCATCAACGAGCAAAACGCCGGAGACGAATTCCACCGACGAGTTCATGGCGAACGCTTCGGGGTTGTTGTTTTTGTCTTTTTCGCCTGTCGGCAAATAAAAATCAAGGAATTTGACGGAGTCAAATTCGACCTGAAATTTATCGTAGGTGAAGTGCATGTTTTCGCCCTGGAAAAGTGCGAATCCTGCAAAAAGGCGTCCG
>JBBSDH010000197.1:0-8259 GCA_038249605.1 Chitinophagales bacterium | reverse complement strand
GAAGTATGTCGAGCGCAACCTCGTCGCCAATGCCCGTAAACGAATCGCGCTTGCTGCGGTTGGCCTTACGGTAGGAACCCTTAAAAATGTAAGGTATGGCCAAACGGGTGCACAACTCATTCACCTGTCCGGCTGTGTCGAATGCCATTTGCTCACTTTCAATGGCGCACGGTCCCGCAATGAGGAAAAAATTGCCCGAGTCAATATTCTTTAGGCGGGGAATGTCTTGTAAATTCATAATTCGGTCGGTCGGTAGTGGTTGGTTGGTCGGTTGAGCGTTAGCGAGACACCCGACCAACCGACTATTTTTCGCAAAGATGACGAATAAAACCACACATCGGCTGCCTGCGATGGGCTGAAAAACAAGCGATCCGTCGTTTTTTGTCGGTAGATGACACATCACCGCAAATTGTTGTCCAACAACGACTGCGGATGAGCGCCTTTCAGGTTGAAACTCCAAGATATCCATTTGAAATAATTGCCGCCACCGAACAACGCGCCGTCATCTGTGCCGCCGCCAGTTTCGATGTAACGGTCGCGCAGGGCCTGGGAATTGACCAGCGGGAAATACACTTCCATCATGCCGTCGAAAAACTCGAGCAAAAATCCGCCGCTCCACAGGAACTGTTCTACCGCCACCGTTTCGCTAAGCGGTGTAGCATCGTTGTAATACCCCAGGTCGAAATAAGGCTTCAG
Source organism: Chitinophagales bacterium (assembly GCA_038249605.1). GTDB lineage: Bacteria > Bacteroidota > Bacteroidia > Chitinophagales > Saprospiraceae > M3007. The sequence goes on along the minus strand of JBBSDH010000197.1, from coordinate 7,563 downwards.
CGGGATGCCCAGGGGCAAACGGAATGGCAAATCGGCGCGAAGGTTGAGGGAAACGATGCCGCTGTTGGAGTTGCCGATTACACCCGCGAACGGTGCGCCAAATGCGCTTTTGAATCCACCTTCGGTTTGAGCTACCTGCCTCGACAAAAAGCCTTCATCCTCGGAACGGCCCAAATAATGCTCGTCAAATCGGTAATCGTTGAAACCTTGCGGATTAAGCGCAAAACTGGCCCTCGACAAGTCGTTCGACACGGTGCCGCTGTTGCGCCTGGTGTTTTCCAAAAAATAGCCGGCAAAAAACCTTGCAGTAACCTTGCGTTTGGAACTGTAATAAAATTGCTGCCGCCATTCCAGACTGCTGCGCAGGTACTGCTCCGTACCACCTTGCACATTGTCGTGTTGCTGAAATTCCAAAGTAGCCGCAAACGTGAACGGATTGGTCAGCTTTTTTTGCGCACCCATGTATTTCAGTTCATGAATGGTGCTTTTGAGGTATGCTTTGCCCGAGTACGAACCAAGCGTATCAAAATTGGCGTTTTCCTTACCCATAAATAAGGTGCGCCATTGCACACTTTGCCGGTAACTGTTTGAGGCGCTTTTTAAATCAAGGCGTACCTGCGGTACCAACCGGTAAAACTTCCGATAATAACCCTCCGTATCGTTGCGGTCGAAATCAAAGGTTTTGCCTGTAACACCCACCGTAAGACGCTCCGCAAATCCGCCAGGCGTTGCGCGGTAAAACACTTCACCCAACCCGACAAACTGTTTGGACCCAAAAGCGTAACCCGGCAACAGGTTGTAACTCCAGCGGGGTGAAGGCACGGGCGGACTGTACAATACCACACCGAGCATGGCTTTGTCGTAATTGTTCCAACCTGCCCAAGGCAGAATGCCCACTGTTGTACGTCGGTTGTTTTGAAATGGCGCTATGGGCTGCACTTTCAGCGGTTCCAGGCCAGGAAACAACCCCGTCGTTCGGCGAAGGTTGTTTTTCCGGTTTAAATCGAGCGTGGAGCAGCCTGCATCAAGCAAAAAAGCATCCGTGCCTTCGGGCGCCTGTACCACGATGGCCGTATCGGACTGGAACGGAGGCAGCCACAGGGTGTCAAGGGCTTTGCCGTCGCGCATGGCCGAAACGCTTACCGGCGCCTGAAGATCGCCCTTGCTGCTGATGTGCAGCTGGTAAATGCCACCGTCCGTTTTTTCTACATTTTTCAGTTTAAACTCCGCCTGTTTACGCGTTTTCATGCTTTCAAAAAACCAAGGCGCCTGAAGTCCCTGCTCAAGCCAGGCCAGCTCCATGTCTTCCGGGTACGGGTGTTTGAACTTCCATTTTTGGTAATAATATTTCATGGCTGCGTCGAACGCCTCAGTACCGGCAGACGTTTCTAACCAGCGTGCCGCCAAAGCAGGTTTCATGTACACCAACAAGCCGTATCCGATCGAAGTAAGTTTATCCGAACGTGTATCGGGCGGCATGGCGCGGCCGTTGCGGGCCAGCATGCGGTAACCGATGTCGAGCAACGGACCGTTTTTGTCTTTGTCGTAAATAAATTTCGGCACTTCAATCAACTCCTGACTTTCGTAATAGGTGTTCATGTACCGTTGTTCGTAATAGGTATTGATGCCTTCATCCATCCAAGGGTGATCGCGTTCGTTGCTGGCAAGGATGCCGTAAAACCAGTTGTGCCCTACTTCATGGGTGATCACTTCGTCCAGACTGCGCGCTGAGCCCGAGTTGCCGATCACCGTAATCATCGGATACTCCATGCCGCCGCCTGCACTTAGGGCGCTGTGTACTGCCGTGGCCTGGGGCCAAGGATAGGGGCCCACGTTTTTGCTGTAAAACTCCACCGAGCGACGCACGTAAAAGGCGCCTTGGGTCCACAATTTGGCATCGGAAGGCGTGAACATTCCGGTGCATTGGATCTTTTCACCATTTTCAAGCACGGCGGTATCGCGAAGCACCATGAAGCGTTTGTCGGCGAACCAGGCGAAATCGTGCACGTTTTCGGCCTTAAATTTCAACGTTTTAAACGTGTTGGTTGACGCCGGAAAATCGTCGTTCCCTTTTTCTTTTTTATCAAGCCAAGCACGTGTTTCCTTTTCTTTTTCATCCAAAAAAACCTGCTCGGAAGTTGTGAGCAAAACACCGGTAGCACCCACCACGTAGTTGTCGGGCAGGGTAATTTCCACGTCGAAGTTTCCAAATTCACTGAAAAACTCACCCTGGTCGAGGTAAGGCATGGCGTGCCAACCTTTGCGGTCGTACACCGCTGGTTTGGGAAACCACTGGGTAATCTGGTACGAGGTTCCCACGTGGCCAAGGCGAGAAAACGAGGATGGAAGCTCCACAAGAAATGGCGTACTAAGGCGCAGACTGTCGCCCGGTTGAAGCGGTTCCGACAAGGCAATGAGCAGGATGTCCGGGTTGTCAGGATTGGTTTTTGACGGATATTTAATGCCGTTTATTTCAATGTCGAGGTTTTTGATGCGGCCGAGCGAGCTGTCGGGGGCGAAGTAAAATTTTGCATTGCCTTGTTCGAGTTGTTGGCGGCAAAATGCGGTATTGCGGTTTTTGTAGGCGTTGGGCCAAAGGTGCAGGTACAATTCAGTCAGCGCGGTTGGAGCATTGTTGTGGTAAACCATCGAAATGGTTCCTTCGAGCTCGTGTTTTTGGTCGTCGAGACGAACCCGTATGGTGTAATCAACCTGTTGTTGAAAATAAGGGGTTTGCGCATCAAGGCCGGTTGCAAAAAAGGCAAAGGATGCAACGATCCACGTTTTTAAAAACTTCATACGGTTTGTGTTTTTGTCTGTGGTATTAAAAGCATGTTCCTACCGTGCAGGTTTTAGAAACAAAATTCCATGCAGGTAATCCAGGTGCAGTTTTTCGTTTTGCCGGTAAAGGTTGCCGTCGCGTACGATCAAAAGGGCTTTGTTTTTGGCGCTGGCGAGTTCCACCGTTGCGGTTTCTTCCTCCATGTTCAGGAAACCGTCGGCGCCGTCGGCCATCCAGCGGTTCATGGCGGGGGCCATGTTGAAACTGTCCATGGGTGCAAATTGTCCTTTGGTGTGGACCATCAGAATCAGCTTCGCATGGTCTTTTGACATCGTAAAGTAGCGTTGCGTTTCCAAAGAGGAGGCGGGTTCTTCCCTCGTTTGCGTTACCATAACATTGTAGTATTCGGCGTAGCCGCGAATGTCGAAGAAGGCGTCGTTCGAGTTGTACCCGGAGCTCAGGTTGAGGTTTTCTCTGCCGTCGGACGTGTATTTTTCGCCCGATTTAACATTCATCCAGTAGGCGATTCGCGACGCATTGTTGTAGGTATAGTATTGGCCTGTCTCTTGTTCCGGAAAGCTGTCGGCAGGCATGGGCAACCAATCCTGGATATCGCCCAGAGCATCGCGTGTTTCGAGGTAACTCATGGCGGAAATGATGCGATCGGCTTCTTCACCCCGCAGTTCGGTGGTACGTTTTTGAATATTTGTGCCGTCGAAACGTCCGGCTGCTGTGAGCATTTCGCGCAAAATGGTCACCTGACTACGCCTGGCCACGCGGTTGGCGCTGAAGGGGCCCACCACGGCGACGAGGATAAAAGCGGCCAGTGAAAGTGGTATAAATTTGATGTTGTCGCTTTTGGAAATCAAAAAATACAAACCCATCGCCAACAACCACAAACCCGTAAGGGTCACGAAAAAACGCTCTTCGGTGATGCCGTAATCGTTGATGCGACGGCCTATGGCCACAAAAAGCAGCGCAGTTAGAGGCAGCAAAACAGGCCAGAACCATTTGTGGTACAAGCGCACGGCATCGCTGCTGTCGAAGGCCGGCAAACGGTAATTGAGCAGGTAAGTGAAAATACCGACAATGGAAAAACAGATCACCAACGACGACACCCATCCCCTCGGCAGCTCCCACATGGCGATGATTTTACCGCCGTACAAGTACAAAATGAGGAAATACAAACCCACGATGGGAATGAGAATGAATTTGCAAAGGTTTACAAAAACGGCGGTGTAGGTATGTTCGTCGTCCTCGGATTCAAAATCCTTGGGAAAATGGTGCAGGAAAAAGGCGGTAAAAAAGAGCAGTCCAAGCACAAAAAACAGGTGCAGGTAAATTTCCGGATCGATGTGGAGGTCAAAAAGCTGATCCACCGCAAGGATGGCCAGCGACAGTCCCGCATGCAGGATCAACGCATACACGGCGCCCACCACGAAGTTGGCGAAAAGGGTTTTGTTGAACTCCCAGAAATCTTCAACCCGACTGCGTTTGAGGTAAGGTGCCGCTGCGCAAAGCAGGTGGGCGATGGCCAAAAAGCCCAGGTATTGGGGCACATCTACATTTTCGAAGTTGACCTTGCCCGGATCGAGCTGAAAATAGTACAACACCAGCAAAGCAATTGCTGCAACCTGGGGCGCCCAAAAACGCCATCCTTTCAGTCCGTATGCCTCACCAAAAGCGGTAAGCGCAGCAAACAACGGCAGACCGAGCTGGGCAGGCAGCCAAATTTTCACGGCCGGATCGTTGCCGTCCTCCACCATCCACATCAGTGCTGCACAGGCGACGAAAGCACTTAGCATGGTTAAAGGGAAACGGCGGATTGCGCCCACAAAAGCGTCGGCCAGCAGAGATAGGGAAGGGAGTTTCATGTGTGTACTTTGGGTAATAGAATGGTTGATGGGCGAAAAATAGCGTTTTTTCCAAGCGCAGGTTGTCTATTTTTGCCGCAACAAAATCGCCGGACATGCGTATTGCCTTATTTATATTTACCTTTTTCACCATGCAACTCAACGCACAGGACAGCCTGAGCGTTGCCCCACGTTTCCCTGAAGATTGGTCGGGCGTGTGGAGTGGCAGCCTTAACATTTGGAATGCTAAAGGACTGAGCACCGTCATTCCCATGTCGATCGATATCCTTCCCATCGACACATCCACCACAGGCCGTTATACTTTTGGACTTATTTACGGCAACAAAAGTGAAGACTGGCGCCCCTACGAACTCGTGCCGGTTAAACCTGAATTGGGTTTGTGGCGCGTGGATGAAAAAAACACCATTGTGATGGAAAGTTACCTGCTCGGTCCCAAATTCCTTTGCTGGTTTGTGGTGGCCGGCGAACGAAGCACCCGTATTTTGTGTACTTACGAGCGCCTGGATGCCGAAACCTTGGTTTTTGAAGTTATAGCCGGCACCGAAACTACAGCCAGCGTAACCGGCAATTCCAAACACGAAGGCGAGGACATTCCGGAAGTAAAAACTTACCCCGTCAACGGCTTTCAGCGCGCTGTTTTGAAGCGCCAAAAATAAATCATGGACTCACTTACCCAGATTGTACTCGGAGCAGCGTGCGGCGAAGCCGTTGCGGGCAAAAAACTCGGCAACCGGGCCATGTTGTGGGGCGCTATCGGCGGCACCATACCCGATCTCGATGTTTTTGCTTCGTTGTTTACCGACGAAATCACCGCCACATCCTTCCACCGGGGCTTCATGCACTCCTTTTTGTTTGCTGTTCTGGCGCCTTTTGTGTTGGCCAAAATGGCACAGTGGTTTTACCGCAATGGCTTGTACCGGAGGCAGGGCTACAAACTGGGCGCCATGGTTTTGTGGGTACTTTTTTTCGTGGGCGCGGCAGCAGGCGTCAATTTTATACCCGTTTTGCTGGGCGAAGGGTTGAGTTGGTACGTGTTTGTACCTACCCTTTTGCTCGGTATCGCCCTGGTATACAGTTTGTGGAAAAACTATTTCAGCCGTGATTTATCCTTGGTGGAAGCGCCATACCGGACGTGGCTTTTGTTGTTTTTCTGGAGCATTTTTACCCACCCCATCCTCGATTGTTTCACCAGTTGGGGCACACAAATCTGGCAGCCTTTTGCCGATACACGGGTGCAGTGGACGACGGTTTCGGTGGTGGATCCTTTGTACACCGTGCCTTTTGGACTGTGTGTTTTGGTCGCCGCCTTTTTGTTGCGCACCAACCGCGCAAGGGTTTGGTGGTGCTGGGCGGGCATTCTTTGGGGCTGTGGCTACCTTGGGTACACCGTGTGGCACAAACGCAACATGGGCCTCATTTTTGAACAATCGCTCCAGGCCAAAAACATCGCGTACGAACGGTACATGACCGGTCCGACCATTTTTAACAACATCGTTTGGAGTGGACTGGCAGAAGGTGATTCGGTGTATTATTTTGGTTTGTATGGTTTCAACGACCCGGAGCAGCGGATGAAAACCATCTCGGCCGTTCCCAAAAACCACCATTTGCTGGATCACATTCCGCCGGACGACCGCACCCGGAAATTCCTCACATGGTTTACCGACGGTTACTACAACGTGGTGCCATACCGCGGCGACACGCTGCAGGTGAACGACCTCAGGTTTGGGTTGTTGGGCGACCGTTTGCGCGGCAACAACTACGTCTTTCCTTTTCTTTTGTTTAAAAATGAAAAAGGCGAATGGGATGTAAAACAAAACAACCGAAACCCTGAAAGTGTGGAAGACAGCGAACGCTCGTTTTCCGAATTGTGGAACCGTGTCAAAGGGCAGGTTCCCGAATAAAATCCAATCCAATACATGAAACAACGCGCCATTTCCGCCGTCATCTTTGTCATTGCCATGCTTGGTGGAGTTTTTGGCGGAGCCATGACTTTTTTCCTGCTTTTTGCGCTCATCACCGGCGGTTGTTTGTGGGAACTCAGCGGCATCCTTTTTGAAAAAGAGGCACAAAACGTGCGTTTACGCCGTGTTTTGGCCGTGGTGTTGGGCATGTTGCCATACCTGGTTTACGGCAGTGTAAAAACCGGTTTGTTCCACGTTGAAGGCGGAACGGCCTCCCTTTTGCCCGGCCTCATCGCCGTGGTTGTGGTTTTGGTGTTCCTGCTTGTGCTACTCGAACTGTTGCTTGCCTTGTCGCAGCCTTTCACCAACATTGGGCATTACCTCACCGGACTGGCCTATGTGGGCATACCTTTTGCCATGTTTATGGGCATTGCGCATTGGGACGACCATTACGCGCCGCTTCGTGTGTTTGGGCTTTTGCTGCTCAACTGGGCCAACGACACGTTTGCGTACCTCGTAGGTTCACAAATTGGGAAAACACCTTTTTTCAGCCGTATTTCGCCCAATAAGACCTGGGAAGGCACCATTGGAGGCATGGTATGTACGTTTTTGGCTGCCTGGCTTTTGTCCAGCTTTATCCCAGGGTTCACTTTCGGACAATGGATGGCGCTGGCGGCGTGCGTGGCTGTTTTTGGCACCCTGGGCGACCTGGTAGAAAGCATGCTCAAACGCAGTGCAGGCGTGAAGGACTCGGGCGCCATTTTGCCCGGGCACGGCGGTTTCCTCGACCGTTTTGATTCGTTTGTATTTATTCAGCCGTTTGTTTGGCTGGCGTTTTGGTGGTAGGAGCTGGGATTGCGCATTTCACCGCGGAGTTGCGCGGAGTTTCGCAGAGGAAAAACGCAGAGTTTATTTTTTGTATTTTTTGGAAACAAGTTCAATCAACTCTGTGCTTTCCCTCTGCTTAACTCTGTGTCCTCCCCACCGCGGAGTTGCGCGGAGTTTC
>JBBSDH010000196.1:0-8349 GCA_038249605.1 Chitinophagales bacterium | reverse complement strand
GCCTTCAAGGAGGAGCTCGAACGGGTAACCCGCGAAGGTTTTACCGCCGAAGAACTTGATGCTGCCAAATCGGGCTGGCTCAAATCGCGCAAGGTGAACCGTTCCAGCGACGCCGCAGTGGCAGGCTCCTTGAACAATTACCTGTCTTACGGCCGCGATCTGTTATGGGACGCTGCGTTCGAGAAAAAAATAGAAAACCTGACCCTCGAACAAGTGAATGCCGCCATGAAAAAACACCTCGACTATTCGAAGTTGAACGTGGTAAAAGCGGGGGATTTTAAGAAGGAGAAACCTTGACCCTGCATTTTAAGATTTCTGGGGAGCGCATTTTGTGTTGTTTTTGGGGGGGGGGGGGCCCCCAAACACCAAAAAAACAACCCCCAAAAAAAAAAAAAAAAAAAAAGGAAAGGGGGGGGGGACCAGCGGGGGGTGGTTTATTTTTTTTGTGTTTGTCTGTGCTGATGTTGCTGTCGGTCCGCCCCCGCCCCCCCCACAACCAACACAAAATACGCTCCCCAAAAATCTTAAAATGAAAGATCCTGAAGTGGGGCAAGAACAGGCGTGATTTCTTTAAATTTTGAACTTTAAACTTTGAACTTTTTCAGAACGGTTAAAAAACTCCCTTTCCAGGATCATTTTATCCGTCGGCTTCCTTCTTCAGTTTTGGGACAAGGGATGTTGCATGACGGCAACTTGTATTTGATGGATTACGCCATCAGGAACATGCCTGTGGGAGGGAATGTGCTGGAGATCGGATCGTGGGGCGGCTTGTCTGCAAACCTGCAATTGCACCTTATGCGTAAATATGGAAGAACAGAACCGTTTTTGGGCTGTGATCCGTGGATTTACGAAGGCATTCAGGATGAAAAACAAGGAGTGCCTGACGGGATAGACGGTGCCAATGACGTGAAACGGACCGATTACATGGATTACATCCTGCAGGCTTACATCCATTCGCTGCGGATGTTTCATCCCCAGCATTTGCCTTACGCCATCAGAGCAACGTCCGATGCTTTTTTTGAGCTTTACGACCAAAAAGCTGATGTAATTGATGTTTTTGAGCGTAAAAAAGCTTTGGGTGGCAGTATTTCCTATTGTTACGTAGATGGTAACCACGCGTATGACTTTGTCAAACGCGATTTTGAAAATGCCGCACGATACCTGCTGCCGGGAGGTTTTATCCTGTTTGACGATTCGTGGGATGGCTCCAATTTCGGCAGCACACTTTTGATGGATGAAATCAAAAAAAACCGGATGTTCAAAATCGTCGACAAAAACCCCAACTATTTGATCCGGAAACTTTGAGGATTGCCTTACTTTTGCAGCCTTATGGGTACACCCACTACCACCGAAGCAAGTGCCACAGCAGTACCGGCGGCCCAAAGCGATTTTCCAAAATTAAAACGCCCCTACGCCAACTACATTAGGGCCATAGCGGCTTTTGCCGTTGTTCTTATCCACTCCTCGGGTGAATTGCTGAACACCTTGGACAACAGCATCACTTTTGACGCAACATGGTGGACAGGCAACGTGTATTACAGCTTTCTTAGGTGGGCAACGCCGTTTTTCATCATGCTTAGCGGCAGTATTTTGCTCAAATCCCGGGATGGCGACTCCATTGCAGGTTTTTTGCGCCAACGTGCCGTTCGCGTTTTGCTGCCGTTCGCGTTTTGGGTTTTCATCTACATCCTTTACGAATACAGGGGCGGATTTCCCATGCTTCCGGAGCTTCTCAACAAGGTACTTTTTACCGATATTTATTACCACCTCTGGTTCATACCCATGATTACAGGTTTGTACCTGCTCACTCCCATATTCCGTACCTGGCTGAAAAGTGCAGAGCGCAACGAAATTGAATATTTTGTTGGACTGGCGTTCGTAATCACCGGTTTGCAACATTTCTGGCCGTCGCTCATCGTTGTTAAATACATCGGCTGGCTTGGCTACATCGGTTATTATGTTTTGGGGTATTACCTCGTTACGTATTCCATTCGGTACAAAAAGCTGCTTTACACATTGGGTTGGGTTAGTATTTTGGTAAACATGCTGGCCACAGCATGGGTGTCCATCAAAGCAGGCGTTTATGTGAATACCTTTTTCGTGTATTTCAGTCCCAACGTAGTACTCTTGTCTGCCGCCTGGTTTCTTTATTTGAAAGAAGCCGATTGGGGCGCCTTTTCCATGCGATATCCACGTCTGCACCGTGGTGTAATGCGTTTGTCGGAGCTGAGCTTTGGTTTGTATTTCATCCATGTCTTGGTTATAGATGTATTGAAAAACAACTATTTGGGCTTTCAGATTTCACCTTATGTGTTTTTCGGTATGCCCGTGTCACCGTGGATGGGTTGCATGCTTTTGGCTTTGTCCGTGACTACCATTTCCTACCTCCTTGTAGAGTTGTTGTTGTTGATTCCTTTTTTAAGGAAACTGGTCATGTAAGTGTTGCGAAAAAGACCATTGTTTCGAGGGAATTGTTGTAATTTTGGGCATTGTGTTTCGAACTTCAACGACACATGAAAACACATTGCACTTTTGCAAACCTACATCCCACTTCCATGCGAAAACAATTAGCCGGCGGCCTCTTCCTCCTCGCCCTGCTTTCCATTTCCTGCAGCAAAACCTCCAAAAATGAAGCTTGGTACTCGGCTGTTTCCCAGTACGTTTATGCGTATACCAGCGGCGCCATCGGTCGCGACGATGCCATACGTGTTCGGTTTGTTCACCCGGCAGTCGGCAGCGACAAAATAGGCCAGCCTTTAGCCTCCGATGTATTCAACATCAAACCTTCTGTTGGTGGTCAGGCAGTATGGGAAGATGAACGAACCATCGTATTGATTCCTTCCGAACCGCTTCCCTACGGCAGCCGGTATACCGGAACGGTAGCGTTGGACAAACTGTTTTCCGACGTGCCCAAAATCGCCCGAGCCTTCGATTTTGAGTTCAGCGTCCGCGATCTTTCCTTCGACGTTTTGGTGGAAGGTGTGCGCACCGAAGATCCTGCCGACTACCGCAAACAGCAGATCGTCGGCCGTGTTACATTCAGCGACGCCGTAGAACAGGCGGCGGTAGAAAAAATGCTGGTAGCCAAACAAGGCAATCAAACACTCAGCCAGCAATGGACACACGATGCCGCAGGTCTTGTACACCAATTCAGCATCACTGGCGTCGAACGTGTCAATGTGCCGGGCAAAGTTGAAATCCGCTGGAATGGCGAAGGTGTTGGTTTGAAGAAAAACGGCACTTTTGAACAAAAAATACCCGCATTGGATGAGTTCAATGTCCTGAATGCACGTGTAGTTCAGGGTGAAGAACAATACATAGCACTCAATTTTTCCGATCCACTTTCTCCGGCTCAACTGCTCGACGGGCTGATCGCCATCGATGGCAGCAACAGCGCCCTTCGTTACGCCATCGACGGCAACTTTGTGCGCGTTTATCCTGCCGGTCGCATTTCCGGCGAGCTCAACCTGCGCGTGGAAGCCGGGATCAAAAATACCCTCGGCGCTTCCATGCAAGGCCGAAGCGACTGGCCGCTGAATTTTGAAGACCTCAAACCGGCCGTCAGGCTCGTGGGGCGCGGCGCCATCATCCCGCAAAACAATGACGGCAGCATCGTTTTTCCCTTTGAAGCCGTAGGGCTCACAGCCGTGGATGTCGAGGTGTTTAAAATTTTCAACAGCAATATCCTGCAGTTTTTGCAGGTGAACGAACTGGAAGGCGAACAGGAACTCGAACGTGTGGGCAAAATTATTTTGCAGAAAAAAATCACGCTGAACGATCTCAATCCCGACGCCTCCACACAGGTTTGGCAGCGCTATGCACTCGATCTGAAAGACATCATCAAACAGGATCCCGGCGCTTTGTACCAAGTCCGCCTCGCATTCCGCAAAGGTTATACGCATTTTCCATGCAAAAACAGCGACAATGCCGGTGACGACGACGGCCTGGCGCACCTCAGCCAGCCCGACGAGTACGGCGTTCTGAACAGCATTATGGGCTCTTATCGGGGCGTCTACTGGAAAGACAGCGATGATTGGTGGAGCGAAGCCGACGATTACGATTGGAGCAACCGCGACAATCCTTGCTACCGCGAATACTACAACAGCGAACACTTTACCCAGCGTAACGTCTTTGTGAGCGATCTGGGCATTACTGCCAAACGCGGGTTGGACAACTCATTGTTCATCGCAGTGAGTGACCTGCACACCACCGAACCAGTCGGCGGCGTCGACCTTGAACTGTTCAACTACCAACTCCAGTCCATTGCAAAATTGCGCACCGAAGGGTCGGGCATTGCACAGATTGAAGGTCTGAGGGAGGTTCCTTTTGTTGCCGTAGCCAAACGTGGAAACCGAAGAGGTTTTCTGCGCATGGCCGATGGCAACACCGTTTCGCTCAGCCGCTTCGATGTAGCCGGCGTGGAAAGTCCAAAAGGCCTCAAAGGATACCTCTACGGCGAACGCGGCGTATGGCGTCCGGGCGACTCGTTGTTTCTCAACTTTGTACTTGAGGACAAAACAGGCCAATTGCCCGCAGGCCACCCCCTCACCCTCGAACTCACCGACCCGCGCGGTGCCCTGCAACACCGCATGGTGACCACCCAAAATACCGGCGGCGTGTATCCGCTACACTGCGCCACCCGCGCCGATGCTCCTACGGGCAACTGGACGGCAAAAGTCCAGATCGGCGGCGCAACGTTTTCAAAAATACTGAAAATCGAAACCGTGAAGCCCAATAGGCTGAAAATGGACCTCGATTTTGGCAAAAAAACGCTTTATGCCGGCGATGAAAATCTGTCGGGCAAGCTCAACGTCAAATGGCTTCACGGCGCCCCCGCAAAAGCGCTGAAAGCCAGGGTGGAAGTGCAGGTGCGAGCAGCAATAACTGAATTTCCCAACTACAAAGGCTGGGCTTTCGAAGACCCGGCACGGCGCTTTTCCAGCGAACCTCAGGTGCTTTACGACGGCGCCACCGACGGTACAGGCAACGCAAATGTGGCTCTTAAACTTACGCCCGGCCAATCGGCGCCCGGTAAATTGATCGCAAACTTTAAAGTGCGCGCTTTTGAAAACAGCGGCGATTTCAGCACCGATAATTTTGCCCTTGATTATTACCCATACCCGCGTTTTGCCGGTGTGCTTATACCGACCAACAAGTGGGGAAGCAAAGAAATAGATGCCAAAGGCGGCAAAATTCAGGTGACTTGTGTGGATGCAAACGGCAAACCCCAGGCTGGCAAAAAACTGCAAATTGGATTGTACCGCTGCGACTGGCGCTGGTGGTGGGACGAAGACGCGCAGTCGGGTGTAGCCGAATTCAACTCGGCCGATCACCTCAATGCCATCAACCGAGCTACCGTAACCACCGACGCGCGCGGCCTGGCTACCTGGACGATCAATGCCGCCCGCTGGGGTCGTTACCTGGTACGGGTGAACGACCCGGAAGGTGGGCACAGTGCTGGTGACTTTTTCTGGACAGGCCAGCCCGAGCAGCTCGACGACATGCAGAGCCGCAACGCCGCCGCCATGTTGCCGTTTAGTGTGGAAAAAGAAAAATATACCGTGGGCGAAGAGGTAACCCTCAAAGTGCCCGCCAGTGAAAACGGCCGAATTCTGCTTACCCTGGAAAGCGGCTCTCGCGTGATCAAACACGAATGGTTCGAAGCCAAAGCTGGCGATAACCTGCTTCGTTTCCGGGCAACGGAAAACATGGCGCCCGCCGTTTATGCGCACGTGAGTTTGTTGCAACCCCATGCTCAAACCAAAAACGATTTGCCGATACGATTGTACGGTGTTTTGCCGGTACATGTTGAAAATCCGCAAACCCGCCTGCAACCCAAACTTGCCATGCCCGATGTACTTCGCCCCGGCGAATCCTTTACGGTGAGCGTGGCCGAAACTTCGGGCAAGGCTTGCGCATATACCCTTGCTATTGTGGACGAAGGGCTGTTGGACCTTACACGCTTCCAGACACCCAACCCGTGGGACGCCTTTTTTGCCAGGGAAGCACTGGGTGTAAAAACCTGGGATGTGTACGATTATGTGCTCGGTGCCTATGGTGCCGGCCTCGAACGTGTTTTGAGTGTGGGTGGCGACGCCATCAATCAAAAAGCCAAAAACGGCGCACAGATCAACCGTTTCAAACCGGTAGTGCGCCATCTGGGACCGTTTTATTTGCAAAAAGGACAAACAGCCAAACACACCGTCAAACTCGACGACTACGTTGGTTCGGTGCGCGCCATGCTGGTTTGTTCGGCCCCTGCGGCAGGAGGCCAGGGCGCTTATGGAAGCGCTGAAAAAACGTCCGCCGTACGCAAACCCCTCATGGTATTGCCCACATTGCCAAGGGTGCTCGGACCGGGTGAAACCCTGCGCCTTCCCGTCGATGTTTTCGCCATGGAAAGCAAAATAAAAAATGCCACCGTCACCGTTAAGGAAAGTTCCGGATTGGTGAGCGTACTCGGCTCGGGATCCAATACCGTGAGTTTTCCACAACCCGGCGAAGAAATGACCTATTTTAACCTCAAAGTAGGCAGCAAAACAGGTGTGGCCAAATTCAGCATCCAGGCACAAGGTGGTGGAGAAAAAGCTGTTCAGGACATCGAAATTCTCGTGCGCAACCCCAATCCTACCATCAGCAGGGTTTGGGAAGGCGAACTGGAGCCCGGCCAGGAATGGTCGGCTCAGTATGACCCGTCCAAATACACCGACCTGAGCGCCGCAGTGCTTGAAGTAAGCAGCCTGCCGCCCATCAACCTGAGCCGCCACCTCGAATACCTGTTGCGTTACCCACACGGCTGCATCGAACAAACCGTGTCGGCTGTATTCCCGCAACTGTATGTAGATGTGCTTACCCCCATGACCCAGGCCCAGAAGGACGCAGTTTCCAAAAACATTACTGCGGCCATCGAAAAACTGCGCAATTATCAAAGTCAGACCGGTGGTTTCGCCTATTGGCCAGGTGGCAACGACATGAATGACTGGAGCAATACCTACGCCGGCCATTTCCTTTTGGAAGCAAAAAACAAAGGTTATGCCGTGCCGGAAGACATGCTCAACAGGTGGATTGATTTCCAGGTTCGCGCAGCAAAAATGTGGAGTCCCGGAGGCAATGAACGCTCGTATGCTTACGATGCCGACCTTACACAAGCGTACACCCTCTACACGCTGGCACTGGCTGGCAAGCCCGAAATGGCAGGCATGAACAGGCTCAGAGAGAAAAAAGACCTCTACACCCAAAGCGCCTTGTTGCTTGCAGGTGCCTATGCACGTGCCGGAAAACCGGAAGCAGCGCGCGACATCAGCAATAAGACTTGGCGCGAGGACTGGGATTACACCTGGAGCGGACGCACCTACGGCAGCAACATGCGCGACCACGCCCTCATGCTCGAAACCTATACAGCAACGGGCGATACGAAACGCGCACAAGCCCTCGTGGAAAAATTGTGCAGCGAACTTGGCAACCAGGAAGGATGGTCGTGGAATACCCAGAGCTTGGCCACCGCTTTGCGCGCCTTGTCTGGTTACGCCGTAAAAAACATGGGCGCATCCGGATCCTTCGCTTACCGGCTAGGAAATGGCTCGTACAACAAGGGCGACAACTCCAGGCCCATCAGTACGGTGTATTTCACTCAAAGTGCCTGGTCGACGCGCAGTGTGGGCGTAAAAAACACCAGCAAAGCAAAATTGTATGCCCGTCTTGTTTTGAGCGGGCAACCGCTCGCAGGGGAGGAAGCCTTCGATGCAGGAAACATTGCATTGAATGTGCGTTACACCGACATGAAAGGCAATCCAGTAAACGAGTCGAGGCTTGAGCAGGGCGCCGACATTATCGCCGAAGTAACCGTGAGCCGGGAAGGCAGTGCTTTGCAGTTTCCGTTCAACGAACTGGCCCTCACGCAGGTTTTTCCTTCGGGATGGGAAATTCTGAGTTCAAGACTCAGCGGCATCGATGTCGGTGGCAGCAGCGCTTCGGATTACCAGGATCTTCGCGACGATAGGGTGTATACCTATTTCGACCTGCCTTGGTCGGCGCCGGCTTCTGCGCCTCCATCCGGGCAGGCGCCGGTAAAAAAAGAAGTGCGAACCTACCGCATACAACTGAATGCGGCCTATGCAGGCTCGTATTACCTGCCTGCGGTACATTGCCAGGCTATGTATGATAACCGGATCAGAGCAACCGTGCCCGGAAGGTGGGTGGAAGTGATTTAGCAGGCAGCAGGCAGCAGGCAGCGGGCAGCAGGCAGCAGGCAGGGCTCCTCGGCCTACGGCCTCGTGAGGTCAAAATAATTTGAAAACTCCTTGAAAAAAAATACCCAATTGTTTGTTAATCAAACAATTGGGTATTTTT
>JBBSDH010000195.1:0-8356 GCA_038249605.1 Chitinophagales bacterium | reverse complement strand
TTTGGTGTATAAAAATGTGTTGTGGAAAGGGAGAGTTGTGCGTTAATTTAGCCTCGCATGTCACCGGGGAGGTACGCGGAGTTGCGCAGAGTAAAAGCGCATAGGTTTGTTTTGTAATGCGTGCACGTCTGCGTTTTTCCGCGGTAAAATGCGCAACTCTACACTGAAATGCGATGGCCCGCAAAATGAACCATCAACCAAATATTTCGTTCATATAGCAAACATTTAAAAACCCACAACATCCATGTTCCATTTAAAAGAAGGCGACCAAGCCCCAGATTTCAGCGCACCCAACGAAAAAGGCCAAACCGTAACGCTGGCCGATTACAAAGGCAAAAAACTCGTGCTCTATTTTTATCCCAAAGACGATACGCCTGGTTGCACTGCTGAGTCGTGCAGCTTGCGCGACGGCTACCCACAGTTCCAGTCCAAAGGTTACGAGGTTCTGGGCGTAAGTCCCGATTCGGTGAAAAAACACGTTAAATTTCAGGAAAAATACAGTCTGCCGTTCAACCTATTGGCCGACGAAGACCACAGCGTAGCCACCGCATTCGGTGTGTGGGGACAAAAAAAGTTCATGGGCCGCAGCTACGACGGCATCCACCGCACCACTTTCATCATCGATGAAAACGGTGCCATCCAACGCATCATCGCCAAAGTAGATACCGAAAAACACACGGAGCAGATTTTGGTCGGGTAGTCGGTCGATTGGTCAATAAAAAAAGTCGTTTGCGTCAAAACATGAGCGCAAGCGACTTTTTTTATTGACCAACCGACTAAAAGCCGACCAACCCTGACTTATTTTGCGAAATCGAGGATACCGTTGCGGTTGTACAGCATCAGGATGAGCGCGGTGATGAGGAAAAGGGCCATGACCAGGTACATGATGCAATAACCTTTGCCTCGGGTATTTTGTATGTTATCCATAATGGTTGACGTTGTGTGTTTCGCGAATGTGGCGCAAAAATAAACACCAACCGGGAGATTTGGGCTTTTCCGCAGTTTTTTTCATTTATTCGTAAAAGGTATACACTGTAGGTGCGTACCGACTCGTGTAAAATGGGGTATCTTTGCTGCCCTTCGCAGTTTAATGCTACCGAACAAAAACACAAATCTGCCTGCGACGTTACGTACTGATATGACGGATGTCATCCAATTGCTCCCCGAAAGTGTGGCCAACCAAATAGCCGCCGGTGAAGTTGTGCAGCGGCCAGCTTCGGTGGTGAAGGAATTGCTGGAAAATGCAATTGATGCTGGTGCCACCCAGCTGAAATTGCTGGTGCGCGACGCCGGGAAAACCCTCATTCAGGTGATCGACAACGGCTGCGGCATGTCGGAAACCGACGCGCGCATGAGTTTCGAGCGCCATGCCACATCCAAAATACGCGACGCACGCGACCTGTTCGCCATTCGGACCATGGGGTTTCGGGGCGAAGCACTCGCATCCATCGCTGCCGTAGCCCAGGTGGAACTGCGCACCCGCCGCGCCGCCGAAGAACTCGGTACCCGCATCCTCATCGAAGATTCGACGGTCAAAGCCCACGAACCTTATTCGGGTCCCGCCGGCTCGAGCCTCGCCGTGCGCAACCTCTTTTACAACGTGCCCGCCCGACGCAATTTCCTCAAAAGTGACACCGTGGAAATGCGCCACATCCTCGACGAGTTTCAGCGCGTGGCCATGGCACACCCCGATTTGTTTTTTTCCTTCCACCACAACGACCAGGAAATTTTCCACCTTCCGCCCGGCAATTTACGCCAGCGCATCGTGAAAATTTTTGGCGAAAATGTGAATAAAAAACTGGTCCCGGTCCACGAAGAAACCGACGTTTTGCGCATCGGCGGTTTTGTGGGCAAACCCGATTATTTTAAAAAAGCACGGGGAGAACAACTTTTTTTTGTCAACAAACGCTTCATCAAAAGCAATTACCTGCACCACGCCGTGGTGGGCGCCTACGACGACCTGCTGCCTTCCGACGCCTACCCTTTTTACGTGCTTTTCCTCGACATCGACCCAGCGCGCATCGACATCAATGTGCATCCCACGAAGCAGGAAATCAAATTTGACGACGAAAAACTCGTTTACAATTACCTGAAAGTAACGGTGCGCCACGCCCTGGGATCCCACAACATAACACCTACGCTCGACTTCGAACAGGAGCCTGCCTTCACCGGCCGGCCCGTCCCACTACCCTCCCTGCGCCAGGAATCAGCACGCACCGTGGGCAGCAGCGGCAACGACGACAACCGCCACGCCGAAAACCTGCGCCGCTGGCAACAACTGTATGAAGGCATGCAAGCGGGTGGACAAGAGGAAAGCAGCAACCCCGCGCCTCAACCAGGCGAAGAAGGCTTTTTCTCCCAGCCCAACAGCTTTGAAGTGATGAGCGGCACCAGCGGCAATTTCATCGACGATGAAAGCGGCAGTTTTTCGAGGGTGCAAAAAGAACCTTACCAGATCCACGGACAATACATCGTCAACCAAATCAAATCCGGTTTCCTACTCATCGACCAGCAGGCCGCAAGCGAACGCATCCTGTACGAACGGTACCTGCAGGCGCTGCAACAACAAGCCGTTGCAACCCAAAAAGCCCTGTTTCCCAAACACCTCGAACTGCCACCCGCAGACGCGGCTTTGCTGCGCGAAATCCTGCATGAAATCAATGACCTGGGTTTCGACGTAGCCGAATTCGGCGGCAATACCTTCATCATCCACGGATACCCTGCTACCCTGCCCAGCGGCCGGGAAGAGGAGTTGCTGGAAAAAGTGCTGCACCAATACAAAGAAAACCTCGAGCTGGAACTGGGCGTCACAGACAACCTTGCCCGATCGATGGCCCGCAATGCCGCCCTGCGCCGCGGACAAATGCTCGGCGCCACGGAAATGCAAGACCTCATAGACCAGCTTTTTGCCTGCGCATCGCCTTATCACAGCCCGTCTGGCCGCAAATGTTTCATCACCATAGAAATAGACGAACTGAACAAACGATTCAGCGGCTGATCCGCCATTACTAAGCTTATGTTACCTTCCATGCTATACCAACCTCTTTCCGGCGTCGTACGCCACCTGCTCATCATCAACGTGATCCTGTTCGTTGCGTCGCTGGTTGCTGGCAGTTATTCTGCCGATGGACTTTCGATGCTTGCCGCTTACATTCCGGGCAGCGCCAATTTTCAGCCCTTCCAAATTGCCACGCACATGTTTATGCACGGCAATTTTCCCCACTTGGCGTTCAACATGTTGTCGCTCTATTTCTTCGGTCCAATGGTTGAAATGGCCTGGGGGCATCGCCGTTTTTTATTTTACTACCTCTTTTGCGGCGTGGGCGCCTACCTGCTGCACATGGGTGTACAATGGTGGGAACTGGAGCGAATGGGCGTAGATCCGCGCTTGTACAACGGTGGCATGCTGGGCGCGTCGGGCGCTATTTTCGGAATATATGTGGCATTTGCGTACCTTTTCCCCAACCAGGTGATCAGTTTGTTGTTTCCTCCTGTATCACTCAAAGCCAAATACTTTGTAGCGATACTGGCGGCCATCGAGCTTTTTTCGGGTTTCAGCGGCCGATCCACTGGCATCGCGCATTTTGCACACCTTGGAGGCGCGTTGTTCGGTTTTGCGCTCATCATGTTTTGGTACCGCTTTCGTATGCGTTAATAATCAATCAATCAACCCGCCTGAAGCACAACAACCATGGCTGTTTTTGGATCCATATTGGACGATATCCGGCATTCATTCCGGATGGGCAACATGGTGACCCGTCTGGTCATCATCAATTTCGCAGTGTTTGCCCTCGTCAAAATTACCTATTTGGTGATGTGGCTGGTGCTGCAAGGCGACCGCGCCGATACCATGGCCCTCTTCGATGAAGGCCTGTATTGGTTGTGCATGCCCTCCGATTGGAAAACATTGCTTTACCGGCTTTGGACTCCCGTTACCAGCATGTTCCTGCACGAAGGGCTGTGGCACTTTCTCGGCAACCTCATCGCACTTTACCTCTTCGGCGGCATCGTGGGCGATTTGCTCGGCGAACGCCGTGTGCTGCCACTGTATTTGCTCGGTGGACTTGTAGGCAACGCCCTGTTTTTTATTTCCGCCCAATTTTTACCTTATGTCGGCACCTACGCGCTCGGCGCATCGGGCGCCATCATGGCCCTTGCCGGCGCTACACTCATTCTTGCGCCCGACTACCGCGTGATGCTGCTTTTGCTCGGCGAAGTGAAAGTAAAATACATCGTACTGGTTTTATTTTTGCTCGACCTGGTCGGCATCGCCAACCAAAGCAACACCGGCGGCCACGCAGCCCACATCGGCGGTTTCGCACTGGGCATTTTGTTCGTGTACCGCCTGCGCGATGGCGTGGACTTGGCCGAGTACGTGAACAATGTACTCGACAGCATTTTAAGCGTATTTGGCAGCAATCGAAGTGGTGGCAAAAAAACCAAACGCAAACCTCAAATGGCTGCCCAACGCGGCGGACTGGCGGGTAAACAAGCCAAAGGTCAGTCTGCGAGCGACAGCGCTCACGAACAAAATTTTCAGCAAAAATTAGATACCATTCTGGATAAAATCAAGGAACACGGCTACGACCAACTCACACCAGAGGAAAAGGAGTTTCTGTTCCATGCAAGTAAAAAATGACCCGGATTTTGAGGACCTGTCCCGTAGGGATCCGGATTGAGATTTTTAGGGATTGGATTTTTAAGTTGATTTTTGGATTGGATTTTTTTGACAACAACACCATGGTGCGCACACTTTTCAAGTACACTTTGCAATTGGTGAGTGCCGTGGTAGCGGTGTTTACCTTGCTTGCGTATGCGGCGCCACATATCAATCCGGCGGTTTTCCCGTGGTTTTCTTTTTTTGGCACAGCGTTTCCATGGCTTTTGTTCGCCAACTTAGCTTTGCTGGCCCTTTGGGCTTCGAGGTTCAATCGTTTCGCGCTTTACCACCTCGGGCTCATCTTGGTGGGCTGGCAATACGTAAACGGTTTCATCGGCTTCAATGGCGGGCGGGATGACGTACCCAAAGAAGCCATCACGGTGGTGACACACAACCTGGGCGCTTTGTTTCGCGGTAAAAAAATAACCGATGCCCAGCGGGAAAAAACCGCAGACGCCTATGTGGCCTTTTTGGAAAAAAACGGTGCACCAGACCTTTTATGCACCCAGGAAACAAGTGGCAAATTTTACCATCTGGTGGCCGAAAAAATGGGTTACGAACATACCTTCAATTTGAAAAAAGGCACCGTCATCCTCAGCAAATACCCCATGGAAGGCGGCGGCGATATTCCTTTTGGAAAAACTTTAAACTCCACACTTTGGGTGGATGTGCGCATCAAAGGACGCACAGTACGCGTGTACAACGTGCACCTGCAAAGCAACAAAGTGACAACGGATGCGGAAAAAGTGATCGAAGAAGCCGAATTGGAAAAAGAAGAAACCTGGCATGAAATCCGCGGCGTTTTGGGCAAAGTGGGCCGCGCCACCAAGCAACGCACCGAACAGGCCCAGCGCCTTCGCGAGCACATCCTCGAATGCCCACATCCCGTGATCGTATGCGGCGACTTCAACGACACACCCAATTCGTACGTGTACCATCTTCTGAGCGATGGCATGAACGATACGTTTCGCGACAAAGCCTTCGGCTTCGGTACCACTTTCGCCGGCGTGCTGCCCATGCTACGCATCGATTACGTGCTCACCGACGTGCGTTTCGAAACCCTTTCCTGCAAAACGCTGCACGGAAATTTCTCAGACCATTATCCGGTTCGGGTAGACCTGGCGTTGGATTGATGGTCTGTGGAATTTGAATGACAGGATACCCCACAACCATTAGTCCTTAATCAACCACCGAAGCATCACCGGTGCCAACAGCAAATCGCAAAACAACGCTCCGGCAAGCGTGGCACTTACCAAAAGCCCCACCGTCACACTCGGCGGGTGGATGGAAAACAACATCACCAAAAAGGCGAAAAACAAAATGATGCTGCTCAGGCACATGGCTTTGCCCGTTTCCTGCAAGGTGGTATTAAGCGATTCCTCTACGCTCAACCCCCTACTTCGACATATCTTGAAAGTACTCAAAAAGTGGATGGTATCGTCCGTAGCGATGCCGAAAACAATGCTGAATACCGTGGCGATGCCAGCCTCAAGCGGGATGCCGAGGAATCCGATGAGGGCGCCTGCAAACAACAGCGGGAACACATTGGGCACGGCGAACACAAGCACCATGCGCCAGTCCTTGAACAAAAAGGCCATGATGAGCGCCACAATCAGGACGGACGGGATGAGCCCCTGCAACATGTTGTCGCGGATGTAGGTGCTGTTTTTGTCCAGAATCACGCCCGTGCCCGTAATTTTAAATTTCGCTATGGTGGAGTCGGTGTTTCGGGCCCACCAATCCTCAATTCTTCCCTGTATTTGCAAAACCGTGTCGCGGCCCACGTCTTTCATACGCGCTGCGATGCGAGCTTTGTCTTTGTTTTTACTCAAAAGTACTTCCGTGGCGCTCGCCGGAGCGCGGTCGGCCAGACGTTGAAGTTTTTGAAAATCGGCCAGACTGTCGGGCAGCACGTATGCCTCCGGCCGGTTGCCGTAACTCATGGCGTTCAGGCTCCTGTACAGGTCGTTGATGGAGGTGCTGGTTTTGATGGGCGCGTAGGTGCGCATGTGCGTTTCCAGTTTGTCCATTTGCTGCAGCACCTCGAAGTCGTCGGCCTTGCGGCCATTTTGGGGAAAAACCGCGACTTCCACGGGCCGGAAACCGGAAAATTTGTTTTCAAAATAAAGGAAATCCGCGGTGATGTCTTGTCCGCGCGGCAGGTTGTGGATGAGGCGGTAATTGGTGTGGATCTGCGAAATGCCCAGCAAACACAAACCCAAAATGCCGAACGATACCCATACGATGCGTTTGCGGTGCGTGGCGGTGTAGCGGTAAGTCCAGTCCATAAAGCGGCCCCAAAACGCGTATTCTTTGCTGTATCGGATCAGTTCGTCGGCTTTGAAACGCGGAAGCATGGCCCAAAGCCAACCGTAAATGACAAAAAACGCGACTACAACACCCATCGCCGCATTGAGGCCGAAGCCCTGTATGGGCGCCGTACGGCTGGTAAGCAGCGATGCGAAACCGATGGCCGTGGTGATGCAGGTGATGAAGGTGGCTAATCCGATTTCCTTCATGGTGATGCGGATGGCGGTCTCTTGATCGTGCCCTTTTTCGAGCTCGTCGAGGTATTTGCTCGACAGGTGGATCGTGTCGGCTACGCCCACGATGCACATAAGGATGGGATACAACGCGGCCAGGGCGTTCAGTTCGCGGCCGAGTGCACTGAGCAGCCCGAGAAAAAACAACAACGCCATGCCGATGCCGGCCATGCTGATGAAAACCGTCCACCAACGCCGGAAAATGAAATACAGGATGGCGGCGGCCAACAGAGCGGCTATGAAGGTGGAAACGATCACCTCGCGTTTTTCCATCCACACCAGTTCGCGCTGGAAATAAGGCCGACCGAGCATGTGTACCTCCGCGAAGTTGTACTCTTTGATCAGCTTGTTGAGTTCGACCATGAGCTCTTCGGCCTGCTCAAGGCTGCTTTGGTTCACGATTTTGAGTACCACGGTGAGGGCAGTGGCGTCTTCGGAAATGAGGTTGTGCACCAGCCGACGGTCCTGTAGCACCCTTGTTTTATCGGATGCGAAAAAGGCCGGGTCGTCGAGGTGGATAATGGGCACCGCCGTGATGCCAAAAGGTGTGCGCAGGGGCGCTTGCATTTTGGTGAGCGACAAACTGTTGGTCACGTACGGCAAATCGGCCGTTTTCAGCGTAAAAGCATGGAATTTGTTCAGAAACGTAGAGTCGAACACCCCTTCCGGACGTTCCACGGCGATGAGCAAGAAATTGTCGTCGCTTTCAAAATCCTTGATGTAGTTTTTGAAAAACTCGTAGTCGGGGTCGCCCTGCGGGAAAAACTGCTCAAAATCGAAGCTGAATTTCAGACGGGTGAGCAGGAACAAAGAAGCGATGGCGATGAGGCCGTAAAAAACAAGCAGGAGGTTGCGCTGGCGATGCATGGATAGTGTTTGTTGCTACCCGAAAACGTTTGAGGGGGGAAATCGTTGAGAATTGTTGAAAAAAAACATATTAAACAAATTTATACAGAAGGGTTTCGCGCAAATGAGCGCAGATTTATGGAGCAGATTTTCGTAGGAAATGCTGTATCTTGAAAATGTTTTTTAAAAATACGTTTATGAAACAATGCTTCATCGGTTGGCTTGGATTGGTTTTGATCACGGCGATTGGCAACGCACAAACACCTGCTGAGCTGCCCAACACCGTCGGTTTGGAAACCTGTTTCCC
>JBBSDH010000194.1:0-8365 GCA_038249605.1 Chitinophagales bacterium | reverse complement strand
GTTTTGCAACGAAATGTGGTAAGCGGACGGCAGCAGGTTGTTTTGGAGGGACTGGTTTCGGGAACCTACCTTGCAGTGGTGAAAAATGAAAAAGGGGAAGTTGTGGGAAATGGGAAAGTGGTAATTAGCAGGCAGTAGGCCGCAGGCAGTTGATTGACGAGATGCGAAATTTGAGATTTAAAATTTGAATGGGATTTTGATGAATTTGCCAGTAATAGCGCTATTTTTGAAGCGATCAAATCCAATAAATCCCTCAAAATCCCATTCTAAGATCAAATCTCGTATTTTGTATCTCGTCAATCAATTTGGACATCAAGTGTAAACAACAACCTTATGCCAGAACAAGCACTCTCACGACGGCATTTTTTCCGCGACCTGGCCGCCAAAGGTCTGCCCGCATTCAACAGTTCCGTACGGGATGACGACTCCAATTTTAGTCAGGGTGATCATTCTGCATTCCGCACTCCGCATTCCACATTCGGAAAGGCTGTCGTAGGCGACCTGACCCCTTACAACGGCCCCTGGACGCCGGAACTTGCCAATCACCTGCTCCGGCGCCTCACTTTTGGGGCCAACAAGGCGCAATTGGACCAGATTTTCGCCTTCGGAAGCGCTGATGCCGCTGTTGACTTCATGCTCACGCCTCCGCCGTCGCTGCCAAGCCCCCCGTTGAATAACTACAACGGTCCGGATTTCACCGATCCCAATGTACCTTCCGGGCAAACCTGGGTGAACACTCCCCTCGATTTTACCGGTGAAGCTGAAGGTTACCGCATCGAAAGCTGGCGCGGCTGGTGGCTGAGGCAAATGATTCTGGAACCGGCCAACATTCGTGAAAAAATGACCCTGTTCTGGCACAACCATTTTGCCCTGCAAGCATCTACCGTGTTTGTAGGCCGAGCCCTGTACCAGCACAACCAAATGCTTCGCGCCGACGCGCTGGGTAATTTCAAAACCCTGGTAAAAGACGTGACCCTTGATGCGGCCATGCTTTTTTACCTCAATGGCTACCTCAACGACAAGGACGCACCCGACGAAAACTACGCCCGGGAACTGCAGGAACTGTTTACCGTGGGCAAGGACTCGCCCGACCAATACACCGAAGACGATGTGGTGGCCGCAGCACGCGTACTCACGGGTTGGCGCATTAATTTTGTGGACCTGACCAGTTTTTTCGACCCTACGGCCCATGATACCGGCGACAAGCAGTTTTCCGCTTTTTACAACTATACCATCGTACAAGGCAGCACCAGTGGCAACAACGAGCTGGACGCCCTGCTCAACATGCTTTTTGATAAAAATCAAACTGCCGAATACATCTGTCGCAAATTGTACCGCTTTTTCGTGTATTACGTGATTGATGATGCCGTTGAAACCGATGTGATCCAGCCGCTTGCGCAAATCATGCGCGACAACAACCACGAGATCCTTCCGGTGCTGTCCACCCTGTTCAAAAGCGAGCATTTTTTCGAAGCTTACAACCTGGGAGGCTACATCAAATCCCCCATAGACCAAGTCGTGGGCGTGATGCGTAACTTCAACCTCGACGTTCCTGCCTCTACCCTTTACGACGAGTGGCTTATGCTGTTGTACCTCAACTACCTCGGCAACGCCATGCAGATGATGCCCGGCGAACCACCCAACGTGGCCGGATGGCCCGCCTGGCGACAGTCGCCCAACTATTACCGCAACTGGATCACGGCCGACACCATCCGCAACCGCAATGTGTACAGCGACATTTTGTCCTTGTACGCCCTGCAAACCGACAACGACGAGCTTGCCATTGACCACATCGCCTTCGCTTCGCAATTCGACAACCCGGGAGATCCCAACCTGTTGCTAGACGACATGCTGCGCCTGATGCTACCCCAACCCATGTCGGCCATTAAAAAAGGACTGCTCAAAGGCATTCTTTTGTCCGGACAAGCAAATGACGTTTATTGGACCTCTGCCTGGATTACCTACCAGAACAACCCCACCGACCAGATGGCCATGGAAACCGTGCGTTTTCGCCTCTCGATCCTGCACAAATACATCATGAGTTTACCGGAATATCAACTTATTTAATTGTCATCCCAGCGCAGTGTGGGATCATCATCCCAGCGTGGGATTTAATATATAAAAAAATGAAGAGACGTAAATTCCTCCAATATGCCGGTTTGGCTGCCGGCGCTGCCACCTTTCCCCTCCATGGCTTTTCCATCAATCCGATGCCGCGTTTGCCTTTTTTGCAGGCATTGGCGGCTTCTGGCAACCCGTACAACCGTGTGTTGGTGCTCGTACAGCTCATCGGCGGCAACGATGGATTGAACACGTTCATTCCGCTCGACCAATACGACAAACTCGCAGATGCGCGTCCGGACCTGCTCATCCCTGAAAATCAGGTTTTGGGACTCAGCGGCACCTTCACCAACGGCCTGCACCCCAGCATGACCCACCTGCAGAACATGTACAACGACGGTTTGGTGTCGGTGGTGCAAAGTGTGGGTTATCCCAACCAGGACTATTCCCACTTCCGCTCTACCGACATCTGGATGTCGGCTTCCAACAGCGAAGAATACCTCGAAACGGGCTGGTTGGGCCGCTACCTGATGTCGGAATACTCTGGTTACCCGACAGGTTATCCCAATACCGACATGCCCGATCCGCTGGCCATCCAGATCGGGTCCATCATTTCGCTGGCCCTCATGGGCGACCCCAATCCAATGGGTTTTGCCATCAGCGACCCGGATGCGTTTTACCAGTTCATTTCTGATTTTCCGGAACCGGCACCCAACACACCTTACGGCAACGAACTGGAATACATACGCCTCGTTACCAACCAGGCCGAAACCTATTACGATGCCATCAAAGGCGCTGCCGATGTTGGTCAAAACCTGTCGGCCATGTACCCCGCCACAGGTGCAAACCGCCTGGCCGATCAGTTGCGCATCGTGGCGCAGCTCATCAGTGGCGGACTCAAAACGCCTGTGTACATCGTTACACTTGATGGATTCGACACCCACAGCGAACAAATTGATACCGTTGCTGGTCCAACCCAAGGTTTGCATGCGGAATTGCTTCGTCTGCTCTCCGAAGCCATCGGCGCTTTCCAGGACGACCTCAAGCTGCTCGGTGCAGACGACCGTGTGGCGGGTATGACCTTCTCCGAGTTTGGTCGCACCATTGCCGAAAATGCCAGTTACGGAACCGACCACGGCGCCGGCGCGCCCTTGATTGTTTTTGGAAAAAAAGTCATCCCGGGAATTATCGGAAGCAATCCCGACATCCCGCAGTTCGTAAACGGCTCGGAAGACTTACCCATGCAGCACGATTTCCGTTCGGTGTACGCCAGCGCTTTGCAGGACTGGTTTGGCATCGAAAATCCGGAAAGCATCCTCTACAACACGTACCCCATCCTGCCCATTTTCGAAGCGCCCATAAGCGGGGTGCACAATACCCGCGGTTTGGATCCGTTTGCATTGGGCAACTTCCCCAACCCGTTCCAAGGCGCCACCACCATTCGATTCACAATGCCCGATAGCGCCCAAGCGCGCATAGTGTTGTACGACCAATCGGGCAGGCTGATCGATACCGTTGCAGACCGCCATTTCGCCGCAGGTGAAAACCAGGTGAGTTACCGAAACAACAATTTGCCCGCCGGACAATATGTTTACAGGCTGGAAGTTGGAAGTAAATGGGCTGCAGGAATACTTATCGCGAGGTAATTTGATTGACGGTTGACGATTACATGATTGATGATTTTTGATTTAAATTTTAAGGATTGCTTGGATTTTGCGCACCAAAATGGGCAAAATGCACCTTTTTAGAAATCATAATCCTGTATCTCCATAAAATCCAAATCAAAAATCACCAATCATGTAATCATAAATCGACAATCATTTTTTTATGCCCCACATCGCCATCCTTTCCTCAAGCGTACGCACCGGTCGCAAAAGCCACCGCGTAGCCCTTTTTTTCCAAAATTACCTCGCCGAGAACGGTTTAGCCACGACCGAAATGCTCGATCTGAACACGTACCAGTTTCCTGTTTTCAACGAGCGTTTGAAACAACAAACCAAACCATCGGCTGAACTGCTTGATTTTGCCGCCAAAATCATAGCCGCCGACGGCGTGATCATCGTGACTCCGGAGTACAACGGCGGTTATCCGGCCAGTTTAAAAAATGTTATAGACGTGCTTTACGATGAATGGCAGCGCAAACCCGTGGCCATTTCAACAGTGTCGTCCGGTCCGTTCGGAGGCATGCAGGTCATCACGTCCCTTCAGTTTTCGCTTTGGAAAATAGGGGCATGGACGGTGCCTGCTCTTTTTCCGGCGCCCAATATCAGTGAAGCCTTCAACGAAAAGGGTGAACCCGTCGATCCGGAAGGTGTGAACAAACGCGCAAAACCGTTTGTGGAAGCGTTGTTGTGGTGTATGGAGGCAAATAAGAAAATGAAGACCTGAGATTAACGCAAAAGGTTCGCGGGTGTAATAACCGCGCATCTGGTTCCCGAATTCTTTCAAACCCTGACTCAGGCGTTTGTAAATAAACGGCGGTAAAAGTTCGAACAACGGCGCCGGATAAATGCCTGGGATGTAGGAGGTGCCGGGCAGATCGGCCGACAATTTCCCGTCGATGAAATCGGGCAAACGCAGGGCCGGACCTTTTTGGCTGCCATCGCCAATTTTTCGGTCATTTATAGCAGCGTAAAATCGTAATTGCTTTTTCGCCCCATTTGTTAATAAAGCCTTAATGGGGGGGGGCTATTTATCAGGTGAATAATCAATTCATCCGCACTTAATTTAATGACTTGCCATGGTTCAAGTCCAAATATTTTACAAATGGCGGATAATCTGTCAACAGATAATTTTGTTTTTCCGCGCTCTATCTTTCCATACGCCTCAGGTGAAATCCCAAGTTCAAATGCTATATTTTCTTGACTTAACTCCAAATGACGACGAATTCTAAAAAGTTTGTTATTGATATTGATTGGTTCCATGCCTTAAAAGGTGTTGGTATACAATACAGCTTGAATATATTGACAAATATAACATATTTTTTTTAAATGGAATCCATCGGTTCTTAAATTGAACTAAAAGTTCTGATTTTTAAAGTAGCGTCTGCTTAGTTTTGTGAAGGTCATTTGATACAATAGGTTCT
The DNA here is from genome assembly GCA_038249605.1 of Chitinophagales bacterium. Taxonomy (GTDB): domain Bacteria; phylum Bacteroidota; class Bacteroidia; order Chitinophagales; family Saprospiraceae; genus M3007. Next base: position 3,219 of record JBBSDH010000194.1, on the reverse strand, counting down.
CTTCACAAACTCAACATTTCAGCATGATTAGGGGTATTATTATTCTTGGGGTTCAAATGCTAATAACATTTGATCATATTCAAGCTCAGACCGAGTTAATTGTAGGAAACACGACATGCAGTACAATTCAAGTACAAAGGTCAGTTTCGATAGATTATAATTTACATGAACAATACAATATTTTTATACTTTATAAACAACTTGGTCCAGGAGTATGGTACTCAAGTAAGAAAAAATTAACATCAGAATCATCAACAAAGTATGAAAAATTAGAACCAAATACTTATGTGATTACCAGAATCCACAAAAATTCACAAATATTTTATGGACTAAATGACAAATCCCAACAAAGGGCAATCACTTCAAACCCCATCAATATTCACCCATGTGATCTGCTTTACAATAAAAGTGCTAAAGAAGAAACAACTTCAGACCTTAGAATACAAATATTTCCCAATCCAGCTGCTAATGAAATTTTTCTAAACGGGGATTTAGGTTCAGACACATCCCTGACTTCATTTCGAATCATCAATGCGATGGGCATTACAGTTCAAGAAGCTGTATTGCAAGGCGAACTTGATAAAATCAATATATAAACGCTCCCTAATGGTTACTATTTTGTTTATGTAATGATTGAGCAGGGGGTAATATTTAAAGGGCCTTTTATTGTTGTAAAAAGGTAATGTTGAAATATATCAAAACTGCTAAATCCCATTAAACAATCCATTTTGCATAAAAATAGAACAACATGAAATTTTACATACTTTTAATTACGTTTTGCCTTCTTGCAATTGCAACAACACAATTAAATTCACAGCAAATTACCATAGATCTTTTGTCAGGATCATGCACAACACAATCAAGTTTTTCCGATTCTACTTTGAACAATTCCTGTGCAAATGGTGAAAATATAAATTCAACCAATAAATCCATTACCCAAAATATTTTAACAAAACCAGAAAATTTTCCTTGGTGGAAAACCGATTTGGGCAATGTAGCCATAATGGACACATTATATATTTATGAATTATTTGGAGGGGTATCAATTTGTATACATAATGACGAAATCAAAATTGTTTTAACTTCATTAACATCTGGAGAGCTTTCACTAAATGAAGTTTGCATCGACAATTGTGCATTTGCACTTCAAGTAGTTTATGAAGCCAACAGTGCCATTGTTCCAACTAACTTTACTATTCAAATATTCGATAATACCAATACGCTTTTCTTTGAACCGGAATCATTCACACTGGAAACACTTCCCAATGGTAGAATTCGCCACCTATTTGAAATTTCCGGTCCAATTTTGGCTGATCTTGAAGAATCGACCTTTACCGTTCAGATGCACCCTAAAGTACACGAAGGCTATTGCGAAATAGGAAACTGTGATTTGTTTCTTGATGCTGAAATAATTATTCCGAAAAATCGTTTTTTAAAAGTACCGAATGTGTACATTCCAAATGGTTCAAATACGACTAACCAATTGTTTAGCCCATTTTTTTCACATGATTCGCCCGAAGGAGGGGTGTATTGGGTTGAAATGAGTATTTGGGATAGCAATGGCAGTTTGATTTACCTAAATGAACTTCAAGCTTTACCTTCATGTACCAGTTTATACGGTTATGAAGGTGACGAAACAGGATTTCCATGGAATGGCCATGTCAACAACAATACTGGAAATAATTGTGGCCCATTTAACAATGACTCTTGTTTGTGTGCTATCGGGGTTTATACTTACAAAATTAAATACCGAAATTGTTTACAACAATGGCAAGTTGAAGGCACTGTAACTTTGATATACTAATCTTGGCAAATGATCTTTTTGAATTTTTTTGTAAATAATCTCAATGTATAAAATTAATCAAACGGCATTATTACATAGCCTATGCGTTTCTTGTTCCTTATTTTGATTTGTTGCCCAATGTATCGGCTATGCGCCCAAGAGATGTATACTATTGAAGGGGGCCCTGTGTTTCGGATTGATTACCCAACGTTTAACAAAGAATTGATTTTTGATGCTATTCGAGGCTACGCCGGAGAGGATGTTACTATTGATACTTTTCATCAGTTTTGGACTATTGGAGGAACATCCATTTACCGGGTAGATACGACACAGAATACATTGGTATTTGAGCATAATCTCAATACCATTAGCGGTGTTGCAGGAATGGCAACTGATGCTAACAACATCATATGGCTTGCAGGTGGTTATTTATTCAGCTACGATCCGCTACTTAAGACGCATACCAATTTCGGACCTATGAACTACGTATGTGCTGGCGATTTAACATTTTGGAATGGTGATTTGTACATGACATCAACTACCAATCAAATCATTAAGATTGATCGAAACAATCCAACCAACTGTATGGTGCACTTGGATTTAAACCAATCACCTATTGGCCTCGCCACCATCTGGAACTGCGTCACAGGCCAAACCCGCACCTTTGCTTTCGGAGAAGGCGACGTACTCGAAATCAACTTTGCCGACAAAACCTACGAACTTGCCACCGACCTTAAAATTGGGGCAACCGGTGCCACTTCACCTACCGAGTGGCATGCTTCGTTGCCTTTCCACAAAGCCATCGACACCATTCTATTTGCCAACCCACTTTGCGGAATGGCCGACGGCACCATCGAGTTTGTTCCAGAAGCCTCTGAAAACGGTAAGCTGGAATTTTCACTCGATGGATCCGTTTGGCAATCTTCAGGTTTGTTTACCCAACTTCCAGCAGGTTCGTATAGCATCAACATCCGTGGGGGATCGTGCAAAAGCATCACCCATACCGTCGTTTTAGACAACATGAATGCACCGTCCATTCTGGCGGAAGCGTTGACACCTGCCGTTTGCAAGATGCATTCGGGCAGCATTACAGTCCTGGATACTTCAAATTCCACGGAACTAGAGTACAGTCTGGACGAACAAAACTGGCAAGCCGAACCATTGTTCTCTTCACTGGCCACCGGTTGGTACACTGTGACGGCCCGGGACACGGAAGGTTGCCTTTCTTTCGCCGATGCTTATGTTCGGGACAGCAACAGCATGTACATAAAACAAATCCTGCGCAACCAAGACACAGCAGCCGTTTGTGCAGGCACAACAGTGACCTTACGCGCCCTGGGCGATCCGGCATGGTCGTATGCCTGGTCGGAAAACGGTGTACCGTTGGATGGGCTTAACAGCTTCCTGGTATTTGTAGCTCCTTCCGATACCGGTTG
>JBBSDH010000193.1:0-8375 GCA_038249605.1 Chitinophagales bacterium | reverse complement strand
GCAACCTCGATGGCGACGGTGAGATGCTGCGTCAGGTGGATTTGCGGGGTAAAACCGTGACGAACCACGCCTGTCTGGTGAGCCATACCAGTTTGGGCGGCACCGTTTTGCAGCGTTATACGTTTGAATGTTCGGTAGACGGAGCGCCGTTTTTCAAGGGCAGTTCGTCGTTTGGGTTTTTCACCAAAGACGATTTGTCGAGCCAAGCTGGTTTGGATAAAGGTGAGCACAAAACGTCCTGGTTGCGCGAAAATGTTTTGCCGTCAGGCAGAAGCATGACGGTTAAACTGGATTCGCTTTTTGGAAAAATGAAACTTTTCAAATCGACCAATCCCGCTTCGCCCCAATTGCACCTTGCCGGTGGGCAGCTTGATTTCCTCGATACAGCCACCCTGGTGAGCGATGGCGGCAGGTATGGAAAAGGCTATGTTTTTGCAAGCAAAGCGGTAAGGCCGCACAACTGGTTTTTCACCTGCCATTTTTACCAGGATCCGGTAATGCCTGGCTCCTTGGGTGTTGAAGCCATTTTCCAGGCCATCCAGCTTTTTGCGTTGCAGCAAAATTTGGGTGAGGGGCTGCGAAATGCCACTTTCCGACAGCCAGCGCCGCACAAAACCATATGGAAATACCGCGGACAAATACTGAGCCACGACCCGGAAATGCACTTGGAAGCGCACATTAAAACCATCGTTAAGGGAAACAACAGCGTTTTAATCACGGCGGATGCGAGCTTGTGGAAAGGCACCTTGCGTATTTATGAGGTGACCGATCTGGCGGTAGTAATGGAGGGCAAACTTTAAAAACAAAACCAACAATGACTGATACAGCAACCATACCGGCAACAATCCACTGCCTCACCTACACTCAACCAACGGGTACAGCAAAGTGGTTTGGACATCCGTCGGCGCCTTTTTTTGCAGCGGAGGGCATTCGTTCGATCCTCGAAAACCTGGGCTCGCGGTGTTTCATCGTGCGGGACAACAAGGGCGCCACAGGCGTTGCAGGCAGCATGGGCACCGACAATCCTGCCGAACTGGCACAGATGGAGCTGATCGCCACACTTCCGGCTTTTGAACCGGAACAATTGGGCGATCCCGCTTTCCGGGAAACGTATGGTTTGCAATACAATTACATGGCCGGCGCCATGGCCAACGGTATCGCGTCGGCCGAATTGGTGATTGCCCTGGGCAAAGCCGGTATGCTGGGGTCGTTTGGCGCGGGCGGACAGGTGCTTTCGCGCATAGAAACGGCCATCGATACCATCCAGGCAGCGCTGCCCGAAGGACCGTATGCGGTGAACCTCATCCACAGTCCCAACGAAGAAGCCCTCGAGCGCAACGGTGTCGACCTTTTTCTGCGAAAGGGCGTACGAGTGATCGAAGCCTCTGCTTTTTTGGCGCTTACTTCGCACGTGGTGCGTTACCGCGTGAGTGGATTGAGTGAAAACCCGGACGGATCGGTACACATCGGCCACCGCATCATCGCCAAAGTTTCCAGGCTGGAAGTTGCCGCGCATTTCATGCAGCCGGCTCCGGAGTCCTTTTTGAAATCCCTGCTCCATGCTGGTCAGATCACCGACGAACAGGCACGGCTGGCGGCTTTGGTTCCCATGGCCGACGACGTTACTGTGGAGGCCGATTCGGGCGGGCACACCGACAACAGGTCGCTGGTTTGTTTGCTGCCTTCGGTGTTGAACCTGCGCGATCAGATGCAACAAAAATTCAAATTTTCGCAGCCTGTACGCATAGGCGCAGGAGGAGGCATCGGTACACCCGAAGCCGTTTTGGCTGCTTTTTCCATGGGCGCCGCGTATGTGGTGACGGGCTCTGTGAACCAGTCCTGCCGTGAGTCGGGATCCTCCGACCACGTACGCAAAGTACTGGCCCAGGCCGACATGACCGACATCATCATGGCCCCGGCTGCCGATATGTTTGAGATGGGTGTGAAGTTGCAGGTATTGAAAAAAGGCACCCTTTTTGGGTTGCGGGCGCAGAAATTGTACGACATGTACGAATCTTACAACAGCTGGACAGAGATACCCGAAAAAGAGCGGGCCAACATTGAAAAAAACTTGTTGAAAGGTACGTTTGATGACATCTGGAAACACTGTGTTGATTTTTTCCAACAGCGCGATCCGGAAACGCTGGAGCGCGCGGAAAACAATCCCAAACGCAAAATGGCGCTGGTGTTCCGCTGGTACCTCGGACTTTCATCGGCCTGGGCCAACCGTGGTGAACCTGGCCGCGAGCTCGACTACCAGATCTGGTGCGGACCGGCTATGGGCGCTTTCAACCTTTGGGTAAAAGGCACACGTTTGGAAACCTGGGAAAACCGTCGCGTAGCCGATGTAGGGTTGCAAATGTTGCGCGGAGCGGCGTACCTCAACCGTTTGCAATACCTGGGCATGAACAGGGTGCAGGTGGGCGCGGAACTCAGGCGGGTACGGGTGAGTTAGATTTCAAAGTTGTAAAATGAAAACTGCCAGTCCTTGCCTTGGGTGGCCAGGGCGGCGGCGTATCCCGGGCAGGGGATGAAATCGCGCACGAACCAGTCCGTTGTTTCCGGCAAACCATTTTCGTTGTTCAATACAGGTCTTTCGGGCGCCTGGTGTACATCGATTTGATTCAGCGGCGCTGAGAACCCTTTTCCCAATGCTTTGATGTAAGCTTCCTTGCGTGTCCAAAATTGATAAAAGACCGTGCGTAGATTTTCTGGCGACAGGCCTTGCAAGACCTCCATTTCGCGGGGTGAAAATACGAGTGCGCCTGTTTGCAACAGGTTGATGGCATCGTCGAGGTGTTGCACATCGATGCCGAGCGGTTGTTTTTTTTGAAAAGCCAGCAAAGCGACACCGTTGGAGTGCGACAGGTTGAAATGCAGCGAGTTTTGTCCCGCAACCGACGGTTTGCCGAAGGCATTGTATTCGAAACGAATGCTTTCGGGAGGACAATTTAAATACCGGCCCAGCAGATCGCGCAGCATTCCTCGGCTAGCGATGAAATGGTGCCGGAGGTGTGCGAACAGGTATTGTTCCGAACGGGCGAGTTCATTTTCCGACAAAAAGGTTTTTAAGCGCTCGTATTGTGCATGCGGCAAAAGCAAGGGTGCTTTCCAAATATGTACTTCGGAAGGCTGAAGCAGCAATCCGGAAGGTGGTGATGACCAGGTTGGTTTAATATCAATCATAGCGAGGCTACAAAGAAAGAAATAACCACGCACATGCCGAAAACATTTCGTTTGCAGAAAATCAACCGCACTGCTGTTGTGCTTTTTTGCCCCTACCTTGTTGCCATTCCGGTTTTACGCTGGCGGCTGAACAAAATGCGTTGCAAAATCCCTTCGATTCCCTCATCGACAGTTATGTTGAAAACCATGTTGGTTTGGCTGAACATTTTTTAAATGAAACGTTGGCTGCGCATTTAAAATCCAATTTGAAAACCCTTTTTGAAGGCAACAACATGCTTCCGGCAGGCATCGGCAACCAGGAACTGCTGCAGCAGGACAATAAAGTACGGGGCGATCTGATTTATTGGCTCGACCGCGCGCACAACGATCCTTACGAAAACGAATTTCTAGACCTCATGGACCGTTTTGTTTTGTACCTCAATGAAACCTGCTACACCGGCATCACGGGGTACGAGTTTCACTACGCACTTTACGAAACAGGCGCTTTTTACAAAAAACACCTCGACCAGTTTAGGAGCGACAAAAGCAGGTCGTTTTCCATGATCATGTACCTCAACGCCGACTGGCAGGAAAAGGACGGGGGTGAATTGCGCGTGTTCCACGTTGACCATGTGCAAACCATCGCACCCATGTCGGGCAAATGTGTGTTTTTCAAAAGCAGCGAACTGGAACACGAGGTATTGATCACCAATGTGCCGCGGTTGAGCATTACAGGGTGGTTGAAAACGGGGTGAAGAGAGTATCACGGAATGTTTCCAATGAATACGCCTCGCAGCCTCTTGTAACCTTCTCATTACATTAGAGGCATTTTACGAATTGTAGTATTTTGTATGTTATGGGGCGATTTACCATATTTATTACTAGATTTAATAAAGAATACTGAACCTGTACGGCTTTTGAAACAAAAGGTTGGGACATTACCTGCATTTTCCAATGCAACGAAAATACCAAATGCAAAACGCAAATTCAATCAACGGCGAGCGTAAGCCTGTACTTCCAGACGCCCATTTGATGAAAAAGTGGCCCGTCTGCTCCTTGTTCAAAAACCTTTCTCAACAGGATTTAAACATACTGGAATGCCTGATGGAGGAAAATCATTTCGAGCCTGGAGAAACCATCATCACGGAAGGAGATGTTGGTGATTGTTTGTATGTCATTGAACAAGCGGAAGTTATGATTAAAAAAGGCGACATAAGTCTTATCCGAAAGGAAGCGGGCGAGCACTTTGGCGCCATGGCTATGGTCGAAAGTGAACCGCGCTCTGCAAGTGTCGTGGCTGCAACCGAAGTAGTTGTGAATAAATTAAAATTTGAAGCCCTTCAAAGTCCGGAAAACGGGAGGCTCTGTGCTCTAATATTCGCCAGCCTGGTGTACGACAAACACGCTGATTTGCGCAACATAAACGATGTGGTGGTTAAAAAAGTGGAGGCGAAACTGGATGAGTAGAGGAAGAGGGACGTACACGGCTTATTTTATTGCTGCTTTTGCTGGCGGTGAAATCTTGTTGTTTCCAATCATCCTTGCCGTTAAACTCAGGGTTTCCAATATTTTTTCAGCCATGGCTGGGGCATTTGCAGGGACACTTTCGAGGGGTTTACGGAGTTCATGATTGAAAAAGTAAACTGGATGAACCAGCATTATGGTTTGTGCATTTTGGGGTTTGTATTTCTATGGCTGACTTATGTGCTTGTAAAAAAAGCACGAACATGGTTGTTCAACCGTTGGTTTTAAGGTATTCGGTCAATTGGATTTGGTATATTGATCAAGTATTTTATCAAAAATCCGGTCGCCCAAAACTACCCGCATCCATACCATGGGTTTGGCCATTTTGCCCACACGGTACCTTGTTTTGGGGTTTTTCGCTGCAACGGCTGTGATGATCGCATCGGAAACCACCGAAGCTGGCGAATGACCCCCAGGTTGGGCATAGGCACTACTGGTAGTTTTCACCATGGTATTGGTCAGGCCGGCGTAAATACCCTTACCTGAGTTTTTAAGCAAACCTTCGTTCATCACGTCGGCAAATTCGGTAGCTATGATGCCGGGTTCGATCACAACCACCTTAATGTTGAAGGGTTTCAACTCGAAGCGAAGGCAATCGCTCCAGCCTTCGAGGGCATGTTTGGAAGCGTGGTACCATGCGCCAAGGGGCGTGTACATTTTGCCGCCCATGGAGGCGATGTTGATGATTTTTCCCGATTGTTGTTTGCGCATGTGCGGAAGCACTTCCTGCGTCATGCGCGCCAATCCGAACAGGTTGACTTCAAACTGCCTGCGTGCGTCTTCGATGGTCACGTCTTCCACAGCGCCGTAAAGGCCGTAACCGGCATTGTTCACCAGAACATCGATGCGGCCCTGCTCGTCCATGATTTTTTTAACCGTATCAACGATCTGAGCTTCGTTGGTGACATCCATTTTAAGCGCATTTCCCCCGGCCTGCACGATGTCCTGCATTTGCTCCACCCTGCGGGCAGCGCCGTAAACAGTGTAGCCTTCTTTGAGGAGTTGTAGGGCGGTGGCTTTGCCCATGCCCGATGAGGCGCCTGTGATAAGAACAACTTGTTTCATTGTATGATTTTTGTTTTGATGATTGGAAAGATGGTGCAAAGTTCGGCCCGGAAGAAATGCGGCACCAAACACAAAACCCGGAAGGATCATCACCATTTCAGGATTGGACGAAGTCATTAGTTTGTGTCGCGGTATTGTTGGGGCGTCATGCCGGTTTTGCTTTTAAACAACCGGCTGAAATAATGTGGGTAATTGAAACTTAATGCCGCATACAGTAAATGACATACAGTTTGGCGGCCCTATTTTCCGCTCAATATCGTTATTCGTCGGTTAAAATGTCCCGCATTTCGCCCTCCTCATGCCTAATTGAGCAAAATATAGGCCTCGCCAAACTATACGTCATTCACTGTACGCGGCACTAGATTGTAAGCAATTTCACTCACAGCATTGTTGCTGCCGAGCAGCATGTTTTTGGCTTTTTCCACCACATAATCATTGATGAAATCCTTGGCGCTTCGACCGCTTTCTTTTCGGAGCAGATCGCTAAGGTAGTTTTGGGAAAGATGAAGTTTGTTGGCAAAATACTGAATGGAAGGAAGGCCCTTTTGGATGAGTTCGGAGTTGAAATACGCTTTCAAATGTCGTTCAAATTGCTGTGCCGTGTCCTGATGGACGTTGGTGCGTGTATTGAATTGGCGTTCGAAAAAACGCAGGGCATAATTCAGCAATAATTCGAGGTTGGAAGTGATGACCCGCTGGCTGTGGTTGTCGATCCGTTGATCGCATTCCACCTTGATTTGTTGAATGCAGGCCGTTAAAACATCTTTTTCCTGATTCGAAACATGCACCGCTTCATGCACATCGTAGCTGAAAAACGTGTATTGGTCGATGTGTTCACCAAGCGGTGATTTGCGGATCAGATCGGGGTGGAAATAGATCATCCAACCTTCGATGTCGTTGGCTTTTTGCTCTTGGGTGGGGGAAATGACTTGTCCGGGCGCTGTAAAAAACAGGACACCCTCTTCGAAATCGTACTGGTTGCGGCCGTAGTCCATGCCGCAACTTCCGTCTTTCAGACCGATGTAGTAAAGGTCGGACAAAAGCCGTACGCCGACCATCTCTTTGGTCACCACCAGTTTGGAGGCATCGATCACGGTGATGAGTGGGTGTGTGGGTTTTTCGTACCCGAGCATCTGGTGCACTTGCGCGATGGATTTGACGTGGATGATGGATTCAGACATGGGTGTTTTTTTAACAAAGCAAAGTTGGGGTAATTGGTGTGTGGAGACGAACACAAATCCGCGAATTGGCAACACAAAATCCGGAACAAGCTCGAAATGCCGTATTTACCGCATCAACATCTTCATCAGCCACTCCCGGTCGGTGAGCAAAGGCGTTGCGTGGATGCTTTCGCTCAATTTTTCCCTGTTTTTGACCTCTGGTTTGCAAAGTTGAAACACCGTGGTGCAGAAATTCAGGTAAGTCTGTTTGATGTTGGATGAAATTTGCTTGTTGCGTTTCAGGAAGGCTATAAATGCGCTTAAGAGGGAGAGCAGTGCGTTGATTTCCTTGTTTTCAAAATAAATTTTCACAAGCAACACCCGAGCGCCCAGGTAATGGTTGAGGTCGTTCATCGTCACGTGGTTCAGGGCATCCATGGCCTCGTCGTAGCGGTTGGTATAAAAGTAAAGTTCGGCCAGGTTGTAGTTCAGCACGTTTTGGCGGAAGTCATCGGCCAGGCTCGGACCATGTTTTGCGACGAAAGCCTCAATCCATTCAAAACGTTTGAGGCGCAGGGCCAACTTGATCACATTGGTGAAGGCCCACGGCGACAGGTGATCGGCGTCGTTGAATAGTTTGCGCTCAATGCCGCTGTTGTAAAGTTCCAAAGCCTCGGAAACAAATACATCTTTGCCTTGGCGGATCTTCCGGGCGCAATAATTGATGGCGAGCTGGTAGATGGACTTCAGGTCGTCGATGGGCAACGAACTTTCCTGAGCGAGCAACATGCTTCGCAGGTTCTGGAAAACCGATTCGTCGTTTTCTTCCAGTTGAGCATACAAGGTGGCGTGGTACAAGCGGATGAGCGGTTCGCCCAGAAAATCAGTATCTTCAAGGTGCTGAAGCCATGACGGAGAAATACCTGTTTGGTAATCGCCCTGAAGTATTTGCCGGTTTTCGAGCATGGCGCCGGCGTAGCGCAGTTTTTGCAGGAAATAGTAGCGGTCGAGGTTGTCGGACAGCAGCTGTAGTCCAGGCTCGTAACGCCGTAGCTTCTGGCGGGTAAAATGCAGGTACGACTGTTCGGCGCTTTTCATGGCAAACTCGAAAAACCTTGTATTTCGGGGTTCTTGTGTGGCCAATAAGGTTGCAACACGGCGTTCGGTTTGTCGGTAAGTTTTGTCCAGTCCTTTTTCGCTGGCGATCGCGAGCAAGTCGGGCAACACCCGATGCTCGTCTGCTTCGTAGTGCTCGATGGTCCAAAACCGTTCGATGAGTGTACCCAGATCGCTGAGCAGGTAACGCCAGTGTTTGTCGTCGAAAGGTTGTCCGGGCATCAAAACAGCGTAGGCTTCGGAAGCATCCGTTTGCTCCAGGTCGTGTTTGTGCTCCGTTAGAAAGTCCAAAAGATCAACGAGCAAAGGTTGCCGGTTGAAATACGGCGATGCAACAAAGCGTTT
>JBBSDH010000192.1:0-8559 GCA_038249605.1 Chitinophagales bacterium | reverse complement strand
TTTAGGGATTGGATTTTAATGGGATTTGAAAAGATTTGGGAAGATTGGATTGGATTTTTAGAGATGGATGGATTTTAGATTTTTTAGGATTGAGAGGATGCCTGTGCGAATCCTTTTTATCCCAAAAAATCTAAAATCCATCCATCCCAAAAAATCCAATCCAATCTTCCCAAATCTTTTCAAATCCCATTAAAATCCAATCCCTAAAATCCCTAAAATCCAGGTTTAGACGTTACTTATTTGCCAGTTGTCCGCACGCCGCATCGATGTCCTTACCCCGGCTGCGGCGTACAGTTACGGTTATTCCGGCTTCGGCGAGGGAAGCGGCGAAAGCATTGAGTCGTTCTTCGCCCGATTTGGTAAAAAGCGCCCCGTCGATGGGGTTGTATTCGATGATGTTCACACGCACGGGGAATTTGCGACGGCAAAGCTGGATGAGCTTTTTGGCATCTTCCGGACCGTCGTTGAAGTTTTCGAAAGTGATGTATTCGTAGGAAATGCGGTTGTGGGTAAGTTGATAGAAATATTCGAGGGCTTCCATCAGCATTTTGAGGTTGTTGCTTTCGTTGATGGGCATGATCTCGTTGCGCTTGGTGTCGTCGGCGGCGTGAAGGCTCACGGCGAGGTTGCTTCGGTAGCCGTCGTCTGCCAGTTTTCGGATCATTTTGACGATGCCTGCGGTGCTCACGGTGATGCGGCGTGCGCCCATACCGAGGCCGAGCGGCGGTGCGGCGGTGATGCGTTCCACACTTTCCATTGTGTTGGCGTAATTGAGCAAGGGTTCGCCCATGCCCATGTATACGATGTTGGTGAGGTTTTTTCCAAAGGATAAAAGGCATTGGCGGTTCACGGCCGCTACCTGGTCTACGATTTCGTAAGCTTCGAGGTTGCGTTTGCGGCCCATGCGGCCGGTTGCACAAAACGAGCAGGTGAGGCTGCAACCCACCTGGGTGCTTACGCACACGGTGAAACGGTCGTCTGAAGGCACGGGTATGAGCACGCTTTCTATGCGGTGACCGTCGTGGGTAAGGAACCGTGTTTTGATGGTGCCGTCGTTGCTGTGTTGTACGGCGTCTTCAAAAAGGCTTTGGAACACAAAATTTTCCTTGAGTTTCGCGCGCAGCTCTTTCGCCACGTTGGTCATGCCGTCGATACCGGACACGCTTTTGGCCCAAAGCCATTCGTATATTTGTTTGGCGCGAAAACGCGGTTCACCCCACTCGGCGAGTTTGGCTTCGAGGTCGAAGAGGTTGAGGGAACGTAAATCCTTTTGCATGGTATTGTATTATTACAGCTGGGCGCCGACAAAGCATACACATTTGATTGACGAAATATGAAATTTGATTTTAGAATTTAGGCTGAGAGGATTTTTGAGGATTTAAGTAAAATCCAAAATCCCATTTAATCCAATTCCTAAAAATCATATTTCGTCAATCAAATGTGTATGTCTGGTCGACGCCCGTAAAATGTTATCAATAAGCTCCAAAGTACCGTCGCATGAACCATTCAGCTACCAACAAACCGGCGAGCAGCGCGAAAATCCATTTAAGGTTGATGAGCGGACTGGTTTTAGACGTGCTGTACACGACAGGTTTCACCGTCTGGTTGTTTTTTATTTTTTCGGCTATCGAGGCGATGTCTGCAGCATCTACCGTTTCGCCGCCGTAGCGTGTACTGAGCTGGCGCAAAACGGCGTGTCGGGCGCTGGTTTCGAACAGTTCGAGCTCTATGGGCCGCACGCTGAAACGGCCATCGAAGGAAAGATTTTGACCGTTAAATGTCGTCGTGGCGCGGTAGGTATAGTTGCCTGTCGGCAAAATACCGGCATTAAGGGTATACGCTTTACCAACGCGGTTGAACGTGTAGGTATACTCTTTGCCTTCCTTGTTGCGGATGCTCATGGCCACGTCGGAATCATTGGTAAGCTCGTAGTTGTCGTTGTAAAGCTCGGCGCCGAAACCGACGGCTTCGTTTTCGTTGAAAATATTCTGATCGAGTGTAACTCGGAACTTGCGTTTGTCTTCTTTCAGGGTGAGATACTGAACGGTTTTACCCAGCAGTTCATCAAAAATTTCGTGGTTGTTGTGTTGCAGGTAGTCAAACAGACGCCATTTCCAAAGGCCTTCGCCGAGAAAAATACCTGTTTTGATCCCTTGACTTTCGCCGATGGCCCACAGAGGCTGGTCGGTGTCCACCTTTCCAATGCGTTTGTACAAAAGCACCTGAGCTCCGGGCAGGGCTTCAAATTTGCCGAAAGCCGAAGTCACAGGGTTGAATTTAGGCAACTCGTCGTTCACGCGGGGCGCAAGACTGAACGTTGCAAAACGCGGTGAAACTTTGCCCTGCACGTCGTCGCTTTGGCGGCCGTCGCTTTGGATACGCACAAGATCCTGGGCGCCGTTGAGGTTGGCAAAGCCCGTTTGCATGCCGGCGACGAACATGCGGGGAATCCGTTTGGCATTGAGCGCATTGAGCACACCTACCGCATCGTTGTTTACCGACGGTAGGTTGTGCAACACGGCGAAATCGTATTTTGACACATCGAGGCCCGGTTGGTTGATGTAAGCGATGCTGACCTGGTAGTTTTTGTTGGATTCAAGGGTTTGGCGCAGGGCCGAGAGGTCGGGGTGTGGACTGTTGGCCAGGAGCAGAATTTTTTGGCGTGCGTCGAGCACGTCGATGAAAATTTCGCGGCTGTTGTTTACGGTACTGGCTTCGCCTGGCAGTTTCGCCAGCGACACCACATATTGCACCACGCCGGGTGTTTTGGCTTCGAGCAGCACTTCCTTGGTGGTAAAAAAGTCGTTGCCGTTGATGCCAAGCGGTATGCTTTGCAGGGTTTGGCGCTGGTCACCTTCGAGGCGGCTCACGGTGAGCACGCTTTGTTGTCCGGCGCAAAACATGGCTGCCACGTCAACCTGTATGCTGATTTGGTCGCCGAGGTAAGCTATTTTGTTGTGAAAAACCCGTTTGATGAGGAGGTCTTTTTTGGGCGTGGTATCGCCGAGCGCTACGGTATACACGGGGGCATTGAGCTGCACGTCGGCATACGCTGGATTGCTGCCTTCGTTGTATATTCCATCGGTGGCCACGATCACGGCGCCGAGGTTTTGTCCGCCATAGCGGTCGTACACCTCGCGCATGAGCTGCGACAGGTTGGTCACTTTGTCGGCGAAGTTGAAATCGACGGTTTCACGTACATCGTCGCCGAATGCAAGTTCGTGCACTTCGTAGTCGTCGGAAAGCGCATCGCGCAGCTTGTTCCAGTTTTGTTTGTAGGCATCGAGGCCTTCACCGTTTAATTCGGTTGCAAGGCTTTCGGAATGGTCCTGTGCCAAAACAACCACCGGTTTTTTGGTTTCGGTGATCACGCTTTTGAGCAAAGGCGAAAGCAACAGGGCGCCTAGTATCGTGACGGTAAGGAAACGCAGCAACGCCAGCCAGCGGTGCAGGTTGGGGTACTGTTCGCGGAAAGTGGTATCGCGGTAATAGAGCAATGCGGCGTAGGCGAGCCCAAGCAGCACGCAAAGCAGCAAAAACCAGGCAGGGTATTGAAACGTAAGGTTGGACATTGTCGATGGTAGAGGGTGTTGTCCCAAAGCTATACAGGACGCAAAATTGGTAAAATTGTTGCGAACCAGCATACTAAAGGCGACGCTTGTTATGCCATTGGTCATTCCAATGCGTTGATTGACTGCTTTAAGCCGATAAAAAAGGTAATTTTGCCGCCATTCGTGCGTTTGTACTCATTCATACAGCTCAAAACATGATCCGGTTCTGCACCGTTGCCTTTGTTTTTTTTCTTCCCCTTGCTTTGTCCGCCCAAAAAGCGTCTGATTTGAAACGCAATGGCGAAAAAATGTTTGAAGCCCGCCGTTACTCGGAAGCCTTGTCGTTGCTTTCACGTTACCAGCAGGAAAAACCCGGCGAAACAGCCGTGCTTACCAAAATCGGTATTTGCCATTATCAGGTGAACCAGCCCGACAAGGCACGGCAATTCCTGGAGTACATCCTCAAACAAAATCCGACAACAACCGATGCGGAAGTGTATTTCTACCTGGCGCGAACCTTGCACGGACAACGGGAGTTCGACCAGGCCATACCGTTTTACAAAGGTTTTCTCGAACGCGCCGGTGAAAAAAATACCCTGCGCGCCAATGTTACCGACAACATCCGCCGCTGTGCTTTGGCGTCCGATATCCCCAACAACCCTGCAGTAGCTTTGGTGGAAAACCTCGGACCCGGTGTGAACAGCACTGGCGACGAGTTTGCGCCGCTCCCTTCTGTCAACAACCCAAACCGTTTGTATTTTGCCTCCGCACGGGACAGCAGCACAGGAGGACGACGCAACGACCAAGGTTACGAGGATGCCGTGGCTGGCCGTTTTAGTTCGGACATGTTTTTCAGCAACCTCCGCAACAGCGGCTGGAGCGCCGCCGAGCCCCTCAGCAGCCTGCTCAATACCTCCCGCCATGAGACACCCCTCGCTTTTGATGAAAAGGGCATGCTGCTTTATTTTTTCCGTGGTTACACCCAATACAGCGGCGAAATGTTGATTGATTCGGCTGGAAAAAACGATGAGTATTCGGTTACATCGCCTTCCTTCAAAGGCCCCGTGAGCATGGAAAACAGCGATGCAGCACCGTTTTTTTACAACGATTCCATCCTGCTTTTTGCCAGCCGCCGCGAAGGCGGCTTCGGCGGCCTCGACCTATACATCTCCATGTTGCGCGACAGCGTTTGGACGCCGGGACAAAACCTGGGACCGGACGTCAATTCTCCCTACGATGAAACCACTCCCTTCCTTGCCCGCGATGGTCGCAGCCTGTATTTTAGCAGCAATCGACTGAGCAGCATGGGTGGACTGGATGTTTACAAAGCCGTTTTCGACGGCGTCAAAGCACAGTGGCAGGCGCCGGCAAACATGGGTCCGCTGGTGAACTCACCAGCCGACGACGCTTTTTTTAGACTTAAAAACGACGGTTCGGCGGCATTTTTAGCATCCAACCGCTTTGAAAGCTTGGGCGAGCGCGATCTTTTTGTTGCCTGGTTTCGCGAGGCGCAGGAAGAACAACTGGAAACACGCAGTCCGATTACTTTTGCACAAGTCAATGCGCCGGCGCTGGTTTTTGAAAAAAAGGAGATGGTGTTGCCGGTTCTGTTGTACACCGATGAACGCGATGTACTTAGCGCTGGCAACCTAAAAACAGTAGATCAGTTTGCCGCGGCAGCCCGGCTTGTACCGGACGCCCAGGTGATGGTTACGGTGCATACCGACGAGACCGGTCCGGCAAAATTTGACCTTTACAACGGCATCAAACGCGCCGAACTGGTGGGCAAAGCCCTTACGGAAAGGGGTATTCCGGCTTCAAGGATACGGCTGAAAAGTTGCGGACCTTATTTCCCTGTAGCCCGCAACGTCATGGATGCCGCTCCCAATCCCATGGGAAGTAAATTGAACAGGCGCATTGAACTTATTTTGCAAACCGTTTCCGGCGCCGGATTGCCGGTTGAGTTGCGACAGGAAAAACCAGAAGTGTCGGCATTCATGGCTTCAGAAGCGGCCGACAAGTATGCCGAATTGGTGAAAGGGGTGAGCTACCGGGTCGACATAACCTCCACCAGGCAGTTGCTGAACAACGACGTACTTGCCATGTTCGGCGATCAAATCATTGAAACGCAGCCAGGCACAGGGTTGTATTTGTACACAGCAGGATTGTTCAAAGATCATGCTAAGGCCGTTCAATTGCGGAAAGAATTGCAAAACCAGGGGTTTGCGGAGGCTCTTGTTGGAGCCTATGTGAATGGAATCCGAATTTCAAAGGCAGAAGCTGTCGCATTGCTGAAAAAGTATCCCGAACTTACCGCCTTTGTCAGGGGCTAAACCCGGCTAAACACCCAATATGCACAGCATCAACCAGCGTATAGATTTCCTGCGTGAAAGCCTTAAAAACATGAGAAACATGGGCAGTATTGCGCCGAGTTCGCGTTTTTTATGCAAAAGCATGGCCGATAAAATAGATAAGTCGAAGGCGCGTGTGGTTGTTGAATTGGGCGCTGGCAATGGTGTCATCACCAATTACTTACTCGATCGGATGGAGCCCGATGCACGTCTTTTGATCTTTGAGATCAATGAAACTTTTGTTGAAAAAATGCAACAAAATTTCAATGATCCGCGCATTCAGATTATACACGATTCGGCAGAAAATATGGGACAATATTTTGAAGAACAAAATATTACCCATGTAGATTATTTTATTTCGGCCATACCTTTCGTGATGTTGCCCGAAGTTGTTGCACAGAACATCATAAGCGGATGCGTACGTTGGCTGAACACCGGAGGGTTGTTCATCCAGTTTCATTACTCGCCTGTTTTGGTGAATTTTTACAAACGTATGTTTGGCAATGCCACCGTCGATTTTGTGCCGCTCAACATGCCACCGGCGTTCATCATTACCTGTAAAAAAAAGGATTCAACATCGTAAACCGTTTTTTCGCCTCGCCAGGCTGCATCAGGCATTCAAAAATCCACGCCATGCGTACCCTTTTGTACAGTTTTTTCTGCGTGCTTTTTTTCGCAGCCTGCGGTAAAAATTACCACTACGATGCTGAAAAAACGATACCCAACGGCGTTTGGATGTATGCCGATTCCCTCAAGTATGCCTACAACATAAGCGATACCACGGCGCGGTACAATTTGTATTTGGACATCACCCACGCAGACACTTTTGCATCGCAAAACATTTATTTGCGCATGCAAACCATCTTTCCCGATGGTAAACGAACAAGCTCGGTGCTTTCCTTCGATTTTTTCAACAGTCAGGGCGAAAACAACGGGTCTTGCTCTGGCAGCCGTTGCACGTTAAACAGTGTGCTTCAAGAAAATGCCCTTTTCCGCCAAGTCGGTGAGTACCAACTCTTGATCGAACAATTCATGCGACAGGATTCAATTTCGGGTGTTTATTCCATAGGACTTATGGTTGAAAAAAGTCCGGAATAGTCGGAATATAGCCGGTTGGTCGGAAAAATAGTCGTTTGCGTGCCATTGGATACGCAAACGACTATTTTAAATTTGGGACCGACCAACCGACTAATTTTCCTCTACCATCTGCACATTGTCGCCTTTTTGCATTTCCTTTCCAGAAACTTTTTCGTAAAGTTTGAGGTATTTATGATGCACGTCATCGCTTTGCTTTTCGCCGTTGATGGTCAGGTTTTTGGTAGAAAGTTTGAAAGAAAAATGGTTCTTTTTAATGAGGCCGTCTTTGATGAGTTCAGATTTCAGGATGCTGCTGGTTGATTCGGCTTGTCGCTGTTGCTCCATGGAACGGTTCCTATCGCCTTCAGCGTGTTGGTATTGAGCGGCTGCGCGTAGTGCATCGCGTTCCATTTGCATGCGTTGCGTTTGCCGCTGGTACAATTCCTGTTCGCGCTGCATCCGGGTCGTTTCCATTTGTATTTTGGCGGTTGCATTGCTCCATTGCTTTTCAAATGCTGCCATCTCTTTTTCAATGCGTTGCAACTCTTGTTCAAATGCGGCCTTTTCTTTGTCATTCATGTTGTCAAAATTGCCGCTCAACAATTCGGGGCTAAACGCAATGTCCGGGGCATCGGGGGAATCGGGTGGGTTGGGCACCCATAACATGCTTTGGTCCTCGTTGAAGAATACGGAGCCGTGGGGAGGGAAAACGATGGAAGGGCCGCCGTCTTCACCCCAGGAAAAATCGAAATTTTCGTAGGGTACTTCCAAACTTTCGCCTGCTTCCATTTTCTTGCCGTCTATCCATACTCTACCGTCTTTTACCACGATTTCCATGGGTTTTAAACCATTATTGAATTTGATGACGGTATTGTCGCCATCCTTTTCGGTGGTAACGCGCACTTGGGGCGCCATCACAAAAGGCACACGGGGCGCAAGGGTTGGAAAGCTGAAAGCCGGGGGTGGAGGTGGTGGAGGCGTTGATACCACCATCAAATCGGCAATAAGCTCTTCGTATTCGTTGAAATCGGAAGATGGAATGTCTTTGCCGTCGATGTTCAGGCGTTTGATTTCGCCGTTTTGAAGTTCCATTTCCACGCGGCTATTTCCATCTTCATGCACGATTTTCTGTGTGTTTTTGGTTGTGGGTGGGATGGTGTCGGATGCGGACGTTTGAGCGCCCCGGCCGAATCCTGGAGCATGTGCGGCCACCCATTCCACGGGGTTCATGGCTTTGAGGGCGTTGTTGAAGTTTTCTGTGCCGGAGTGAAGGGTCCAAAGCACCGTAAGGACGATCAGGATGGCAGTTGCCACTATTTTTTCCATGGTATATTGTGTTGTTTGTGATGGGTTTAAAATACGTTTGATGCGCATCAGCATGGGTCGGTGCTTGCGCCTGAGGGCGAAGGCCGAACCGTGCATTGCGGGCGCCAAGAGCGGCGTTGGACGGGCCATTTCCTGCAACCGTACCAACGTTTTGGCGTACATCAAAGGGTTGCCGCTGAGTGCGACGGCCACATCGTCGCAGCAGTTTTCACGCTCCGCACGGATGCGGTGGGAAAGCCACCAAACGACGGGGT
>JBBSDH010000191.1:0-8580 GCA_038249605.1 Chitinophagales bacterium | reverse complement strand
TTTTTGTTGCGGTTGCCCCCCCCCAGCCCGGACGCCTGATTAGTTTATAAAGACGTTGGTCATGCGGCGTATGCCGAATGACCATCGTCTTTATCCTCTAAGCAAGCGTATGGCACTAGCACTCCACCAATCCCACGGTAAACTGCAGCGCCAGTCCCCCATCCGCGGTTTCCTTGTATTTGTGGCTCATGTCTTTGGCTGTTTCCTTCATGGTTTTGATTACGGCATCTAAGCTCACCTTAGCTTTGGTTGGGTCGCTTTCCAGGGCAATGTGGGCGGCGGTGATGGCCTTGATGGCGCCCATCGTGTTGCGTTCGATGCAGGGCACCTGTACGAGGCCGCCAATGGGGTCGCAGGTCATGCCGAGGTGGTGTTCCATGGCGATTTCGGCGGCCATCATGGCATGTTCGGCCGAGCCGCCCATACACTCGGTGAGGGCTGCTGCGGCCATGGCGGAGGATACGCCGATTTCGGCCTGGCAACCACCCATGGCAGCCGAGATGGTGGCGCCTTTTTTGAACATGCTGCCGAGCTCGCCGGCGGTGAGCATGAATTTCACGATGTCGTCGTCGCCGAATTTTTCACAAAAACACACACAATACATGAGCACCGCAGGGATGACGCCTGCTGCGCCGTTGGTGGGTGCAGTAACGACGCGTCCGAAAGCGGCATTTTCTTCGTTCACGGCAAGGGCGAAGCAGCTCACCCATTTGAGGATGTGCTGGAAGTGGTGCGGACCCGAGCGGATGCACTCAATCCATTCGTCCACGTTGTTGTATTTGCAGCCGTCGAGCAAGCGTACGCTGAGCCCGTGGGCACGGCGGGTCACATTGAGACCGCCCGGCAACACGCCTTCGGTATGCGCGCCTTTGTAGATGCAGTGTTTCATCACATCCCAGATGGCCAAAAGATCGGTGCGTATTTTATCGGCAGGGCGCCAGGTAAGTTCGTTTTGAAAAACCACCTCCGAGATGGCTTTGTCGCCCGTACGGCACCACTGCGAAAGGTCTTCACCGCGGTCGATGGGAAACGGCAGGATCACATCCGACGCCATGTTTTCCTCCCCTTCTTTCACCACAAACCCGCCGCCCACGGAGTAGTAGGTTTGGCGCACGCCGGTGCCGTTGGCGAGGAATGCCTGAAAAATGAGGCCGTTGGCGTGGTAAGGCAGAATTTGGTCGTACAAGAAAACGAGGTCTTCCTCCGCATCAAAAGGCACTTCTTTTTGGCCGCCCAGGTTGATCGATTGGTTTTGGTAAATGCGTTGGATGGATGCATCCACCTGGTCTACGGGCATGGTGACGGGATCGTGGCCGTCGAGACCCAGCAACACAGCCAGGTCGGTACCGTGGCCTTTGCCGGTTTTGGCGAGTGAGCCATAGAGTTCGATGCGCAGGGCTTGTATGGCGTCGAACTCGCCCAATTCCTGCAGTTCGCGTACGAAGCGTTGGGCGGCGCGCCAGGGTCCCATGGTGTGGGAGCTCGAAGGGCCGATGCCTATTTTAAAGATGTCAAAAACACTTATTCTTTCCATGGTGAGGGCGGTGTAAAAATTGGGAGCGAAAGTAGGGCAAAAAAGGCATTCCCCATGTACCTCACCGGCACTTCGCTTCCGCTTCCATGGTATCCAGGTGCACGAGCGCTGTCAGACAATTTTTTTCAATTTCGACCCAGGTGCTGCTGAGCAGGGCGGCGGTACAGGCTTGAACGGCTTTTTGTGCTGCCTGACGGAAGGCCAAGCAGCCGTCGAAGACGGAGGCCATTTGTTCAGCGTCGGTGAGTACATGAATGGCGTGATCGAGGTCGAAGGCGAGGATACGATTATCTCCTGAACGCAGACCGTAGTTGATGTCTTTGCGTGCAATATTGACACTGGAGGTGAAAATTTCGGCGCTGGTGAGGTCGGGTTGTTTGGTAATCGGGGTAATGGCCTCTAAGCAAAAACCAACGGCATCCTGCATGTTGATGGCTTCTATGCGGACTTTGGTGGCACGTACAATGAGGGCGTTGATGTCGCCGTCGGATTTGCTGTCCAGCAGGTTGCAAAGTTTGAGTCCGCGTTGGGCTGAGCGCACGGCCTCTTCGCATCGAAGTCTGGAATAAGAAATAACCTTGAATTTTTCTTCGGCTTCCTCGAGGCGGCGCGTCAGGTCGGGACCGTACTGTGATATGGTTGCATAACGCAGAGTTTTTTCGATGGCGGTGGCTTGTTCATGCACCCAATGCAGGAGCTCCGTACTATCGGCGGGAATTTCCTGTGCGGGGAGGATGACTGGGAAAAGCAGGAGGAGGATGGCTAGGGCCGCGTCCAGTGAATGACGAACAGTTTGGCGAGACATATATTTTGCTCAATTAGGCATGAGGAGGGCGAAATGCGGGACATTTTAAACGACGAACAACGACATTGAGCGAAAAATAGGGTCGCGAAACTGTATGTCATTTACTGGACGCGGCACTAGGTTCGCATGGAGTTGTTTGTGTTTGTCCGATAAATGTAAGACGGGGAATTGATTGAGGGTGATAAAAAATTAGTCGGCAGTCGAATAAAAAAACATGAGTCATCCCGAATTTTTTTGGGATGACTCATGTTTTTTTGAAGCCATAGGCTAACACAAACAACAGCAAACCAATATTTTGCAGATGATAGCCCCAGCGGAACGGGCATGTATGTAGCAATAGTTGCGACCCCATAATCGAAGCCCCAGCGGGGCGGCAATGTGAAAATGTCACCAAAATCATCGAATCGAAAGGCATAAATACCATCGAATATGCCTCTGTATAGATCGCTGGTTTAGCACTTTTACATTGCCGCGCCGCTGGGGCGCTGATCATATGTGGGTTTACCAAACGTTAAGTCTCTTCTAAGCTGGGGATATGGGGTGGGCTTTTTTTGAGAATGTGTCCAAAAAACATGAGTCACCCCGAAAAAAATCGGAATGACTCATGTGTCCAAAAAACAGCGGAGACTAAAACTTACAGTGCAGCGTGTTTAAACATTGTAACCGTGAGGTCTTTGTCGAGGCTGCGGAGGTATTGATCCACCGATTGGTCGTTGTTTTTCACATATTTCTGGGACAGCAGGGTACTTTCCTGGAAGAATTTGTTCAAACGGCCCATGGAGATTTTTTCGAGCATTTCTTCGGCTTTGCCTTCGTTGCGGGCCAGTTCTTTACCGATTTCGATTTCTTTGGCAATGATGGCGGGATCCACGTCGTCTTTGCTTACCGAAACGGGGTTCATGGCGGCGATTTGCATGGCTACGTTGCGGCCTGCTTCGGCGAATCCGGCTTTGTTGAGGACTACGAGCACCGAACGTTTTTTGTTCGAGTGGTTGTAGGTGAGTACTTCAGCGCCTGAAACGAGGTCGTAGCGGCTGAGGTCTACTTTTTCGCCGATGATGCCGTTTTGTTCGGCTACTTTTTCACCGATGGTGACGTTGCCTTCGTAGGGCAGTGCGAGCAGTGCAGCGAGGTCGGCGGGTTTGTTGGCGATGGCGAGGTCGGCAATTTTCTGGGTAAGGGCGATGAAGTTGTCGTTGCGGGCCACGAAGTCGGTTTCGCAGTTGAGTGCAACAACGATGCCATCGGTAGCTGCCTCATTGGTTTGGGCGATCACCACGCCTTCATGGGCTTCACGGTCTTCGCGTTTGGCAGCTTTGGCGATGCCCTTTTTGCGCAGCACATCAATGGCGCCATCGATGTCGCCACCGGCTTCTTCGAGTGCTTTTTTGCAGTCCATCATGCCAGCTCCGGAAGCTTCGCGGAGTTTTTGGATATCGGCGGTCGTAATTTTAACGTCGCTCATGGTATAAATAAGTGATGTGAAGATGTTGAAAAAAAAGCAGGCCCGTAGGCGCCGCGAAAGTAGCGCCGGCGGGCCTGCGATGGATAAGCCGTGACATTAAGTTTAGGTTAAAGACGCGGCGGTTCCGGGTTGTTTATGCTTCGGCTTCTTCTTTAACGTCGCCTTTGATGACTTTGCGTTCTTCCAGGCCTTCGCGGATGGCGTTGGCGAGGTACCCTGCGATGAAAGCGATGGCTTTCGAAGCATCGTCGTTGCTTGGGATGGCGTAGTCAACCAGAGTCGGGTCGGAGTTCGTATCAACCATGCCGAAGGTTTTGATGCCCAGTTTGCGGGATTCGGCGAGGGCGAGGTGTTCGTGGTGGATGTCCACAATGAACACTGCCGACGGGAGGCGGTTGAGGTTGGCGATACCACCGAGCTGCTTATCCATTTTGATGTGTTCGCGGCTCAGGGTCAGGCGTTCCTTTTTGGTGATGCTCGTGAGCGAAGTGTCGGAGAGCATACGTTCGATGTTGTTCATCTTCTTGACCGACTTGCGGATGGTCTGGAAGTTGGTCATCATACCACCAAGCCAGCGTTCCGTTACGAAGGGCATGCCTACACTTTCGGCGGCTTTTTGCACAATGACACGGGCTTGCTTTTTGGTAGCAACGAACATGATTTTTTTACCGCTTTTGGCCATGGCTTTCATGGCTTCTGCCGAGCGCTCGAGGCATTCGGCGGTGCGGTTCAAATCAATAATGTGGATTCCTTTGTGCTCCATGAAGATGTACGGAGTCATTTTGGGGTTCCATTTTTTGCGCAGGTGACCAAAGTGGCAGCCGGCGTCGAGCAGTTCTTTATACGTGGGCTTTTGCATGATTCAAAAGCAGAGTTTAATAAGTTTAAAGTTTAAAGTTTAAAGTTTAAAAGTTTAAAAGTTTGAAGTTTAAAGCTCAAGGTTTAAGGATGAGCGTTTAAGCGAATAAAGGTCTTTAGATCAAGCAGATCCGAACTTTAAACTTTTAAACTTCAAACTTTTAAACTTCAAACTTTAATCTTTGAACTTTAAACTCCGAACTCCGAACTTTTTTTAGCGTTTGGAGAACTGGAAGCGTTTGCGCGCTTTGGGTTGACCGTATTTCTTACGTTCAACGGCACGGCTGTCACGCGTAAGGTATTTTTTGGATTTCAGCGGTTTCCTGAACTCTTCGTTGAGTTTTACAAGCGCGCGGCTGAGGCCCATACGCACAGCTTCCGCTTGGCCTTTGAAACCACCACCGCGAACATTGACCTTAAGGTCGTAGATGTTTTCGGCTTCAACGGTTACAAAAGGATCGGTTACGTTGTGCTGTACGTGCAGTTGCGGGAAGTATTCGCGGTAATCTTTACCATTAACGGTGATTTTGCCTTCCCCTTTCATCAGGTACACGCGGGCGACGGCTGTTTTGCGGCGTCCGACGGCATTGATCATTTCCATATCTGCAGTGAGAAATTGACGATTGAAAAATTGGATGCTGGATCCTTCAGGCACGTTTCAATGCCCAAAGAAGTCCTTAAAATTTGATGGCTTCGGGTTTCTGTGCGCCGTGCGGATGCTCCGAACCTGCGTACACAAAAAGTTTCTTCACCATGTGGCGACCCAAAATGGTTTTGGGCAACATGCCTTTAACAGCACGTTCGATCACACGGCGCGAGTCTTTGTCCATCAGTTCCGTTGCCAGAGTGATTTTCTGGCCGCCGGGCCAGTGCGAGTAATTTTTGTATTCCTTCTGTGCCATTTTGTTGCCTGTGAAACGCACCTTGTCGGCGTTGATCACAATCACATAATCGCCCGTGTCAGAATGCGGTGTGTACGACGGCTTGTTCTTCCCACGCAACATGGTGGCAATGTGCGTGCACAGACGGCCTACCACCTGGTTCTCGGCGTCTACCACGTACCAATTGCGCACTGCCTGGTCTTTGCTGACGGAAACCGTCCGATAGCTCAGCGTATTCATGGTTGTTTACTTAATTTGAATGGTTGAAAATGAAGACTTTGCAGCATGCCAAATACACCCCGACTCAAGCCTCTTGGTAAATGAGGCCGCAAAGGTAAAACAACACTCCGGATTGTACAAACTATTTTGAAAAAAAATACGAAGGGCTTTGTGACGTAAATGCCTGAAAATGAGGTTGATTTTAGCCCGGCCACAAATTCATGACGGCAAAAAAGGGCTATAATAAGCCTGAAAATCAATAACTTAGAGCTATTCAGCCGTGAGTACATCGATGAGTGTTTTTATCGCAATAAAAATAGGTTCGCGACCTTCTTTGGTCACCACACTTTCGGGGTCTTCATCATCTTCCATAACAGCCTCTTCAGCGAAAGCCAGCAATTCCTCCTGTTTGTATCCTTCAAAGAAAGGATCGAGGCGGTCGCGGAACGTTTTGGCGGTCGAATTTTCAAGGATTTCGTAGTTTTTTTCTTCGGCTTCGCCGATTTCATCTTCCGAAATGCGCTCGCGTTTGCCCATCGTACGCTCCACAGCTTGGTGGGCAATGAGGGAGAGGTATTGTAAAAATCCTTTTTCCTCCTCCGTGAGCAGGTGGAAATTTTCTTCGTTGAACAAATAAGCAATCAGTACGGGCTGGGCCTCAGCGAACCCATCCACGCGTTGTTCGTATTGCTCATCGGAAAGGTTATCGAGTTCTTCGATGATGGCATCGATGGTTTCTGCGCTTACTATGGACATATCGATCAGATTTTAACAAGGTTAACACTGTAATAAAGTGACGCACCCACAAACTTCATGCTGCCGTTGCAAAAGGCCGTGTTGTCGGAATTCGCACAATATAGGTTATCGAGGTTTGATAAACCCAGGTTTCCCCTCAAACCCAGGATACCGCCAAGGTCTTTTTTGCCAAAATTGAGTTTGTATTGCAATCCAAGCGTTATGCCCAGATCGTTCTTTTTGAGGTCTTCATTGGCGTCAAACAACTTATTCTCCCCTCCGGGCTCCACCGTGCCCTTGGCCTGGTTGAACATAAGCCGGCCAAAATACGGACCAGCCATGACCGAAAAACGGCTGTCGCGGCCGAGGGTAAGTTCGGGAATAAGGGCAACCATGAACCAAGCGGTGTTGTAATTGCCGTCGCGCACGTACAGGATGGTGTCGTCGACAAAGGTGGAAACAATGCCTGAGCCTCGGCCCATAAGTCCAAACTCAAGGTTGAGCGACAAAAAAGAACCTTTCCCACGGAAAACGTAAGCTGCACCCAATTCCCAACCGACTTGCGGACTGAATTCGGGTGGCCCACCGAAGGTCGGGAAGGTGCCCTTGGCATTCAGCGTATGCACATTGATGCCTCCACGGATGCGGAATTCACCGGTGCCGGGCGTGAACTCGCGTTCGTACACGTATTCATTTTTGGTGGCCCTACCGTTGGAGCGCTGGCCCTCGGTGGTCACCTGAAGCTCGCGGTTGCCAAGCAGCCGGTAAAGGATCTTTTTCGGATCGTCGTTGATCGGATTTTCAAAAAGGTAACCGTCCTCATCGGCGAGAATAAGCTGAAAAGCGACTGGCTCGTTCTGGTTTTGTCCGCGCACGCTGCGGTAATAGGTGATCATGGAGTCCGAACGCCATTCCAGACGCATGGTTTCCAGGGTAATGGTGTCGCCATCCTCCAATTTGATGCGCAGGGCTTTGCCGGTAAGGGTACTGTCGTCGGTTCTGGTCCAAACTTCCAGGCGGTCGCCGCGGTCTGTAGGCATAAACCACGTTCCGTCCAGCGCGCGCAATTCGCGAAAGATGTATTCGGCATCTTCAATTTGGGCGCGCAGGGTGCCGGAATTGAACAAAAACAAGACAAAAAACAAAAAGGATATGATTCGCATTCAAACAAATTTTGTGCAAAAAAACGAATAACTGTCCGCTTTGTGGCATTTGTTGGAAAAGGAGTTGCACAAAAGTCCAAATTGTCCGTAAAAACGACGAATTTCGCAGTTCAAAGCGTTTTTTAATCCATCTCGCCTGAAGCCTTCGGCCTAAACACCCAATACATTCGGTCTACCTTACCCACGGCCAAAATATTGTGAAACCGCGGCGCGCTCCCTCCAGTGCCGGAACCGAGCCTACCTATGTCCCTTTGTACCCGAACACTGATTGCGTTGGGTAGCATGTTTTTTTGGATGACGCAAGTTACATCCCAGAACATTTTGCTCAATTATACCACACCCGCCGATTTCATGGTGTGCGATACCGCCCTGTTCAGCGTGGCCGTCACCAACAATGGCAGCACCACCGTGACGGGCAACAACCTCAATGTGATGTTGCCGCCCGGGGTCACCTACATTCCCAACAGCATAACCGGTGGTACCCAGGTGAACATCAGCAACCTGGAAAATCCCACGTTCGGCTTCATCAACATTCCCGTAGGCGCCACACGTACCCTCACCTTCAAAGCCCGTGCTTCCTGTGCCCTGATCGGCGACATCAACATGGGCGCCCAATTTTCCAATACCCTCACCTACACCTACAATGGCGGCAACCAAACCGTTACCACCAACCCTTACCCAATAGAAACCCCGCTCATTGTGCTGTTGTCGAGCTCGGGACTTGGCGGGTTTGGACAAGCCGGACAAATCGTTACCCGCACCTTTAACATACGCAACAACCGCATCGGAGCACTCGAATCCTTTTCCTTTACCAACGCTCACCCCATGGGCGGCTTCACCATCAGTTCCAACTATGGAACGGTTTTGCAAAACACCGGCACGTTGCTCGAATTGCAACTCAACGGAAACGATTTTCAACA
>JBBSDH010000190.1:0-8710 GCA_038249605.1 Chitinophagales bacterium | reverse complement strand
TGAACAAAGATCTTTGTAAGGTTTGAAAAGTTGGTTTTTATTGATCTCCTCCACTTCGCGTGTAAGGTATACCTTGCTGCTCTCGGCGATTACAATTTGGTACAGAGCGTTTTTGTCGATGCCTGACTGGTCAAATTCTTCGGGCAATTCATTGACCAGCAGTTCGATTACTTTTTTGATTTTTTGCTCCGGATCATGCAGGTTGTGAAGGGAGTACACGACAAGGTATTCGAGGAAATTCCAATACCAGGTGAGGATGTACAGAAGAAGGCGGTGTTTGTTTTCAAAATATCGGTAGATGCTGGCTTCGGTGGTATTGATTCCCTCTGCAAGCTTTTTAAAAGTAAAGTGTTCAAAACCAAGTTGATGCATGAGCACCAGTCCATGACGGACAATGTTGCGGCCCAAATTGGTGTCTTCGGGATCCCTCAATGCTAATCCTTCACCTGCTTGTATCCTTATTTGAAATTGCATGCTGTAAAATTATGAATCAAAAGTAAAGGAAATTTGACAATGATAGCTAAACTATTTTTGTGGACATTATGTTTAAAAAAATAATAGTATTACTTTTATATTTCTTTTTCAAAACAGGTAATATTCCTGGCAGCGGCAGCGTTCAATTTACCGTGGTCGTTTGTTTAATCATCAGCCACTAGATTTTTTATGATATACAACAAGTCGCTTCCGGAAACATTACAATCACTTACTCAATTTGGCTACCGTTTGGCTGATGCCAGGATAGCCGAGCTCTCCAACGAAGCTTTGCAATCAGACGATTGGCGTCTTGATCGTGTGATGCAAATCAAGGGCGAAGACAAATCCACCATGGTTTTGGTCATTGCCGTATCAAGTATTGTCCGTGAATTGAAACTTGTGTTTGTTGAGGTGATAGATCCTCTGGCTCCATTTACGCCGCTCCAACTTGTGAGGAGGTTGTTCCCGATGGACCACCGCCCGGGAAGGCAGATCAACAGTCGGCAGTTGGCATAAAAAAATGCTCCTGCTTTTGCAGCCGAAGCATTGATAAACAGAAAAACTACCCTTATTTTCTTTTGTCTTGTGTTCTTCCCCATCCTATGATGGTGTTTGATTTTCTCTTTTTTTCAATGGTACAAAGTTAAAGGCTGTTCTGCGGCAGCGCCATGATGTGCATCATCGCTTGTGATGTTGTTCATCAGGCGTGCTCATGAAGCACAAGCATGGGTGTGCGAACACGGTGGGCCAACTTGCGTGTTACACTGTCGAAAAACAGTCGATGCAGCAAACTATGGTCGCGAGCGATGGTCACAAGTGCTTGAGCATCCAGTGAATCCATGAAATTGGATACAGCTTGCGGCACATTGCGATCGTGCAGGTAATGGAAGTCTTTGGGCATAATGCCAAGTTTTCCCGCCAAAACAGATTCCTTGTTTTGATCAACACGTTCACCGGGCTTATCAAGAATATGTACGATGTGTAATTGGCTTTTATTCAGCTTCAGCCAGCGTTGCAATAACAATTTGGATGCCTCGCTGATGCGCAAATTGAAGTCTGTTGCCATCACAACATTGCGCATGGGGGTGTATGCGGCTTTTTTGGGCACCACAAGCACCGGAATGGCGGTTTTTCCGATGACACCTGCCGCGACGCTTCCAAGCAAAACTCCGCGCATGCCGGTAGCGCCGGTAGTGCCCATCACGATCAGATCAACTTTGTTGGTTTCCGCTACTTCGCTGATGGTAGCGACCGGGAAACCAATTTGAGTTAAGGAGGTAATGCGAACTTTTTTGTGTTCAGGTTTCCGGAGTTTTCTTCGAATCCAGTCTTTCATGCCTTTTTCACGCTCTGCGAGGTAGTCGTCGGTCCAGAAAGCATTGTATATATTGTTGTCGACACCTTCGTTGGGGAAAACGATGTGCAGTACGATCAGCTCAGCGTTTTGTTGCGATGCCAGCTCCAAGGCATGTGTAAAAGCGTTGGATGCGCATTGAGAAAAATCGGTTGGAAAAAGGATGGATTTCATGGCTATGCTTTTGAATGGCTGGTAAAAAAGAAGGCACTATTTACGGTTAAATCATCTTGTCGGACAGAAGCCGGAGATTAAGTTTGTTTTAATCTTTTTCCCTGTAATCCATTTCATCGGGCAATACGTTAAGTTTCATATCTTTTGTTTTTGGTAAAATTCAAGAATCCATCAATCCCATTTTCCACGCTTTCCAATACGTCATGCCATAACCGAAAAGGATGATGGTGACAGAACTTAACGGCATTAAAATAGCCGCAACCACCGGCGATAAGGTGCCTGTAACAGCATAGCTTAAGCCTACAACATTGTAACAACCGGCAAGCAGGTATGCCCTGTTCACCGTTTTAACGCCCCATTTCGCCAAATCAAAAAATGCGGGCAATCGGTCAAAAGCATCGGCATGTACGATGGCATCGCAGGCCGGCGTGAAGTTGTTGGTGTTTTCAGCCACAACGATGCCGATATTGCTTTGTTGCAAAGCGCCTGCATCATTCAACCCGTCGCCAAACATCAACACTTTGTGGCCATTGTCGCGCAATGATTTTACAAACAGCAGCTTGTCGCCGGGAGCCTGGTTGAAATGCATGTTTCCTTTGAACATCGGACGAAGCACTCCGGCTTCCCGGTCGTTGTCGCCCGACAGGAGAGCGGCATCAACGTGGTTGTTTTCAAAATAGCTCAACACACCATCCAGACCGTCGCGGTAACGGTTGTTGATTTCAAAAGCGCCTTTCACAACGCCGTCGATTTCCACAAACACGCCTGGCTGTTCCTGGTTGTTGCCCAAAACGAACGATGCAGAGCCCAAACGCAGTATTTTACCCTCTACATCGGCCTGTATACCTTTGCCGCTGATTTCTTCATAGTAGTTCACTTGTCCTGCCGGCACATCGCCCATCCATTCGGCGATCTGACGGCTTGCGGGGTGGTTACTCTGAAACACCAACGTTTTAATTAGTGCTTTTTCGCTGTTTTTCAAGTCCCCTTGTCCTGCTATCGGTTTGAATCGCACATTGTTGGTTGCGATTTTGGTTATCGTTCCGGTTTTGTCGAACACAACCATATCGGCGGTTTGCAGGTTTTCCAAAACCTGGGTGTTTTTGGCGTAAAAACGGTTCCTTCCAAGAATCCGCAACACGTTGCCCATGGTGAATGGTATGGATAAGGCTACGGCGCAGGGACAGGCGATGATGAGCACGGCGGTAAAAGCATTCACGGCGGTGGTTATGTTTTGAGGCGCCCAGTACAAAAATGCAATGCTGGAAACGCCCAGAATAAGTGTTGTGAAATACCGGCCAGCCCGGTCGGCGAGCAGACTGGCGTGGCTTTTACTTTTTTCTTTAAAGGCCTCATCATTCCAAAGTTGGGTGAGGTAGCTGGTGGAAACCTTTCGGGTGAGGCTGATTTCGATGGTTTCGCCTTGTTGTTTGCCGCCGGCAAACAATCGTTCGCCACTGTGCACACGAACCGGTAGCGATTCGCCTGTTACAAAACTGTAGTCGATCTGCGCGCGGCCTTTCAGCAAAAGTCCATCAGCAGGAATCAACTCGCCGTTGCGCACAATAATGATGTCGCCGGGCGACAGTTTTTGCACGGGTATGGTTTGTTCTTGCCCACCTGCTTGTTTTACACTTGCCGCAACAGGAAAATACGAGCGGTAGTCGCGTTCAAATGAAAGATGGTCGTAGGTTTTATGCTGAAACCATTTTCCGGTAAGCAGGAAAAAGATCAGTCCGGCAAAAGAGTCCATGTATCCTGCGCCCTGTCCGCTGATGATTTCCCAAGCCGAACGTCCGAACAACATAACCATACCGAGTGCAAGCGGCACATCGATGTTCAGGTGTCCGTGACGTATGCCGTTCCAGGCGGAAACAAAGTAATCGCGGGCGCTGTAGAGCAGTACCGGTAGGGCCAAAATGAGGTTTAAATATCCGAATACGTTGAAAAACCATGCTTCGTGTTCCTTGTCCAAACCGAGGTATTCCGGGAAACTCAGCAGCATAATGTTGCCGAAAGCAAATCCTGCGACACCTATTTTATAATACAAACTGCGGTCTATGCTGCCATGCTTTGCGCCATCCACATCGCCGAGGTTGATTTCCGGAGGATATCCCAGACTGTCGAGCAGGGAAGCCAGCTTACGAAGGTTGGTTACTGACTCGTCGAACTGAATGGTGACTTCTTTTTTGAGGAAATTGACAGAGGAATGGTGAACGCCCTGGTCCAGTTTGTACATGTGTTCCAGCAGCCAGATGCATGAGGCGCAGTGTATGGAAGGCAGGTAAAAAACCACATGTGTTTGTTGCGCATCGGCGTAACGGATGAGTTTGTCCCGTACTTCTTTGTCATCGAGCCAGGCGTAGGCGCGCGCATCACGGCGGTTTTTCAATGACAAGCCCGGTTGTTCGTCGAGCTTGTAGTACTGGCACATGTCGTTCTCGTTCAAAATCTGGTAAACCAGTTGACAACCCTCGCAACAAAAATATTTCTCCTCGAGGTGTAATTTGTTGTTAGGACAAACGTCGTGGCAGTGGTAACAGACCAATGATGCATCGGGAGCAGGCTTGGCCGGAGAAAGGGCAGTAGTATACTTCATGATAAAGTGTGGTATTCGGTTGTAAAATTGGCCGGAAAGGAAGTAGTTGAGGCATGAGCAAGGTCAGTGGATGGTCTGACTCTTGTCACCGCCCCCCCTTTTGCCCTTCTTCATTGAAAAGTACCACAAAGGCGTGGAGCCGTCCTATTGCATAAGGAAGTATAGTCTGCAACTTTGTACCCGGTTTAACACTAAAAAATACAGTTATGACTTTTTCCCAGTTGATCAATTCCGACAAACCTGTACTCGTTGATTTTTTCGCAGAATGGTGCGGACCGTGCAAGGCCATGGCGCCCATTCTTGAGGATGTAAAACGCCGCATGGGTGAATCTGCCACCATATACAAATTGGATGTAGATAAAAACCCGATGGTTGCTTCTACCTTCAACGTCCGTTCCATACCGACGCTTATGGTATTTCAAAACGGCAAGCCGCAGTGGCGCAAAACCGGAATGGCCTCGGCCATCGAGTTGCAACGCGTCATGGAGGAGTTGGTAAAAAAAGAGGATGCGAAATCCTGATTTGCAGCATGCTCCCAACTAAGTTGTAAATTGCGGCTGCAAAAATAAACACCCGTATGTCGATTCTCAAAAAAGGCAACAAGTCTTACAGTATTTTCAACCTTAAATGCCCCCGGTGCCACGAAAGCGAGATGTTTGAAACCGGAAGTTGGACATTTGTAAAGCCCTTCAACATGCACGAGCGTTGCCCGAAGTGCAACCTCAATTATTTTCCCGAACCTGGCTATTATTACGGCGCCATGTACATATCGTACATCTGGACAGCCTGGTTCTGTTTACTGTTTGTCGGCGTGCTTCATTGGTTTCTTGGGTTCAGTCAGCCGATTACCTTCAGCGTACTGATTGCGTTTTTGTCGGTCAATTTTGTGTACATCTTTCGCATATCTCGTTTGATGTGGATCAACATCAATGTCAGCTACAATCCCAACATCCTGAAGGACAAGGAGAAGTTTTGATGCATTTTTTACTTTTTCGTTGAAAAGTACCAACCATTAGGTGATTATGAT
The DNA here is from genome assembly GCA_038249605.1 of Chitinophagales bacterium. Lineage (GTDB taxonomy): Bacteria > Bacteroidota > Bacteroidia > Chitinophagales > Saprospiraceae > M3007. Next base: position 3,082 of record JBBSDH010000190.1, on the reverse strand, counting down.
TGGTGTTTCAAGGGTGATAGAGGTCAACTTTGAGGCATCAATTCAATGATCATCTTATGAAAAACCATTTCCAGATACTCATCATCGGCGGCGGCAACGCCGGCATCGCTTTGGCAGCCCAGTTGCACCGCAAAGACGGCAAACTCGACATAGCCATTGTCGAGCCTTCCGAAAAACACCATTACCAGCCCGCATGGACCCTGGTGGGTGGCGGCGTATACGATCACGCCAGCACAGAACGCTCCGAAGCATCGGTGATGCCTCCCAAAGTGGAATGGATCCACGATGCGGCAGCTTCGTTTGAGCCGGAAAACAATACCCTGGTAACCGCTTCAGGAAAACGTTGCACCTACGATTACCTCGTGGTAGCTCCGGGTATCCAGCTCGACTGGAACAAGATCAAAGGCTTGGAAGGCAATTTGGGCAAATACGGCATCACTTCGAATTTTAGCTTTGAAACGGCTCCATACACCTTCGAGCTGATCAGCAACCTGAAAAAAGGCAAGGCGCTTTTCACCAATCCCAACACACCCATCAAATGTGGCGGCGCACCTCAAAAAGCCATGTATATGTCGAGCGACTACTGGCGCAAACATGGCGTACTTGGCGATGTACAAGTGCACTTCTATTCCGCTGCAAGTATGATTTTCGGCATCAAGGAATACCGAGAAACACTGGAAGGTGTCATCAAACGGTATGGCATTAATACGCATTATTTGCACAACTTGGTGGAAATTAAAGCCCAGGAAAAAGTAGCCGTTTTTGATGTTTACAAAGACGGCCAAGTGGTGGATCAGGTACAAGACACGTACGACATGATCCACATCACACCACCGCAAAGTGCTCCTGATTTTATAAAAAACAGTCCGCTTGCTGTGCCCGGTAACCCGTTGGGTTGGGTAGATGTTGACAAATTTACTTTTCAGCACGTCCGTTACGCCAACATTTATTCGCTGGGAGATGTTTCAAGTACCCCCAACGCAAAAACAGGCGCTGCCGTGCGAAAACAGGTTCCGGTGCTCGTGGAACAGTTGGTCAGTCAGATCTACCACCAAAAGGCATCCCCAGCACAATACGATGGCTACGGTTCATGCCCGCTTGTAACAGGCTACGGTAAACTGGTGATGGCCGAATTCGATTACGACAACAAACGTGTAGAAACCTTTCCGTTTGATCAGAGCAAAGAACGTCTCAGCATGTACCTTCTCAAAACCCAGGTTTTACCGAGACTTTACTGGAATGCAATTCTGAAAGGCCTGATGTAAACAGAATTGTGTTACTTCGTTCCTAAGATTTTGAACCGTCAAACTTTAAACCAACATGTTGGAATTTTTGTCTCAACCGTGGCCCTGGTACATTGGTGGGCCGCTCATCGGGCTTGCTGTACCGTTGTTGCTTTTGGCTGGCAACAAATCGCTTGGTATTTCCTCTTCTTTGCGCCACATCTGCGCCTCTTGCTTTCCGGCAGGTATTGAATTTTTTAAATACGACTGGAGAAAAGAATCCTGGAACCTGTTTTACGTTGGAGGTATCCTGATTGGTGGTTTTGTAGGTGGTGTTTTACTGGCCAATCCGGGCGAAATGGTCATCAATCCGCAAACCATAGCCGATTTGCAGGCACTGGGATTGAATGATTTCAGCGGACTGGGTCCTGCGGAAATTCTGAACTGGAGTGAACTATTTACCCTACGAACCATCGTTTTTGTAGTTTTTGGTGGCTTTTTGGTAGGTTTCGGAACCCGTTACGCAGGCGGTTGTACGAGTGGTCACACCATCTTTGGTCTTTCCACTTTACAATGGCCTTCTTTGGTGGCTACCATTAGTTTTATGGTTGGTGGTTTCTTGTGTACCCATTTCCTGCTTCCTATTTTGCTCGCCCTGTAAAGCTGATCTGTCATGAAAAACATTAAATATCTGCTGTTCGGCGTTCTTTTTGGCGTCGTGCTCACCAAATCTGAAGTGATCTCGTGGTGGCGCATTCAGGAAATGTTTCGTTTCCATTCGTTTCATATGTATGGCGTCATCGGCAGTGCCGTTGTCGTTGGCATCATCTCTGTTTGGATCCTGAAAAAAACCCATGCCAAATCCATAGAAGGTGAAGAACTCACCTTCGGTGTGAAAAAATTTGATAAAGGCAACATCATTGGTGGCCTGATCTTTGGCATAGGCTGGGGTATCACGGGTGCTTGTCCGGGTCCCCTGTTGGCACTTGTAGGTTCAGGACTAACCATCATGATCCTTGCCACCATCAGCGCCATATCCGGCACATGGGTATATGGTCTGCTGCGCGAAAAATTACCACATTAAAGCGTCAGTTTGGTAGGTTGGTCGGTTGGCCGGTTGGTCCTACATAACCCGACCAACCGACCAACTTACCAACTGACCACCAACCGACCAACCTATGTCTAAGAAGATCCCAACATACAGCATTTGCAACCTGCTTGGCGCCGACCAGTGCGTGGCTGAATTTCTTGTCATGCGCATCAGCGATTTCATGAAAAGTCACCCCGATCTGATCTTTCCGCATCGGCATGCCTTTTACCAGATTGTTTTGTTCACGGAAGGTGGTGGAGAACATACCATCGATTTCGAGTCGTATAGGGTAAAACCGCACCAGGTGTACTATATGGCGCCAGGACAGATCCATTCCTGGCATTTCAAACCCGACGCAGAAGGCTACATTGTGAACTTCAACGAGAGCTTTTTCACCGCCATATGCCACAACCCCAACTTCATCGCGGAGTTTCCATTGTTCAATACGGTGAGCGGTCAACCTGTGAATGTTTTGGAAACGGAATGTTGCAGCGAGGTGCACGGGTTGATGGAGCGGATGCTGGACGAGTACCAGCTTGATGCCGATTTCCGCAATGATTTTTTGCGCGCCTTGTTGATGCAAATGCTCGTTTTGTTGTCGAGGGCCTTGCCAAAACTCAGCAAAGTCGAAGTTAGCCGTCACCAATTGACGGTTTTGCGCAATTTTGAAAAGCTGATTGAACAACATTTCAGGGAAAAACGCCTTCCGCGCGATTATGCTGAGATGTTGTACATCACCCCCAACCACCTCAATGCCCTCAGTAATTCG
>JBBSDH010000189.1:0-8716 GCA_038249605.1 Chitinophagales bacterium | reverse complement strand
TGGTCATAAGGTTTTGCCGAAAGGGAAAGACGGCATTTGAAACGCTGATTTCGACGGTTAGACCACCGGCATGCAGCAACATACCCTGAATAAGGCTTGGCGCTTGTTGTGCCTTTGTGACAACCGGAGACAAAAAGATCAAGACGCAAAAAGCGTATTTGGTTGCACGTAGAATTACCTTTGAACTGTTTCGCATGTTGGGCCGAACAGCGGCCGAAACCGCCTTCGATACGTATCTTTTTACCATCTGATTCAAGCGCATGTTAACTGCTGACTCCCTCCAATTTCTGTACGATTTGTCGCAAAACAACAACCGCGACTGGTTTGAAAAAAACAAAACGCGTTACGAAAAAACGCTGAAAAAACCGTTTGAACAAACTGTTGCCGCCATCATCGAAGGTTTAAAAACGTTTGAGCCCAAGCTTGCGCAGCTTGAAGCAAAAAAATGCATTTTCAGACTACACCGCGACGTTCGTTTTTCCAAAGATAAAAGTCCGTATAAAACGCATGTTTCCGCATTCTTTGCACCCCGGCAAGGCAAAACAAGTGATGATATCGCTTATCCTGGCTATTACATGCAGCTTTCTTCCGGCCATTTGCAAATTGGCGGAGGCGCTTACAACCTCGACAAACCCGCGCTGCACCGCATGCGTAGCGCCATTGCGCAGGATCCGGACTCTTTCCACGAATTGGTGGAAGCTCCAGGGTTTGTGTCCAAATACGAGGGTATACAAGGTGAAAAAAACAAAGTTCTTCCTCCCGAATTTAAAGAACTTGTTAAAACAGAACCATACCTCGCCTTCAAACAGTTTTACTTCATGGCCGACCTCGATCCCGAACTGGCCATTGGCGAAAATTTCCCCAAGTTTGTACTCGATTATTTCCATGAAGCCAAACCGCTGAACGATTATTTCAGAGCAGTTTTGTTCGGCGGCTATTCTCCTGTCTGAATCCTGATTCAGAACCAGCCAGTCTTTTTCCTCCGGCTGCTGCTGCTGCCTCCCAGGCCGAACACGCCCAACAGACCGCGGGTAAGTTCCCGTGCCACCGTTCGTCCAATTTGGCGCGTGAGTGGATCTTTGGCGATGGTTTCAATCATGGTAGGTTCTTCTTTTTCTTTTTTAGCTTTGGGAACGGGTGTAGCGGCTTGCACTTCCTTGATCTTTTCACTCAGTATTTCAAAAGCACTTTCGCGGTCGATTTCCTGGTTGTATTTGCGCGCCAGCGCAGATCTGTTGATGATGTTGTCGATTTCGGTGGGTGTAAGCACGTCCATTCGGCTTTCGGGTGCGCGCATGAGCGTATGCGCAAGCGGCGTGGGTATGCCTTTTTCGTTGAGCACGCTCACCATGGCTTCACCGATGCCGAGGTTGGTGAGCAAGTCTTCGGTTTGGTAAAACTCGGTGACGGGGTAGTTCTCGGCAGCCGTTTTGATGGCTTTGCGGTCTTTGGCGGTGAAAGCGCGCAAAGAGTGCTGGATTTTCAAACCGAGTTGGGCCAGTACACTTTCGGGTACGTCGGTCGGGTTTTGGGTGATGAAAAATACGCCCACACCTTTGGAGCGGATGAGTTTAACGATGGTTTCGATTTGCTGAAGCAGTTTGTCGGAAGCTTCCTGAAAAACAAGGTGCGCCTCGTCGATGAAGATGCAAAGTTTGGGTTGTTCAAGGTCGCCTTCTTCGGGGAAGGAGGCATAGATTTCCGCCAACATTTGCAGCATGAACGTAGAGAAAAGTTTTGGCCGGTCCTGAATGTCGGTCAAGCGTACGATGTTCACAGCGCCTCGGCCGTTTTCATCAATGCGGGTGAGGTCCTGTACGTCGAAAGAGAGTTCACCGAAAAACAAATCGGCGCCCTGTTGTTCCAGTTCCACCACTTTGCGCAGGATGGTGCCGGCAGACATGCTGCTGAACTGTCCGTATTCGGCTTCCATGGCTTCTTTACCTTCGTTGCCAAGGAATTGAAGCACTTTTTTGAAGTCTTTAAGATCGAGCAGCGGCAATTCGTTGTCGTCGCAATATTTGAAAACGACGGCCACAATGCCACCTTGGGTATCGTTGAGGCCGAGGATGCGGCTGAATAGCACCGGCCCAAACTCGCTCACGGTGGAGCGCAGGCGTGCGCCTTTTTCGCCGGAAAGCGTAAGGAACTCCACCGAGTTGCCGGCAGGGCGCCATGAAACGCCGATTTTTCCGGAACGTTCGATGATTTTAGGATTTTCGGCTCCAGGCATGGCAATGCCTGAAAGGTCACCTTTGATGTCCATAAGCAAACTGGGTACTCCGTTGGCAGCCAATTGCTCTGCGATGACTTGCAGACTTTTGGTTTTGCCAGTACCCGTAGCACCAGCAATCAGGCCGTGGCGGTTGAGGGTTTTAAGCGGCACTTTGACCTGCACGCCGGGTATACTTTCCCCGTCGAGCATGGCACCGCCCAGCACAATGGACCCGCCTTTGAACGTATAACCCTCCTGAATAACGGTTGTAAATTTTTCTTTGTTTGCCATGTTGTCTGACTGGTTTGTAAAGCCAAAAGTAGCGCGTTTTTTAAGACAAATACTTGCCTACAATGGGCAAACGTCGTCCCGTACCAAATGCTTTTTCACTTACACGAAGCGCCGGCGCGGCTTGTTCGCGTTTGAACTCATTGATGTTCACCATACGCAATACTCGGGCCACCAGCGCCTCGTCGAAACCCATGGCTACCAGTTCACGCGGACCCTGTCGTTTTTCGATGTATTGGAAAAGCAGGGGGTCGAGCACTTCGTAGGGTGGCAAACTGTCGCTGTCTTTCTGTCCAGGCCTCAGCTCAGCACTTGGCGGTTTTTCGATGCTGCTTTGCGGGATGGGGCCTCCCCCATGTGGGAAAAGATGCACTGTAGCGTTGAGGTAGTTTGCCAGGTCGTACACTTCTGTTTTGTAAACATCGGCCAGCACGGCCAGTCCACCGGCGAGGTCGCCGTACAACGTGCCGTAACCCACGGCCATTTCGCTTTTGTTGCTGGTATTCAATAAAATGTTGCCGAATTTGTTGCTGACGGCCATGAGCAGGGTGCCGCGTACACGTGCCTGGATGTTTTCTTCGGTTACGTTTTGGGGCTGCGCCCAAAATTGGGTTTTCAGACTTTCTTCAAACGCCAAGTATAAGGGTTCAATGGGAATGAGGTCGTACTGAATACCCAGCGTTTCTGCCAGTTGGCGTGCATCGTTCACGGAGTGGTCTGAACTGTGCTGGCTTGGCATGAGCAGGCACCGCACATTGTCGGGCCCAAGAGCGCGGGCAGCCAAAACTGCCGTAACTGCCGAATCGATGCCGCCGGATAAACCGAGTATGGCTTTTTTGAAGCCCAGTTTGCGAAAATAATCACGGATGCCTACCACCAGCGCATCGTGGATGAGTTTGGTTTTGTCTTTGGGTTGTTCGTTGTTCACGCCTCCTTTCATAACTTCGTCGAGGTTGTAAACACGCAGGTTTTCTTCGAAATAGGGCATCTCATCGAACACCTGAAGGTCGGGCGATACCACCAGACTGCCACCGTCGAAGATGAGGTCTGTTTGGGCGCCCACGTGGTTGGCGTAAAACACGGGAATGCCGTAGCGATGCACGTTGGCTTTAACGGTTTCGATGCGGGTACGGGCTTGTTTGTAACTGAAAGGGGAAGCCGAAATGTTGAGTATAAAATCCGGTTTTTCGGACATCATTTCATCGAGCGGACAAACGGTGTACAGCGGGTTTTCGTTGCCTACATTCCAGATGTCTTCACACACCGACAGAGCGATGCGTTTTCCTTTGAACTCAATGGTTTTAAAACTGGAGGCAGGTTCAAAATAGCGGTACTCGTCGAAGATGTCGTAAGTGGGCAGCAGTGTTTTGTGTTGTATGCCTACGACTTTTTTACCGTAAAGGAAATAAGCGGAGTTGTAAAGGTCTTTGCCTGCTGCAACAGGGTTGCGTGTTGGGGCGCCCACCACGATGGCGATGTTTTCGCTGGCTTCGCGCAGTTTGTCGACGGCGTCGCCGGCCCTTCTGATGAAGTCGTCAAATTCCAGAAAATCGCGGGGCGGGTATCCACACACGGCAAGTTCGCCGAATAAGATGAGGTCGGCGCCCTGGGCTTTTGCTTGTGCTGTTGCAGCGAGCATTTTTTGCACATTTCCATCAAAGTTGCCGATGTGGTAGTCGAGTTGCGCGAGGGCTATGTTCATGGGTTAAGCTGTGTTTCTATCCGGGGTCAATCGTAGAATGGCTTCTTTGTTGGTGATGTTCAGCAAGTAGGAGTCCATCCAACACGGAAACATAAAATAAGGTCTCAGGTTCGGATTGTTTTGGAGTTCTGCAAGTATTGGTTCCTTGAGGGCAGCGAGTCGTGCGGCATCTTTTGGCAACAACGTTTGATTTGCTGGTTTCTTTTTGTTGCCTGGCAACCACCGCATGGCGTTTACAAGCAAGTCCAAAACGAGGTGACTAATCACAGGCATGTTGGTTTGTTCCCGCCACCGACGAACGAGTGACTCGGCAGGATACCAAGGTTTGTTTTTGGGATACATGCCCAATTCAAACTGGCAAATCACGAGCAGCAGGGTATTCAGGTAATTCAAATCAGGTCGTATTTTATTGCGGTTGTTGGCCAACAACTTCAGCAGCCAGTCGTAGGCTTTTGTATAGTTGTCGAGGGTAAAATAAACCGAAACAATGGTGGTTTGTAAAACGATCAAACGTTGTTCAGGAATCTGGTAGGCAAAGGTAATCAAATTGGATGCTGCATCACTTTGCTCAATGAGATTGGCGGCTTGTTCAAAATTTTGTTCAATGATGCACGTTTGAAGTTTTTGAGAAAGTACAAACCTGAAATAAAGCAAAGGGTCGCCCTGCGCTTCAATGTCGTTTGTAATGTTTTCGAGATCGTCCATTTTACCCAAACGCACGCAAATGTTGTGAAACGTGTTGATGGTGCTGAAATACATGTTGCGTTCTTCCTGACGGAACAAGGCGGCTTGCCCCTCAAACGATTTCAACGCTTCGTATTGTGACAAATACGCGCCCAACAAATGCGATTGTGCATCTGAGGTGTGCTTTTTTTGCATCAGGTTGTGGTAATACATTTCTAGCGTATGCCCGGTGTAGCTTATTCGGAAAGGAAAAAGACTTATGTCTGTTGAACGGGCCCATTCCAACAATTTTTCAGTTTTAGCCTGTGTGGAGTCCGAATAAGGTTTCTGAAGAAATATCAATTGGGTAATTTGCTCGGAATGCTGGATGGTTTCTGTGATTTTTTGCTGTGTGTTCAAAACTTCAAGTTCAAGGCGGCTGATTTGAGCATTTTTTTCCATCATTTCTATCGGTGGCAGAATTTGCTGGTGAAGCCTGCGGTCCCACATGCACAATTCCAACAGGTAATTGGCCTTTTCAAGTTTGAGAGCCAACTTGTAACCTTCCTCAACCCGTTCAATGGCCGGGCGGTACAAACCTCTGTAATACAGGAGATAAATTTCGGACAGTATTTGATTCAGGCGCTGGTGCATGGCCCCGTGGTGCATGGGTTTGTTGCGCAAACTTTCCAACAACTTTTCAAACAGGTATGCAGCCAATACGTTCAGGTCGGTGTCCTCTTGGTATTTTTTTCGCAAAAAGGCATACAATGCCTCAAGGTGCGGGGTGTCGTTTTTTTCAAGATACGTTTGCATCAATCCATACAAAGCGAGGTATTGCTTTTTCGGACCGCCCGCCTCCGGCACCGTTTGTTGCCGGCTGCGCATGAAATCCCTTTTTTCCGTACGACTCATGGATAAAATTAATACGAACAGGTTCTGTACGGCCTGAGGAGTGTTTCCTTCGGTAAAAAGTGTTTTCTTTTTCATGAAATACGTTGGATCATGACGGATTGACGGCTGGGGGGTAAATATAAGACGATATTTTGAAATTTGTAAAAAATAAGATTATTTAATTGATAATCAGTTATTTGAAAAAAATAGTATCGTTTTCGAACTAAATAAAGACATAAATTTTGTCGTAACAAAGCAATTCCATTTTGAAGGCATTCCATAATTCGGCCTGCATCTTTGTATAAAGTTTTGCAATGGCCGTTTCACTTACCCTACACAGCAGTTATCAAATAAACAATCCTTTCGGAAGGGTTCAAAAACAAACGGATCAAAACCAAACAGACTTCATTATCATCGAAGATGTTGATGGTTCAAACATTGTCCAGGGAACGACCACTTACACCAATACACCCCTGTTTTTGAAAGTTATGGAAGATGGCGCCTATGCCCAGGTCAACCAACTGCCCTTTGCTGTACAGGTACTTGCGGTACACCGCGATCTTGACAACCTGAAAGTGTACATAAAAGACAGTCAATCGTTTGTGGTAACCTACAGCGGAAACAACCAGACCTCCGTTTCGGAATATGCCTTTGGCAGCTCAAGCGACGAACTGTATCTGGAAATTGATTTAACCAACGAGATCATAACGGCTTACGCCTGAAGATGTTTTTTTTACCTCAATAACCATAACGCCAACCTACCTATCGTTTATCCCCTTCAAAGGCCCAACCAAACGGGCTAGAAAGCGCAAGAACTTTGACGTTTTCGGAATTGCGCGTTCCGGAATAGTACAGCTTCAAAAAACCAAATGCGGGCAGGCCCTTGTGGCCTGCCTTTTATTTGCCATCTTCCCATCTTTTTAGTTGTTTTGCTGTTCCTTTGGTTACCTCTACGGAGAACCGACGTATACAAACAGCCATGAAATACCTGCTTATCTTGCCCATACGGGTTTACCAGTTGCTTATTTCTCCGTTGCTGGGCGCCAACAAATGCCGCTACCAGCCCACCTGTTCGTTCTACATGATCGGCGCCATCGAAGAGTGGGGTATCTTTAAAGGCCTGTACCTGGGTGTGAAACGTATCCTGCGCTGCCATCCCTGGAGCAACCACGACATGCACGATCCTGTTCCTAAAAAATAAGTCTGATGGAACAGATACGGCCATTCATGGTAGCAGACAAAAGGCGGGAAACCGCCAACACGGTGACACTTACGCTGCAACCTGCAGACGGGTTGCCTTTCCATTACCTACCCGGACAATACCTCAGTTTTGTATTTCCATCTGCCGCCGGCGAACAGCGCCGGGCCTATTCCTTAAGTTCGAACGCAGGCGTGGACGCTTGGCCTCAAATTACCGTTAAACGGGTGGTCAACGGCGCGTATTCCACCCAACTTGTCCGCGAAACGAAAGTAGGTGACACGGTTTTTGCCGCCGGTCCATCGGGATTGTTTACCCTTCCGGAAAAATTGCCTTCCACCTTGCTTTATCTGTGCGGCGGCAGCGGCATTACGCCTGTAATGTCGCACCTGAAATACCTGCTGGAAGTTGAAACAAGCCGAAAACCACGCATCGTATTGTTTTACGCCAACCGCAGTGCAGCGCAAACCATTTTTAAAGAACAACTCGACGCTATGGCCGTCGCCCATCCCGACAGGTTTACATTGCTTTACATGTACAGTAAGGAGCAAGGGGAAAAACAGGCTTTGCACGGACACCTGAACAATGCCTTGTTCGAACAACTGTTGAAAAAGCATGTCGGTACATCGCGACTTCGGAGTGGCGTCATGGCCTACCTGTGCGCACCCAAGGCACTCATGCGTATGGGCGCCATGACCTTGCGCCTGCTCGATGTTCCATACGAAAACATCCGCCGCGAAATCTTTGTGCCAGACTCTCGTTTGCAGGCCCGCGCGGTGGATACATCCAAAACACATACCATTCATGTGACGGGTGATGAAGAAACCATAACATTCCAAACGTACGAAGGAGAAACCATTCTAAACGCCGCCTTAAGACAAGGCATCGCGTTGCCCTACACCTGCAAGAGCGGTGTGTGTTTTACCTGTCTGGCCAAATGCATCAAAGGTGAAGTAGACGTCGCGTTTTTTGACGCCGTCAAACGAGAAGGACCCGGGGAGATGGTGAATACATGCATCGGGTACGCCGTAAGCGAAGAGGTGGAAATGAGTTTTAGCAGTTAGCGGGCAGCAGGCTTGAATAAAAAATCTGACAACGTTTTTGAATGCTCCCCAAGAACTATTCCGGCGTCTTTTTTGCTGCCCGCTGCCTGCTAAAACTTATTTCCACTTCAACGTACTGATCAAATGATTCACATCGGCACGCATAAAAGCGGTAACCGGGGCCAGTGAATCGGGGTTTGCACGGGAATTGAAGTACAAGGCGCCGCGCAGGAAATGACGTGTAGAGTCGGTCACAAAAAACTGGTAGGAGGAGGCGGCCGGGCCGTCGATGCTGAAAACAAGGCCGTGTACGTCTGATTTGGGCAAGTCGATGATGAGTTCTTCGATGTAACTGGCTTTGACGTTGTGTTTTTGTGCCATATCGAAAGCGTCTTGTACCAGTTTGTCGAGGCCTTTCCTGTCCTTTACCGGATTGTAGCTGCAATATATTTTGGCATTCAGATCCGGCACATTGATGTTGAACCAACAGTCGCTTTCGGGTTTTTCTTCAAAAAAAGTAGTATCGCGTTCAATCACGGCATACACAGGTTGCTCGAATGTGAAGTCGCAATACGACTGATCGGAAATTTTATAGCTTTTTTCAGGATAGGTAACTTTGGGATAGGCGCGAGGTTTGGGCACGGCGACGTTTTCGCCCGCACAGGCGGAAAGCAGGATAATCATCAACAACAAAAGCAGGCGCATCGGCATCG
>JBBSDH010000188.1:0-8722 GCA_038249605.1 Chitinophagales bacterium | reverse complement strand
TCCCTCCGGTCGCAATTGGACTGAAGTAAGCGCTTGCAGGTGTCTCGGTGTCGCTCGACAGGACAGCGCGTTTTTCGGTCGATATGACAGCGCGTTTTATCGCTCGACATGACAGCGCGTTTTATCGGTTGATACTTTTACCCACGGAGGTAATGATTTCGGTAACGCTTGGCAAAAGATTCGAGTGGAAAACGCTTGGCCTATTTAACCAACCGAATTACAAAACAATATTTTCAATTTTTCTTGACGTCCTGCTTTTTTCAGCCATAAAACCCATGACGTGGCTTTCGATGGAGGCATCGATGGTGGAGGTGAGCAGGGCGGTGTTTTGTTGGGCGACGGCCTGCACCCAATCGCGGGCGAGGCGCCAGTCGCCGCCGCCATGGCCGGAGTTTTTGTATCCTTTCACATCCTCGATGTTTGAACTGTCGTACACGGTTGTTTTACCGGTTCGGAAATCGTGCAGGGTAAATGTTTCCATGTCGCCGACGATGTCGCCCATGCTGCCCATCACACGGGTACGTCGGCCGTGGTATGCGGTAAAAGCCTCCATGGAAAAACTGGCGGTTACGCCTCCTTCAAACGACATGGCGCTTATGTAATGGTCTTCCTGGTTGTTGTCCATGCGGTACACACAACGGCCGTAGTTGGTGGTGCGCAGGTATTCGAGGATGGCTTCTCCATGTTTTTCTTTGTCTTCAGGCAGGTCGAAAACACCCGTATAGGCTCGGTTGCGGTAGTAAATTTTCATGGCCGAGTAGGGACAGGTGGCTTCCACCGAACAGCCGTCCATGCAGCGCGCGGTACTGCCTTCGGGTGCATTTTTTTCTTTGAACCACGACAATCCGCCCATGGCCACGATGTCTTTGCAGGGTTTGCCTACCATCCAGCGGAGGATGTCGAGGTCGTGGCAACTTTTGGCCAGGATGATGGGTGTGGTGGCGTTGCGGTCGTGCCAGTTGCCGCGCACGTAGGAATGCGCCATGTGTTCGTGTTGGATGGGTTCGAAATGCTGCAAACTCATCAGTTCGCCGATGGCGCCGTTGTGGATGAGTTCGCGCAGTTTGATGAAATAGGGTGCGTAACGCAACACATGACAAACAGCAACAATGCGGCCCGTTTTTTTGGCGAGGGCAAGGATGTCGCGGCATTCTTTTTCCGTGGGCGCGATCGGTTTTTCCAGAAGCACGTCGTATCCAGCTTTGAGGGCAGCCATGCAAGGCCCGTAGTGCAAGTTGTCGGGTGTGGTGATGATGACAGCGTCGGCCATCTTGGGTTTTTCGAACACGCGTTCCCATGTATCGAAACGGTTCTCGGGTTTGATGTTGTGTTTTTGGGCGTAACGTTCGTTGCGAATCGCGATGGGCTCGGCCACACCCACGATGTCGAGCTCGTCGGGGAACGCCAGGGAATAACCGCCATACACGTTGCCACGGTTGCCAGCGCCGAGTGTTATGGCGGTTACGGCTTTTTCCGGTTTTTTAAACAAGGGGTTGTCTTCAAACCACGACAGCGGCGTACGGCTGTCGAGACCATCGGGAAAAGCACCGAGCAAGGCGGCTCCGCCAAGGGTTTTAAGCAAATTGCGACGTGAGATGGGCATGGAAAAAGTTTGAAGTTTGAAGTTTAAAGTTTAAAGGCGTTTGGCGTAGGTGGGTAAAGTTAATTCAATCATCCAATTCCAAACTTCTATTAGCGAACCACAAGCTCCTTCGACTTTAAACTTTGAACTCCAAACTTAAAAAACAGTACTGTGCGTACAATAACAAAGCAGCTGCCCGTGATGTCGGACAGCTGCTTGTTTGCATACCCTTCCCTATTTCACCATCATCTTTCCACTCGCAAGCACATTGCCATTTTGGTCTTCAATGCGGTAGAAGTACAATCCGGTTGAGAGGTCACCGCGACGGAACACAAACGTCGTCTGGTTGTGTGTTTCCTGGCGCACCAGTCGGCCGGCTGTGTTGTACACACTGATGCGCGGATGCACGTTCGCGGCCAGTCCTTCAAGTACGAATCGGGCCTGGTCGGCAAACGGATTTGGGAACACCTGCAAATCGACACCGGTTGCGGCGGCCGGTCCATTGTCGGTGGAAACCGTCACAAGATCGTCGGCGACGGTGTGCAGGGTTGTGTTGGTGATGATGGGTGCGTTGAAATCGAAATAGATACCCACGCTGTTGTTGATGGTGGTGCCGGCAGCCAGGTTGGGTTGCTGTGGGATGCGGAATTGTACGAATCCCTGCGATGCAGCCAGATTGGTATTGCTGTCGGGCAGCAGAATATTTTCAAAGGTAAATTTCAGCACGCCCGGGCCGGTCACTTCCCAGGTGTACGGGTGACTGGAGGCGCCTGGACGGATGCTCGTTATGTCAAGTGTAGCCTGATCGATGGTGTCGCGGATAACGACGAGGAAGGCGGTGTCGTTGCCGGTATTTTGAAAACGGATCATGTAGTCGAGCTCCTGTCCGCGTTCGATGTAGTTGGCATTCTGCCAGCCGAGTGGAAAACCTTGTTTGTCGTTGGGGTCGTACGCGGCGCGCACGATGTCGCAGTGTGTAGCGAGGAATAGGTCGCTTTCGTTTTGCGCCAATTGGAGTAAAAGTCCCGGTATGTTGGAAGTGCCGTTGCAGGCTTCCACACCAACGCTGGGATTGCTGTTGCCGGGGTGGTTGGGCGTTTGATCCACACGCATGTAGTAGGTATTGCCACTGCCCGCAGGAATGCTGAACACCGAATCCTGACCAGCGCCGAGTTGTATGGGGCCCTGCATGTAAATGATTTGATCTTCGATGATGACGAAGTCGGCGGCTTCCGACATGTTGCCTGTGCCGGCATTGGATACGGTAAACGCTGCGCTTGAGCCGTCGCAAACGCCGGTAACCACCAGATGCGAGCCATCCCACAGCGGGTCGGGAGGTAGGCAGGATGTGTCGGGGAAAATGTGTGCGTCGGCGCAGAGTGTTTGACCGAGCTGCGCATCGCACGACAATAAAACGTTGATTTTAAAACTGTTGCAGTCGCCCGGAGCCACACCCCCAAGATCGAAGGTATAAACATCGCCATTTTGTGAAACGAGGGGAACTTGCGAAGAAACATAACTGAACAGCGGATCCAATGTAATTTCCACGTAGGCATCGGTGGCGGTTTGATTTCCGTTGTTGCAGTAATTGACACTTAAATACGTTTCCAGGCAAGGGCGGAAAATGAAACTTCCCAGGTCTACATCGAGGTACGGGCAGTCCACCAGCGAACGGGCGCCGGTTTCGGGTAAATCAATGGTTTGGAAAGTATCGCTGATGGCAAGTGGCACCATGTTGCAGTTTTGCCAAACATTGGATGCACCGTAACGCGGAAGCAACGCAAAAGAAAAATTGCCCACGCCGATGGGCATGCTCCAACTACCGTCTGATTGGCAGGTTGCATAAATGGTTTCGCCACCGTTTTTTTGAGCACGAACAATGAAACCATTCAGCGGTGGTTCACCGACCTGTCGGGTACAATTGTCGTTGTCATCGAAATACACCGAACCATTGATGGTATTGGTGTATAAATCGCCGTTGGCATTGGTTTTGAGCAAAAAGGCATGAAAACCAGTACCTGGAATGTTCGTCTTTACCATGTACCCGGCGGTGGCAAAACCGCCATCCGAATCGCGCACAATGTTGTACGGCAGACCGTTTTCTACAGGATAGGTTTTGATCCATTGTACTTCGCCCAAGATGTTGATTTTCTGCATAAAATTGACGGTCGGCGCCCACGTTGGGGATCCACCTTGTAGGATACCGGTTACCACAAATCCGTCGTCGCCGTCGCTGCACAGTGCCAATGCCTGGTGGGTTGGGTAATTAGGCTGGTTGGTTCCGATGGTGTACAACGCAGTCTGCTGACCATCGGAATCGGTGGTCAACAGTCGATAATTGGTATTTTCGGCTTCAATGAGGATGCCTGTTTGTCCATCTTCCTGAACAGCAATGCCTTCGCACCTCAAGTCTTCTTGATGGTCGAACCACCTCTGCCACAAAATATCGCCATTGGCATCGGTTTTCATCAGGGTTACTTTGCTATCTCCCATGGTATCGAGACTGAAGTTGTCGCCGGCAACAAGCAATTCGCCCGATTCAAGTACAATCATTTGTGTGCCTGTTTCATTCACGAGGGGTGTACCCATGAGTTTATCCCAAACAACGGTACCATCCGCATCGAACCTTACCAGACGGAAATCAAAATCCATACCGGGCACTATGTCATTCCCCATGACATATACGCCTCCGTCGTCGCTAGCAACGATGTCACTGAATCCTCCAAAACCAACGTGCACCAAATCTTTTTGCCAAAGTATTTGACCTACACTGTTCATTTTTACCACCCTTACATAAAAATCGTTCTGTCCAGAAACTGAATTACTTACCCAAACCACGGTTCCGTCGGTGGCAGAGCAAACCGAACCAATACCGACGCCGTCCAAATCCACGTGTTTTTCCCAAACCATGCCTCCTTCGGGGTTCACATAGGCGATCCATGCGTTCCGTGGAATGTTTGCTGCCGACATGGAATCGGTTCGGATGCTGCCTACCACAACATAGCCACCATCGGGTGTATGTGTCAAATCGCGGCCAAAAGAACCTTTTGTCAAAATGTTTAAAAAGCCTTGTGCATCCGCCGATTGGGAAAGCAGTGCGAGGAAAAGTACCGTAAATAAGATTCGCACATTCATGAGAGTTGTATTTATATCGTGAAGTATTTGAGGATGTTACAACTGTTGACGGTTCCTGATCCCATCTGGTTGTTTTACCCTACAAAAGTTCAGCTATTGCTTGGTGACTACAAAGACAAAATTTGCTATTTTTCAGACGAAATTTTTATTATAATTTTACCAATAAAATGATTTTCAATATTTTACAATAATATTTAAGTAAAATAATCAGAAAATGACACTGCAACCTTTGAAAGAAATACTGTATCAACTGCCGCCGGATGTCCTTCGGCAACTCGACAAGTTCGTACAATCGCCGTATTTCGTAACCCACGATGGCGTATTGCGCCTGTATGCCTACCTGCGCAAACACATTCTGGACACCGACGCCCTGGAACACGCTGCCGTTTACCAACACCTTTTCCCTGATGGCAAGGAAGATCCCAAAAGGGTGTACCACCTAAGCCATTACCTGCGCGAAGCCGTGGAACAATTCCTGGCGCTTGAAGAAATGCGCCGCGACGAAAACGCCCTACACTGCGCCACAACTGCTGCACTGCGCCGTTTGAAGCTCAACGACGAAGCGGCAAGCATGATCCGATACGCCCACAAACGATTGGAAAAAGACGAAAAACGCGGCGCTGCGTATTTTCACAGCGACCACCGTCTGCAACTCGAATCGCACCTGCTTTTGCTTCAGAAAGGCAAATCACAATCCATGCACCTCCAGGCGCTTTCCGACAGCCAGGATGTGGCGTTTATAGTCGACAAACTGCGCACTGGATGCATCATGCTCAGCCAACGCACCGTACAAGAAACAACGTATGCCTCCGGATTACTCAGACCAATCCTCGATTTTTTAAAAAACCATCCTTTCCTAAAAATCCCCATCGTCGCTGTTTATTACCATGGTTACCATGCCCAAAAAGGCGGTGAAAACAGTGAAAATCATTTTCAATCTTTAAAAAATCACATCGAAGAACACGGACTCCAGTTTGCCACCAACGAAATCCAGGACCTAAGCCTTATGGCCCTCAACTACGCCATCGGTCGCCTCAACCGCGGCGAAGACCGCTATTTTAGGGAGGTATTTGAACTGTACCAGTCGGGCCTCGCACACGGCGCACTTCTGGAAAACGGACAGTTGTCGCGCTGGACCTACAACAACATCACCGCAACTGCCCTTCGCTTAAAGGAGTACAACTGGTTGGAGCAGTTCCTTATCATTTACCAGCCGCTGCTTCCGGAAAACCACCGCGACAGCGCCTTTCATTTCAACATGGCCCGCTATTGTTACGACCTGGGCAAACGCCGTGAAGCCCTCGGCCACCTTTTGCACCGCGAATACGACAATGTGTTGCAAAACCTGCAATCGCGGGTCCTTATGTGCAAAATATACTTCGAACTCGATGAATGGGATGTCCTCGACTACCAAATCGATTCCCTGCAAATTTACCTGCGGCGACAAAAAGGACTGGGTTACCACCGCGGCATCTACGGAAACATCGCGCGCTTGCTGCGCAAACTGGTGAACAGCAACGACAAATCCCGCCTGCGTGCCGAAATAGAAGCCATGCCGGAGTTGCCGGAAAAGGAATGGCTGCTCAGGCAAGTTTGAAGTTTAAAGTTTGAAGTTTAAAGTTTGAAGTTTAAAGGGGATTTGGAATAGATGGATGGATTGCCGAGCATCTTCAAACTTTAAACTTTAAACTTTGAACTTCCTTACCTTTGCGTCGTTTTAGATCAAAACAAACACCAGATATGCTTCAAATTGGCGACAAGGCCCCCGACTTTACCCTTCGCTCCAGCGACAAATCACAGGTTAAACTTGCTGATTTTCGCGGCAAAAATGTAGTTATCCTCTTTTACCCAGCAGCTTTTACCGGCGTTTGTACCAAAGAATTGTGCATGATGCGCGACGGCCTGTCCGAATACGAAAATCTCGACGCCCAAATCCTGGCCATTTCCGTAGACAGCCTTTTCACCCTCGCCAAATGGAAAGAAGACATGGGATTCAATTTTCCTATGCTATCCGATTTCAACAAAACGGCGAGTAAAAAATACGATGCTTTGTACAAAGAGTTCGTTTTTGAAATGAAAGGCGTTTCCAAACGTTCTGCTTTTGTTGTGGATGCCGAAGGAACCATTCGTTACGCGGAAGTGTTGGACAATGCCGGTGAAATGCCGAACTTTGATGCCGTAAAAAACACACTCCAATCACTTTCCAGAGCCGCCGCACATTGATCATACTTGAAACCATGACTTCCTCTTTTGCACCCGATACGTTTGTAAAACACCGTGCCAGCGGTTGGAAACTGGCAGGCAAACCATCGTGGGAAGAACAGGAGGATGTTATGGTGGAAGAGGACATCGGCGACAACTCCCCTTCCCACATCGTGGTGTACAACGACGACCACAATTCGTTCGAATGGGTGATCCAATGTTTTATGGAAGTATTGAAACACTCCCATGAGCAATCCGAGCAGTTGTCGCTCATTATCCACTTCAAAGGCAGGGCGACGGTAAAAACCGGCACCAAATCCGAACTGTTGCCACTTTGTGAAGCTTTAATCGACCGCGGACTCTCCGCTGAAATTGAAGAAGGTTCCTGAGTTTTTTTTAAAAAATTCCTACATTGGCTGACAATTTTTAACCAAGCCTTGTTAAACAAATGGAAATTCTCGACCAACCTTCCAGCTCCTCCAGCCAAACCGTTGCCAGCGACGGCAACCGCATCATTGCGTACCTCATCGATGTGGCCATTGTGGTTACATTGGCTTTTATCCCCATCCTTGGCTGGATCGTGGGAGCGGCATACTTGCTCACCCGCGATGGTCTGCCATTTCTTGATGGCCAAAGCATCGGCAAAAAAGCCATGAAAATACGCGCCGTATCCGAGGACGGCCAGCCACTTACCAACAACTGGGGCCCGGTGGTCATCCGCAACATTGTCCTTTGGATTCCCTTTTTCCCACTCATTGAGCTCATCGTTATGCTCACCAATCCGCAAAAACTCCGTTTGGGCGACCAATGGGCAAAAACGAAAGTTATATCTGTTGAATGAACAGCTGGCTGGCAGCAAAAGTGGCTGCCTGCTGCCTGCTAACTGTTGCCTGCTGATATGCCTGTTTACTGGTTAAGCGATAAAGAGATGGTTTTCCCGCACCCAAACCTGGCCGAGCCGGGCGGGCTGCTTGCCATTGGCGGCGACCTTAGTCCCCAACGGTTGTTGCTGGCGTACAGAAACGGTATTTTTCCCTGGTTCGGCGATGAAGGTTATTATTACTGGTACGCACCTGATCCTCGATTTGTACTTTTTCCCAAAGAACTCAAGGTGCACAAAAGCATGCGCAACATTTTAAATAGGGGCGTATTTACTTTTTCGTTCGATAGCAGTTTCGAACAGGTCATGCGCGCTTGTGCGGAAGCGCCGAGGGAAGGACAGGACGGCTCTTGGATCAGCGATGATTTCATTGAAGCGTACACCCAATTGCACCACATGGGCATGGCCCACTCGGTGGAAGTGTGGCAGGAGGGTGAACTGGTGGGCGGACTTTACGGGATTGCGTTGGGTAATGTATTTTATGGCGAAAGCATGTTTGCCAGGGTTTCCAACGCCTCCAAAGCGGGGTTCATTACCCTGGTGCAAGCGCTCGAAAAACAGGGCTACCAACTCATCGATTGTCAGCAGGAAACGGCACATTTGGCCAGTCTGGGCGCCCGTGGCATCTCAAGAGAGCTGTTTATGGAATACTTGAATCAGAATGTTTATGCAAAAACAGCAGTGGGGAAATGGGCACTTACGGCAACCAACGAACTGGCTGTTGAAGTGTTAACAACTGCTTCAGATGGTTATTAATACCTTAATGGTGCAGCACCATCGCACCAAAAGGGGTATCTTAGCCCTCAATGAACCTATTGTATTCCACAAACCGGTAATCTTATGCCCTGGACAGCAACTTTAAAATGGAGCTTGTGCACCGTAGCCCTGTTTGTCTCCCTTTCCTTTCAAAACGCCGTTACGAC
>JBBSDH010000187.1:0-8792 GCA_038249605.1 Chitinophagales bacterium | reverse complement strand
TCGTTGACAACTCTTCGAAAGAAGAAATCTTCGTTCACGTAACTGGTTTGATCGACAACATTCGCGAAGGCGACGTTGTGACTTACAACACCGAGCGTGGCAAAAAAGGAATGAACGCAGTTGATGTGAAGATCGCTTAAGCAACGGTCCCCACGTCTTTTGATAAGAAATTCTGATGCGAGAGCCGCTCCTGAAAAGGGGTGGCTCTTGTTGTTTTTGGGGTAGGTGAGCCTGAATTTAGATGAAATAAATGTTAAATATATGAAATCTTGCATGTAATTTCACGACTTGGCATTATCTTTATATTGTAGTTTTAAATCCTTTTTTTCACTCAAAACATCCATCCAAAACCATGCAAAGAACAATATTTTGTCCCGCCCCTGTCCAAAATTTAATTGGGCAGCATTGCTTTTGTGCACATTGATTACAGGTAATTTTGCTAACCTGATTGCTCAACCCATCAATTGTGGTGTTGAAGTATCTCCCGGATTAGCACAAGCCATGATGGAAACAACCCAAGACGTCGAGGATTATACCGCAGCAAGAAGCATGGAGTCACCTGCAACTGGTATTGTACCTGTTCGATTTATCTATGTAAACGGTTCAACTTCAAATACTGTAAATCAAAGCAATAATGATTTTGCCATCAACAAGTTGAATCAAGCTTTTGCATCTGCAAACCTGCAGTTTGTACAATGTGGAAACAGCAACGAATTGTGGGACGATCGGTTTCAGAACATGGATGGTATTGACTTGGATCTTACCTTGTTTGCTTATTCAAGCAACACACTTGAGGTTTATGTTAAGCACGGAGCGGGAACTGCGTGGGCCGTCATACCATGCAACGTGTACGATGAAAACAATCCAAACTACAACCTTCAGTGCTATACCCACGAAAATTTCATGCGTCTTTTAGGGACAGGCGACTTTGGCTCTACCATTGTGCATGAGGCAGGGCACCACTTCGGTTTGTTGCATACCTGGTTTCCGGCTCCTACCGGATTAAGTTTGGGGCGTAATTACATGTCTTATTGGCATAGGTTTTGTCTTAACGAATTTACCCCCAAACAAATTGACCGTGTAACCTATTATTACGATACCGAAAAAGCCCCTCTGTACAAGCCTGATCGATGTGGCACTTTTACGGATCGTGTCGAATACCGTGGTACAAACATCGGACTACATAATGTTACTGTACGTATGCGTCATTCTGACGATGCAGCCAAATGCAACATTACGACAAGTCAATCGGGTGATTACAGTGGATTGTTGGCAACAGACATTGGGTAAACAATCAAGCTGTTCAAGTACAAAAAGGAGATAATATGTGGGAATTTACGGGGTTAGATAACTTGGCGCATGGAATTTATAATGTTGTCTTGATTATTGAAGGCGAACAAGTTTCAGCTAAATTCATCAAACACTAAACTTATCTTATTAAGGTCTGCTGACGTATTTTCTTAGTCAGCAGACCTCAATATTAATTAAACGAGATATCATGAAACGGATAATTGCATTAATCGCCATACAATTTTTTATTTTCACTGTTCTTTGGAGTCAAATCATTACTCCAGAATGGACAACAATTTTAAATATTGAAGTAGCGTCTCAGGGTGACCTTCCGATAATTCTAATTGATTCTGCAAAAAATGTAATCGTTTGTAGTGGCAAGTATCATCCAGGACCACTTATTGATTTCCATACGGCTAAGTATAATACTGATGGGCAATTACTTTGGCAAAAGGATTATCAAACAAGTGGCCAGGATAGAATTACAACAGCTGCGGTTGATGGTTCAAATAATATTTATGTAGGTGGAACAACCAGAGATATCTTTACAGGGAACGTCGAATTTGTATTGTTCAAATACAATCATAATGGAGATTATCAGTGGGAATATAGATATACAGAAGGCACAGCCCAAGGTATAACAATTGCTAAGGTAAAAATTACTGAAAACGATGAAGTGCTTCTCGCAGGTTCGTTCGTTAATCCGGATTTAAGTAATGCAGGTCTACTTGCGGTTAAATTGGATTCGCTTGGGAATGTTATATGGCAATCGCTTTTTGATGAAAATGATTATGGTTATCAGGCTCTGGATATAATTTTAAGTGATACATTAATGGTATGGGGTCGGGTATCAACGCCGGACGGATTACGTTTTGTCAGTTGGCAATTGGATCAGTTGGGACAAACGATTGAATCAAATTTTTCCGAACCATACAATGATGATTTTGGAAATGAATTTCATGTTGATGAATATGGAAATTTATATATTGGAGATGGTTACAATGAATATAAAGTTATTAAATTTGCAAAAAATGCAGAAAAAAAATGGCAATATCAAAAGCAAGTTCCAGCTAATCCAGGGGGCGTAACTGCAAGATCGCTCGCCATACAAACGCACGCATCGAATTCCATCTATGTGACAGGTATTTATTATGACGTTGACTCAGCTTCCTATTATAATTTAACTTCAAAACTAGATTCCAACGGCCAATTAATTTGGTCAAAAAGCTTTTCTATTCCAGGGTTTTTAACAAGTTTTCCTGATAAAAGTGTTGTTTCGGAAGATGGAACCTTTTATATGACAGGATCGGTATACACTGATTTCAGTAACAATTACTATCAACATTTTATAGTTTCATTCGATTCTATCGGCAACCATACTTACGGAGTGATATCATTAAATGCCAATAGCGTTGCTGTAAGTGGTATAAATATTGACGATGCATTTGTTTATACCGGAGGCATCATATACACACAAAATCCCCAAGAGCCTAACACGCCTTTTTTGTGCAAGACAAACCGTAATCTACTGATTACCTCACTTGCTTCTAATCAAGATACTGAACGTGTAAAGTTGTTTCCCAATCCTTTTTTTGAAACTTTGAATATGGTAATACCAGAACTGGAAATATCTTTCAGCATGGTAAACATAGCGGGTAATAAAGTTATAGATGGAATCCTTCGTAACCCGAATGGTCATCATGTAATTCCTAACCTCCAAAACCTTCCCTCCGGCATTTACACCATTCAAGTAATCGCCGGAAACAAACGATACATTGGTAAAGCTGTAAAAACAAATTGATTGGTCGGCGGGAGGGGCTTTAAGTCTTTTACTTAATGCCCCGCCCCCGCCCATTGCCTTTTTTACCGAAAACATACGCCCTTTCGCCCTTCCGCTTTTTTTCCAAACATTCTTTCTCCATCGGTAATAAATGCAGCATACCGTATAAAAAATCCAAGCCAAAGAAGTCCACAATACCGGACCTTTGTACCACGACGCAAGCATTAAACCTCATAACCATCAAAATTGCGTCTCTTCACGATTTTTTATGGATTCTACTGCTTTTTACTATCCCTTGCTGTGGCTGCTTACGGCTGCCCTCATCTCTGGCGTGTTTGTGGTGAGCGGCGGTATGGCGCATTTCCGCCGCGAAATGGCCGGCCACGCCAAAGGCCATGTGGTGCTGCAAAAACAACTCAACCGGTTGGAAATCATGCGCCGCGTACTTTGGGCCCTTGCTTTTATGCTCGCAGCTGGCGGTATTGGTGTGTGGGTGCTTGAACAAAAAGACGGACGCAAGCAACTTGAAGCTGCCAGGAAAGCCCACATGCCTACTTTTGATCCGATGGAAGTGTGGGCAGCGCCCGACCTCTTCCTCGCCGAAACCGACGAAAATGCCAAACGCATCGCCTACGGCCGCGACCTAATAGCACATACGCAGGATTATTTCGGCGAAAACGGCTTGGTCCGCCCCGGAAGCATCAATGGCCTCAATTGCCAAAACTGCCACCTCGACGCAGGTTCCAAAGCATTCGGCAACAACTATGCCGCCGTTCAAAGTACCTACCCGCAAAAACGCGCACGCTCAGGTGCGCTCGAAACCGTGGCCAAACGGGTAAACGACTGCTTCGAACGCAGTATGGACGGCCAGGCGCTCGATACCACCAGCCGAGAAATGACTGCCATCAAAGCCTACATCGCATGGCTCGGCACCGGCGTGCCACAAGGCATCAAACCCAAAGGCAGCGGACTGGTGGAAGTACCCATGCTCAACCGTCCGGCCGATCCTGATTTGGGTAAAATGGTGTACGACAAATCCTGCGCCTCCTGCCATGGCACCGACGGACTGGGATTGCCCATGCCCGGCACAGCCCGCGATTACCCGCCACTGTGGGGCGAAAAAAGTTACAACGAGGCGGCAGGTTTGTTCCGCATGTCGCGCTTCGCCGGTTACGTAAAAGCCAACATGCCCTTCGGCGCCTCGTACCAGTCACCCCAACTCTCCGACGAAGAGGCGTGGGATGTGGCCGCTTTCGTAAACTCCCAACCAAGGCCCAAACACCCTTTCCTGAAAGAAGACTGGCCCAACATTGCCAAAAAACCTTACGACCACCCGTTCGGCCCCTACAAAGACACATTCCCCGAAAATCAACACAAATACGGACCTTACCAGCCCATCATCGCGTTTTATAAAAAGTAGTCGGGTAGTCTGCTTGTCTGTTAGTCAAAACAGTTAAATGACGATCAACTGACCAACCGACTACCCGACTTCTAACCGACCAACCGACTAAACATGACCAACTCCCGCCGCACTTTTTTGCGCAACTCCCTTCTGGCAAGCCTCGGAGCAGGCATTGCACCCAAGTTATTGTCTGCCGACACCGACACCCCGGCGGCTCATACATCGGACGCCACAAAGCCCGACGCCAAAAACAACTCAGGTACGCTGACTCTTTTGCAAACCACCGACGTGCACTGTCAGATCCACCCGCACGACGAGTTGTTTTGGGAAGACAACCACATGGTGTTCCGCAAAACAGCCGGCTATGCACACTTAGCCACCTTGTTCAACGAAGTGCGCAAGGAAAATCCAAACACCTACATCGTCGATACCGGTGACATGTTTCAGGGCAGCGCCTTGTCGGTAAAAACTACCGGTACTGCCATGTCGCCCATCCTCAACGCTTTGGGTTACGACCTCTACCTGCCCGGCAACTGGGAGGTGGTGTATTACAAAAAGAACATGCAAACCTTGCTCGGCGGCCTCGATGCACCCAAGGTGTGTGCCAACATGTACCACGACTTAGGCGAGGGTAAAAAAGGCGAACTCATTTTCCAGCCGTACCAAACCTGGACCAGGCTGGGCGTTAAAATTGGTTTCCTGGGCTACACCGATCCGCTGGTGCCTCTGCGACAATCGCCCAACTATTCCAAAGGCATCATTTACACCAAACCGGAAGAAAACCTGGCCCATTACGTGCAGGTTTTGCGCGAACAGGAACAGTGCGACATGGTGATCATCCTATCGCACCTGGGGCTATCGCAACAAATAGCCCTCGGCAACCTGCTCGAATGTGAAGGCGTGGACTATATTTTTGGCGGCGACACCCACGAACGCGTACGTACACCTATACAGTGTAAGTACACCAAAGTGGTGGAGCCGGGCGCTTTTGGCTCGTTTGTGGGCAGGCTCGACATCAACGTGAAAGACGGCAAGGTGACCGGCCATACGTACGAACTGATGGAGGTGGACCCTGCCCGATACAAAGCGAACAAGGCCATGGCAAAAACCGTGGAAGAAATTGAAGCACCGTACAAAGCCGAAATTGAAAAGGTGATCGGTTACAGCAAAGTGCCGTTGTACCGCTATTTTGTGATTGAAAACACGATAGATACCCTCATCATCGATGCCATGTCGTGGAAAACGGGTGTGGAAATCGCGCTGTCCAACGGATTCAGGTTTTGTCCGCCGTGCAGTACCCGCGACGCCACGGGCAACATTCCCGTCACCGAAAGCTTTTTGTTCGACATGCTTCCCGTGGATTCCCCCGTGCGCACAGGTAAGGCTACGGGCGCCCAGTTGCTCACCTGGCTCGAAAAAGAACTGAACAACGTGTTTGCCAAAGACGCTTCCAAACGTTTCGGCGGATGGGTAGTGAAATTCAAAGGCATGTACGTGGAATTCAATGCTTTTGGCGAACAAGGCAAAAGGGTGCAAAAAGTGACCGTAAATGGTGCGCCGCTCGACAAAGAACGCCTGTACACCGTGGCAGCTTGCGAACGCGACGGCGATCCGCTCACCACGCTTTGTCGTATGACCGATGTGAAGGAAGCCAAAAACATGCCCTATTCCCTGCACATGGTGTTGAAAGACTACTTGGCCAAACATTCGCCCGTGTCGCCCCTGCCTGAGGGCAATGCCGTGGCACTTGATGCGCCAGCAACCTTGCTTACCCAGGTGACGGGTGTGGATTATGTGTTCAGGTAAAAAAAATACCGGGAAGCGTTAGCGCCTCCCGGTACAGCGATTTGATTATTAACCTGATGAAACTGAGATATTCTGAAAAAAATTCTGTCATCCAATCGAAGCGTGGGACCTAAAATCCAATCCAATCATCCCAATCCACCAATCCCATTAAAATCCCAATCCCAAAAAATCCATTAAAATCCAGGTAAAAAAACCGGGGCGCCTTACGGGCCCCGGGTAGCACAGAAATTGAGCCTGAAATTATTCTAAACCTAATCAGCGGGAGGCGATTTCTACCCTATAGGCCGTATAAAATAATTACGGAGGGTATTGGCACCTGTTGAAAAGATCTGATGGTACAAAAGTGCGTTGGTAAGGCAATCCGAAAAAGGACAGGTTTTCTTTTTTTAGGCAGGGCAGTAAAGCATATTTTATTTGTAAAAAACTAAAAATCAGTTTTTTGTGATTTAGTATCCTTGAAATGATGATCCTGTTTTCATAAAAATTTAATATAAATTTCACAAAACCATGCCTGACTTGCATGAATAAAACTCAATTTTTGGGTTTGGCGTGCTGAATCGGGTGTTGAACGTTGTAAGCTTTCAATATAAAGTGTATGATTGTAAATGCCGATCATCGACATTAACCTTTCCAAAAATATCCCAAATGCGTTTACGATTGGGTGACATCGCCCCCAATTTCAAGGCCCAAACTACGGTTGGGGAGATTGATTTTTACGAATATGTCGGTGACGGTTGGGGTATTTTATTTTCTCACCCGGGCGACTACACGCCTGTGTGTATCACCGAACTTGGCCGAACTGCTACCTACTCGTTCAATTTCCAATCGTACGACATGTAGTTCAGCGGAGTTTTATCGCCAATAGGCGTTTTGGCGTACCGGTTGATGAATGCTTTCACAGAGCCGGCGTCGCGCGTAAAATCGCCATCGAACCATTTGAATATTTCCGAAACTTCGGCTTTGCCTGCGGTGATGCGGTTGCGTACTGGGTCGTTCACGAAGCTGCGCATGACGGCGTCGAGTTGTTTGTCGAGTTTGGCGGCGGTATAGGCTTGGCGGCTCAGAGGAGGGCACGACACCGAGGCGCAATTTAAGGCGGCGTGGATTCGTGCATCTTTAAAATCCTTGCGGAGTATGCCGTGTTCGATGTTGTTAAGGTCGTAAGATTTGCCACCGATGCGGATGAATTTGATGTCCCAAACGGTATTGACAAATGTTACGCCGTGTTTGATGTCTTTGATGCTTTTCACCGGGTAATGACGTATCACCAGTTGAATGGTGTAGGCATTGTAGGCATTGATCCAATAAGCCATTTGCTCATCGGCCGACCAGATTTTGGGATCGGGTGGGGTGGTTTCGAGCGTTTTAAGGTAACGGTTGAGTTCCTGGCTGTCGCGCTGGAAGCCCCGGTAATCCACCCGGCCGTCTTCGCGCACATTTTTTTTCAACAAAGCATCCCAGCGATCGTGGGAGGGTGGTTTTACCGACGAAGGTGTAGGCGTTTGAGCAAATATGGCCAAACGAATCGACAAAAGAAGCAACAAAAGTGGAAATTTCATGGCAGGAGAAAAGAGTATATGAATGTATATTTTAAAAACATACACTTCACCATCCATGTTGATCGCGGTTGGTGGTTTATGATTTTTTTAACTTATCTGCGGCCACCGACTACTGATATTCTTCGTCTTCATTTTCGCCCGGGAAAGGCATTTCCTTGCCTTGCAGCAGACTATCGGTAGGTGCTTCACCTTTTTCGAATACCCTGTTTACCAGCCAACGACCGTTCACACGACGGAGCATCACCGTATCGGGCACATCCTGTCCGATTTCATCTTTGGTCATGTAGCGGCATACGGCAGAGTCGCCATGGATGTCGCAAATAAGGTTGCGCAACAGTGTTAAGGATACAGGTTCAGTAGAATCGGTACTGAAGGTAATGGACTCCAGAAAGGAGATGAAGGGCAAAACCTTCCCAGTACTCAGGATGCGTGCAGAGTCGTACTGGTCTTGATCGATGTAACTTTGCCAAAGAATAAGCACATCTTCTGGCTCGAGGGTATCGGTCGCAATGGTCGAAGAAACAGAAGGCGCCGGGTTGGTACAGGCGAGTTGGATAAGAAGGGAAAGAAATAAGACAATCGTGGGGGCGGTCAGATGCATTGATTCTGTGGCGTTTAGATGCACGCCAAAGATAAAGCAAAAAAAAGTGATTAATTTTTTTGAAAAACATTTGGTGGAATAAATTGATGCGCCCTATCTTTGCATCCGCTTCTAAAAAGGGCGCATAGCTCAGTTGGTTCAGAGCGCCTGCCTTACAAGCAGGATGTCGGGAGTTCGAATCTCTCTGTGCCCACCAAAGGCCGCCGGAAAAGGTGGTCTTTTTTTACAAATTCACCTGGGTACGCCTAGTTCAGTTGGTACAGATCGTCCCGACCCAAAAGTCGGGAATGTCGGGAGTTCGAATCTCTCTGTGCCCACCAAAGGCCGCCGGAAAAGGTGGTCTTTGGTAGGCAC
>JBBSDH010000186.1:0-8917 GCA_038249605.1 Chitinophagales bacterium | reverse complement strand
ATGTTCAAGGCGGTTATCGTAGCATTCGAGTCCATGTGCGTCATAGTCTTTGTGATGTTTGTCACTTTACAATACATTAGACAAGGCCGAAGATGAAAACCCCTATGCCACCTGATTTTTTTTTGAAGGAAGAACAACAAAGCATGCATGCAATAACTGCTAATTTGGCTTAGATTCAAAATATTATTTTTTTTAAGGTTTTACTTGTTAAATTTAATTCTTTTTGGGACCTAACAAATTTGCATCAGCCGAATAAAATTTTTTATTTTAAACAATGTCCAAACCTACTCTTAATGAAGAACAGGAGCCTGTCGCCGCGCTGAAACGCGGCGAGCCGGGGGCATTGCGTCAGCTTTTTGAACTGCATTACAAACATTTGCTGTCCGACGTTTACCGATTGATCAAAGACGAGGACACTTGTAAAGACATCGCACAGGAAGTTTTTGTCGAACTCTGGAACAAACGTGAAACGCTGGACATCCACACCTCCCTGCGTGCTTACCTGCGAAAAGCAGCCGTGAACCGCGCCCTTAACCACATCAAAACGAGCAAACGCATCGTACTTGAAGATGATGCTCAATCGTGGGTGGAGGTAGGAGAGGATACCGAAAGTGAGCTGGCCTTGCACGAAACAACAGAAAACAGGGAACACGCACTGCGCTTAGCCATCGATGCCCTGCCGGAAAAATGTCGTCTGGTTTTTTGCCTGAGCAGGTTCGATAACATGTCGCACAAGGAAATTGCTGAAAAGCTGGGCATTTCGGTCAAAACCATTGAAAATCAAATAACCAAAGCCATGAAATCGCTGCGTGAAACCCTGCGCCGGCACCCCCATTTGTCGCCGGTTGTCATTTTACTGCTAAAAATAGCTTCTCATGCATAGGGGAAGCGTCGGAGTTGATTGTCCTTATACCATCAAACAACATTAAACCCCAAAACGTATTTCACCCAAACCTCCCCGTCAACCTAGGGGATAAGGGAGCAAACCATGCAAGAGAACCAATACATCCTTTTGTTGACCAAGCAGTGGTCGGGCGAAATCAATCGCGAAGAAACCGCTTTGCTCCATGCATGGCTGGAGGCTTCCCCTGAAAATGTCCGAACTGCCGAGGCCTATCAAGCCATTTGGGAAAACAGTACCGAGCCAACATCCTTGCCTTTCAACGTTGACATCAACGCCGATTATCAGGCAGTTCAGGACAGGCTCCACAACACACCACAAACCACAACAGTTTTTATGCGTCCACTTGTACTCCGATGGCTTCGCGCGGTTGCGGCCATCGTTGTTTTGGGCGGCGCTGTGTGGGCTTACCGGACAACATACCCCCATCCAGTCATGCACACTATTGCCGTACATGATGAAGCCGTTCGTCAACTTGATCTTCCCGACGGCACCAAGGTGTGGCTCCGGCGGCATGCATCCATATCCTACCCGGAAACTTTTACAGGAAACAAACGAACAGTAAGCATCGTAGGCGAAGTTTATTTCGATGTCAAACACGACGCAAGACATCCTTTTGTGGTTCAACTGCCGCACAACGGCAAGGTAGAAGTGATTGGCACCCAGTTTGCCGTCAATGCCCAGGAGTCAGGCCCTTCGGTGCTGGTAAGAAGCGGCAAAGTGCGTTTTCAACCTGGCGGCAGCGACCGCGATGTGGTGCTGAACGCTTACCAGGCAGCCGAATTTCAAGGAGAAAACAAACCTTTTGTGGTTAGAAACCTGATAACACTCAATGAGCTTTCCTGGCAAAGCGGAGGATTGGAGTTTGTACGCATGCCTTTGACACGCGTTTTGGAAGATCTTGAAAAACATTACGAAGTTTCCATCGTACTCGAAAACACCCGTCTGGCCGGTTGCCTGCATACTGCGCCGCTTACCACCCAAACAATCGACGGGGTTCTTGCCACCCTTGCGCTGACTTACGGCCTTCAGGTGAAAAAAACAAGCCAGGGCCAATACCGTCTTTTAGGCGGTTCCTGCAATTAATCGGGTGGCCGATCGCAGAATGCCGTATCTTACACCGCTTTCCTTTTGAATTTATTCGGGATTTAACCAAGCGGGATTCAAATGACATTACGCTGGCTGTTGCTGCTTTTATTGAGCATCTTTGCGCAAAACGTCGCAACTTTTGCACAACAGCCTTTGTCTGATGTAGTCCGGTTTACCTGTATCAACTGCAAACCAGCCGACGCATTGGTAGCCCTAAGTCGGCAGACAGGTACGAACATCGTTTTCAGCGACCGTTTTTTTAAAAGTTGTCCTACCATCACCATACAAACGGATGGTGAGCGTTTGAGCTCTTTGCTCGACAGAATCAGTGCCTGCGCTCCGGTTTCCTACCAATGGACCAATGGACAGGTGGTGTTTTTTAGAAAATCTTCGCGTTTTACCTTCAACGGTTACATTCAGGACGAAGAAACGGGTGAACGGCTCATCGGCGCAAGCATTCGCGTTCAGGGTGAAAAAAGTCATACAGCCATCAGCAATGAGTTCGGATTTTTCAGCCTTTCGCTCGACGAAGGCGAATACCAGGTTGCCGTGATCTACATTGGTTACAAGATGCTTGTCGCGAATGTCAACCTGACATCTGACCGCCGCGTTACCCTGAAGCTCATTCCCAATGTTGAGCTGCCGGAAGTTGTGATTTCCGCCTTGCCCAGCACTACGTCCAACGTAGCTGCCGATGAAAACCGTCCGAACCTGCCACTTTCATCCATGCGCCATATCCCCATGCCCGGTGGCGAAGCGGATCTTATGCGCCTTGCAGCTTTGCAGCCCGGCGTGCAAACCGGCGTGGACGGGCTGGGGGGGCTGCACATTCGCGGAGGTAATTCCGACCAAAACCTGATTTTGCTCGATGATGTACCTGTTTACAATCCGAGCCATGCCTTGGGTTTGTTTTCCATTTTTAACCCGGGTACGGTGAGCAATGCCCGCTTGTGGAAAGGCG
The DNA here is from genome assembly GCA_038249605.1 of Chitinophagales bacterium. Classification (GTDB taxonomy): domain Bacteria; phylum Bacteroidota; class Bacteroidia; order Chitinophagales; family Saprospiraceae; genus M3007. The sequence continues at coordinate 5,966 of JBBSDH010000186.1, read as the reverse complement.
ATTTCCCTGCCCGATATGGCGGAAGAACATCGTCTGTGTTTGATATCAGGACCCGTGACGGTAATTTTAAGGAATACAAAGGGACTGTTTCTACAGGGTTATTTGCTGCATCGGTAACGGCTGAAGGACCTTTGAAGCTGGATAAAAGTTCGTTTCTGGTGGGGGCAAGGACAACCTTTTTGGGCCCGTGGGTGAACTACTTCAGCAAAAGGGATAATTTGTTGACATTCAGCGGCGACAAGGTGGTTTACCGTTTTTACGATGTCAATGTGAAGTACAATTACCTTTTTTCGGAAAAAGATAAATTGTATTTCAGCTTTTACCACGGAGGCGATAAGTTTTCCGATCAATTTCAACAGGTATACAATACATCCAATGGGTTGTTGCTCGATAAAAATGCGTTTTCTTCCAATTGGGGTAATTCCATTGCTGCCTTGCGCTGGAACCACTTGATATCGCCCAAACTCTTTTTGAACACCATCTTGCGGTACAGTTCATTCCTGTATCAAAGTCAATTGTCGTTTAATTCTACCGAATATGTTCCCAATGGTCAGGTAAGTGTTTTGTCGAACTTTGGACAAATTTACCAGACACTGATCAGCGACTGGTCGGGGAAAACCGACTTCACGTACTACCCCAACGAGAAGTTAACCCTGCGGTGGGGACTGGCTTATACGTTGCACAATTTTCAACCCGGAGCTTTGTCGGTGAACTTCCTCATACCCGGGCAAACAACGCCATCCATCGACTCGCTGGCAAAGGTGCTGCGCAACAACGAAAAACTCGTATCCGACGAATCGGAAATTTACATAGACGCCGAGTGGCGTATTGGAAAAAATTACCGGCTTGATGTCGGATTGAACGCTGTAGGTTTTCAAATACGCAACCAGGCCTACCGCAACTTGCAACCACGTTTGCGGATACAGCGCACAGGGCCAAGAGGCTGGAGCCAATGGGGAGGGTACCATCGATCGGTACAAAACCTGCACCAGATCGGTTCTTTCAACATCAGTTTGCCTTTCGAATTGTGGGTGCCTACCACCGCCAAGGTTCCGCCCGAAATTGCCTGGCAATTGTCGACAGGCATAGGGTGGCGACGTGGCAGCTGGTACTGTCAAATAGAAGGTTATTACAAAGAACTGGAAACGGTATTAAGTTTCCTGACTACCAACGATGCCTTGTATACCGGCGGCGTGGAAGACGCTATCGGTTGGGAGGACAGGATTGCCGTTGGTCAGGGGCGCGCTCGCGGTATTGAGTTCCTTTTGGAAAAAAACATGGGCAGAACCAATGTAGGTATTTCTTATGCCCTTTCTTCGGCCGACCGGCAGTTCAATGAAATCAATTCCGGAAAGTGGTTTCCTTTCCGATTCGACCGAAGGCACGACCTGAAACTGAATGTGCATCAACGACTTCTGCCTTGGCTGACGGCCGACGCTGCCTGGACCATTGCCACTGGAAACCCCATAACTTTGGCCGGCGTGAAATACGAACACAACTCGCCCGGCAGCCAGGCCAGTCGCAACGTGTATGTTTACACCGAGGTTAATGGTTACCGTTTGCCGGCTTACCACCGTTTGGATCTGGGATTGAATGCCACCTACCGCGTCGGCAAATCAGATCATGGCGTTCAGCTCGGTGTGTACAATCTTTACAACCGGGCTAATCCTTTCTTTTTGTTTGTGGATGCGGGAAGCGGCGTGCCTGGCAAGGCCATTCAATACACTCTTTTGCCTATTTTACCCTCCTTTAGATACGAAGTCAAGTTTTAAGTGTGGTATGGCATAGGTTGTGCTGGCTATTGTTTACACAAAACCTTAACTTGCACCTTGTTTTAACAAGATCATTCACCTCTGGTATGCGTTACTTTAGAATGGTATTTTTCGGCACAGCTCTTTTTGTGCTGATGATGCGCTGTGCCAGCGAGGTATTCATCGATTTGCCCGATGAAGATCCAAGAATTGTTGCCGTCAGTCATTTTACCGATGGAAAACCGGTCGATGTTCGGGTTACCATCAGCCAGCCCGTTTATGCTTCCGGCGAGCCTGAAACACCGATTAAAGCCGATGTTTCCATTTCAACAGGCGGTCAGTTTTTAGATAAGTTAAGGCCGGTTTACGATGAGCAGGGTGGGCTGTATTGGGAAAGCCGCGATTTGGCCGAAACCGGCAAATCTTATTCCCTGGTAGTTCGTATACCTGGTATGGAAACAATCGAAGCAACAAGTTATGTGCCGATACATTCCGGGTTAGTTCCCATGGTAATTCAGCCCGATCAAATCAAAATTGTGGATTTGGAGGACGGTAGAAAAGCGCTGCGATTGCCGATTGTCCTGCATGTCGAACGTATGCCCAAAGAAAAACGTTACTTTGCTTTTAAGTTGCGCCACGAAACCGATGTATTCGAACTCGTCAACGGAGAACCTGTATACGATCACATCTACAAAACGGATAGCACTTATTTTTTTGCCGACGGCCGCACGTCTTCTCTGCTGCACAACCTGGTGGAACCGGTTGTTTTGATCAATGAAAACATGTGGGATGGCAACAACCGAATGCTTAACATAGAAGTCTTGATCCCTTACAAGGAAACCCTTGAACAGCCCCGACGTTTGTTTGTGGAATGGCGTACACTTTCCGAGGATTTTTACAAATACCACCTTTCGTTGGCCCGCCAGGGCGCAAACGTGCCACTGAACGATCCCGATGCCGTTTACAACAATGTGCTCAAGGGGTACGGTAACTTTTCAGGCTATTCGATCAGCAACAATACCCTCGTTATCCCAAATTGAACTTTTTTTTAAAAAAAGGCTGATGCTGCTTTAAAAACCCCACCAAATGATGGGTTGGGAGGTTTTTTTGACCTAATTTTGCGTGCGCAAAGCAACCGCTTTATCCAACATCTAAATTGCCATAACCAATGAGTAAAGTTACCATCGTCGGCGCCGGAAACGTGGGTGCGACCTGTGCCAACGTATTGGCCCACGAAGACATTTGCAACGAAGTTGTATTGATCGACATCCAGGGCAACCTGGCCAAGGGCAAAGCCCTCGATACCTGGCAGCAAGCTCCCATCGACGGTTATTCCACCCGCGTAACGGGTGGCGACAACTACGAACTTACCGCCAATTCCGACATCGTCATCATCACTGCCGGTATTCCCCGCAAACCGGGCATGAGCCGCGACGACCTGATTTCGACCAATGCCAAAATTGTGGTTTCGGTAACGCAAAATATCCTGAAATACACCAAAAATCCCATCATCATCGTAGTTTCTAATCCACTCGACGTGATGACCTATGCCGTTTGGAAAGCTTCGGGACTTAGTGACAAACGTGTGATCGGTATGGCTGGCGTGCTCGACACAGCACGCTACCGCGCTTTCCTCGCCGAAGAACTCAATTGTTCGCCCAAGGACATCCAGGCCATGCTCATGGGTGGTCACGGCGATACCATGGTTCCCCTGCCACGCTACACCACCGTAAGCGGCATTCCGGTAACCGAACTGATGAAAAGGGAAAAACTTGACGCCATCATTGAACGCACCAAATTTGGCGGCGGAGAATTGGTAAACCTGATGGGCACTTCGGCATGGTATGCACCAGGCGCAGCCGCAGCACAAATGGCCGTTTCCATTCTAAAGGATGAAAAACGCATCCTTCCCTGTTGCGTTCGGCTCAATGGCCAATACAAACTGAAAGATATTTTTGTGGGCGCTCCGGTCAAACTCGGCCGCAAAGGCATCACGGAAATTGTCAAACTTCGTTTGAAAAAAGAAGAACTCGAGTCGCTGCACCAATCGGCCGAGTCAGTTCGCGAAGTTGTGGAGGCGCTTAACGCCATGAATGTAATTTAACAAACAAAAGCGTGGATGCAAATGGGCAAAGTGCCTATTTGCATCCATTTTACACTTTGTGACAATTTTTAGAACATTTTCATCCAACAACAGGTTGTCTGTTGAAAATCTGTAGTGCAAATCGTGTCCACCTATATACCCACGTCGTTCTGGAATGAAATGGTTATCATTGGTAGCAGAGAGACCCTGACTGGTCTAAGCAACCAACAACCCGTGATGCTGGTCTTTTTACGGCATTTTGGATGTTCTTTCTGTCGCGAAGCCATCGACGACATCGCCAAGCGGCGTAAATCCATCGAGAGTCAGGGTGTCCGGATTGTTATGGTCCATATGGCCCCGAGTCCACAGGTCGCCGAAAAGTTCTTCAAGCGCTTCAAATTGTTTCCCATCGATCACATCTCCGATCCGGAGAAACAATTTTACCGCGCTTTTGGGTTAACCAAAGGCAATCCCTCACAATTGTTCGGCCTGATGAATTGGATCCGTGGTTTCCAGGCAGGCGTGGCAGAGGGCCGTGGTTTCGATTACCACAGCGAAGAAATAGGCGACGGTTTTCAAATGCCCGGCGTTTTTGTCCTTCACCGGGGCGAAATCATCAATTCCTTTATCCATCAACATGCCTGGGATCGCCCCGATTATGAGGAGATTGTGCGCTGCTGCGAATTTTGATCAGCATTTTCAGGGTGGTATACGGTTCAATTTAAACTAGATTCCATGCGCCTTTTGATTACCCTGTTGTATGCCCTTTGGGTGGTTCAACAGCCTTTGATGGCGCAACAGGATTCTGTGCAGATGTTGCCTTCTGCAACCGTGATCGACGCAAAATTCGAAAGAACGGGGTTTGCCGTTTGGAAAGCCGATTCCTTGCCCTTTGCAGGCGCCATAAGCCTTGCTGACAGACTTTCGTGGGACAACGCGTTGCTCATGCGAACCCAGTCGCCCGGTGGTCTCAGCACCGTGTCCGCACGTGGAGCAGGACCTTCCCGTACCCCCGTGATCTGGCAAGGCATCAACCTTCAAAACAGCATGAACGGCGTTGTGGATGCCTCACTCCTTCCACTTTGGACCGGCGATCGTGTGGTGCTGCGTTACGGTGGTCAGAGTGCTGCGCAAAGCAGCGGCGCCATGGGCGGTGCCTTGCTGGTTGACGCCGACGAAAATGCGTCTGCCGGTTTTTCTGGACAAGCTGTGGCAGCCATGGGCAGTTTCGGCAGGATGGAGCAATCCTTAACCTCCTCTTGGGGAGGAGAAAAATTGAACAGCACCTTGCGCGCGGTATACCAAAAGGCTGAAAATCATTTCCCTTTTCAAAACACTACCCTTGCCGGTGCTCCGGAAGTTACACAGCAAAACAATGCCTTGCAGCGGTTCGATGTGCAGCAGTTCAACAGTTGGTCGCCGGCTCCAGGCAAATTGTTGAAAACATCTTTTTGGCACCAACGGGCGCACCGTGAAATACCGCCGCCCATGACCGCTGCGGCTCAGGATACCTGGCAGGACGACCGTGCAACACGTTTTGTTGCTGGATGGGAGCAAAACAACAAAAATGGCGCAAGGTGGTACCACCGTGTGGCGTGGACGGATGAAACAATCTTATTCTACCTTAACAACGCCGAAGAAAAAAGCAGAGCGCGTACGGCCCAGGCTTTGAGCCAATACAGTACTGTATGGGGTAAAAAATGGTTCGTTCGATCCGGCGTACAGGGCTGGTGGCAACAAGCACGCTCCGATGGGTACAGCGACAGTATGGTTTGGGTTGATCAAATGCGTTTGGCCGCTTTTGGCTCAGTGGAATATCAAAACAATGGCTGGACGGTTTCAACTCAAATTCGGAAAGAATGGGTCACAAATACCCAAAATACACCCACTACCTGGTCTTTTGGTGCTGAAAAGCAACTAAAAAACAACCAGCAGCTTCGTTTTCACGCTTCGCGCAATTTCAACCTGCCTACCTTCAACGACCTTTACTGGCGTACACTGGGCAATCCGGACCTTCGTGCAGAAAATGGATACAGCGCCGACCTTGGTTACTTAAGCAGGTACGAAACCGGGCGCTGGACCATCATGCCCGAGGCTACGCTTTTCAGCCTCTTGGTCGACGACTGGATCAT